>JAPLBB010000067.1 GCA_026392945.1 Actinomycetota bacterium | reverse complement strand
TAGATAAAGTTTTTGCTGATTTTTAATTAACGGCGAAGATCGAGCTTTTCGATAATCGCTCTATAGCGCTCAATATCTGTCTTGGCGAGGTACTGCAAAATCCGACGACGCTTACCGACCATCAATAACAAACCACGACGGTTGTGATGATCCTTTTTGTTTGTCTGCAAATGTTGTGTTATCTCATCAATACGCTTTGAAAGAAGTGCTACCTGTGCTTCTGGGCTACCTGTGTCAGTTGCAGATGAGCCGTACTTGGTAATGATTTCCTTTTTAACCTCTGGCGTTAATGCCATTTGTATTGCTCCTTCTGTCTGTCACGAGGGCCTCGGTGTTATTCACGAAGGCGCACCTTCTCGCTTTAGTGGCGCAAGATTACCAGCGCAGTAGGTGATACTTAAAATCGGGCGGAAATTGAGCGTTATTTACTAGTTAATTCCCGTGCCTGATCGCAATCTTTTTTCATCTGCTCAAGTAGTGGTGGTAATCCATCAAACTTTAAGGTGTCACGCAATCTGTAGCCAAATTCAATTTTTGCCTCTTGATCATATAAATCTAATCCAACTTGATCTAATGCATAGGCTTCAACTTGTCTTCCTCTAACACCAGGAAATGTTGGGTTAGTGCCAATTGAGATAGCAGCTGCCCATCTATATTCACCAACACTTAACCAACCGGCGTAAACACCATCTGCCGGAATTGTGGCGAGTGAATTCAAGCTAATGTTTGCAGTTGGATATCCAATCTCACGTCCGCGTTTTTCACCATGAACAACCGGTCCTTTTAAATAAAAGTTGCGAGTCAATAACTCATTTGCTCGTTCAATCTGCCCATCAATGATTAGATTTCTAATTCTAGAAGATGAGATAGTTGATCCCCGGTCTTCATGTAATTTAACAATTGAAACTCCAAAACCATACTTAGGACCTACTTCAGTTAAATACTTCGGTGTTCCTTGTGCTTTGTATCCAAAATTAAAATTCTCACCAATTACTACATGCTCAGCTGAAAACCTACCAATTAAAATATCTTCAATAAATTGATCAGGGGTTAGTTGGGAAAAATCCTTATTAAAGCTGACCACTTCAACTGCAGTTGCCCCGGCCTGTTTAAGTAATTCAATCCGATCCTTGATATTTACTAACTGGGTTGGGGTGCGCTCTGGTGCGATCACAGATGTTGGATGTGGGTCAAAGGTCATAACTGTTACATCACCTTGATGTTTTGCCGTAGCAATAATTTGTTGATGGCCAGCATGAACACCATCAAAAATACCAATCGCAACAACCTTCTTCATCTGCTTATTCTTTCATACCCTGCTATTGCCCGGATCCAGAGACCAGAATCGGGGCGGCAACCACAAGATTCCCTTGTAATTTGTTTTGTAGCAGCGCTACAAAGTTGCCTAGATTATCAATGGCAGCAAAGACCTCTTCACTTGAATTTTGTTCAATTACTCGCCCAAATGAGATCTCCCGGCTTTGTGATAATTCAAGTTTTCTGATTGGAAATAACTTCTCAATTACTTCACCAACTGGAATCAAATCTGCATCCTTAACCGACTGGCACTGCTCAATTGAGAAAGGTGAGACCAAGGTCCTTCTAAGTGAGATTAAGTGTCCGCCAATCTTTAAGTTATCACCAAGATCTCTGGCGATTGCTCTGATATATGTTCCAGCTGAGCAAGTAACTGTAATCTCAACCTCAATTGCATCTGAAGTGTGCCGAATTTCTTTGGTAATTAACTCATAAATTGTTATATCGCGTTCTGCAATCTCAACACTCTCCCCAGCTCTTACTCTGGCATGAGCAGTTTTCCCATCTATTTTTATTGCTGAAACAGAGCTTGGTCGCTGCTTAATATTTCCAATGAATTTTACTAACTCAGATTTTATTTGATCATCACTAATCTTTGAAATAAGTTCTTGATCAGCAGTAAATGTTAAGTCGCCCTCTTTATCATCGGTGTGAGTTGATTTTCCAAGTGAGATTGTTGCTTCATAAGTTTTCTTACCATCTGTTATGTAGGTAAGTAAGCGAGTGGCAATTCCAACTCCTAGTACTAATACCCCAGTTGCCATTGGATCTAATGTGCCAGCGTGGCCAACTTTTTTGGTATCTAATTTCTTTCTTGTTATAGCCACTACATCATGGCTAGTCATGCCACCGGCTTTATCAATTAATAAAAAGCCATCCATTTACTTCACCAGTTAATCGTGCTTTTTATATGGATCTTCAGCAACTGGCTTTGCTCCGGCACGTAACTTTGCGACTTCCGCATCTGCCTTATGCATTTGATCAATTAGATCATTCATCGCCGAAGCTGACTCGCTCATGCCATCTAAAAAGAATTCAAGAGATGGCGTAATACGTAGTCCTAACGCTCGACCAACCTCTGATCTAAGCATTCCCTTTGCACTACTTAACGCAGCGCCAGTTGCTTCGCGAGATGCAGTATCACCAAGCACGGTATAAAAAATTGATGCCTGTTGTAAATCACCAGTCACCCGCACATCAGTAATTGTCACAAAACCAAGACGCGGATCTTTTACTCTCGATTCAAGCGCGTTAGCAATGATTTCTTTTATGCGATCTGCAACTTGTAATGGACGTTTACTTGGCATAATTTAAGCCCGCTTTTTCTCACGGATCTCATAGACCTGAATAACATCGCCAACTTGCAGATCCTTAAATGATCCAAGTCCAATTCCGCACTCAAATCCCTCACGGACCTCAGTTGCATCATCTTTAAATCTACGAAGTGATTCGATGCTCAAGTTTTCACCAATTACGACACCGGCTCGCATTGTGCGAACCTTGCCATTACGTCTGATATTTCCATCAGAGACTATGCAGCCTGCAATATTTCCAAACTTGCTTGATTTGAAGATATCGCGCACCTCGGCATTACCAAGGACCGCCTCTTCAAACTCTGGCTTAAGTAATCCCTTAAGTGATGCTTGGATCTCTTCAATTGCCTTATAGATAACGGTGTAGAACTTAACTTCAACACCCTCATGCTCGGCAAAGATGGCAGTTTGTGGCTCTGGCTTAACATTGAAACCAATAATTACTGCAGTAGAAGCTGATGCCAAAGTAACATCGTTCTTAGTAATTGCACCAACACCACGGTGAATAACTCTTAGATCAACCTCAGCACCCATGTCTAATTGCAATAGTGCATCTTCTAATGCTTCTACCGAGCCAGAAACATCTCCCTTTAAGATCAAGTTCAAAGTATTTACCTTTGATTGTTCTAGGAAATCTTCAAGTGAAACCTTCTTGCGTGCTTTAGCAAGAGATGCGTTACGTGAAGCTAATTGACGCTTCTCAGCAATCTGACGTGCAGTGCGATCATCTTCTGCAACGATAAATGAATCACCAGCACCTGGCACAGATGTAAAGCCAAGGACCTGCACCGGACGAGATGGTCCAGCCTCTTCCATTGACTCACCATGTTCATCTAACATCGCACGAACTCGACCATAAGCACCGCCAGCAACAATTGCATCTCCGACGTGAAGTGTTCCGCGTTGTACCAAAACAGTAGCAACTGGACCTCGGCCCTTATCAAGATTTGCTTCAATTGCCACACCACGAGCAATTCCATCAGAGATTGCATGCAGATCAATTGCAGCATCTGCTGTTAACAAAATTGCATCAATTAACTCATCAATACCTTTGCCAGATAGAGCTGAAACGTTAACAAACATTGTTTGTCCGCCATACTCTTCAGCAATCAAGTTGTATTCAGTTAACTGTTGGCGAATCTTGTCTGGGTTAGCACCCTCTTTATCTACCTTGTTAACTGCAACCACAATTGGCACATCCGCTGCTTGCGCATGGTTTAACGCTTCAATCGTTTGTGGCATAACGCCATCATCAGCTGCAACAACTAGAACAGCGATATCAGTTACCTTCGCACCTCGAGCACGCATTGCAGTAAATGCTTCGTGACTTGGTAAGCACCAATGTGCTGTGTAATTCCACCAGCCTCAGACTTAATTACCTCAGTAGATCTAATTGCATCTAACAATCGAGTCTTACCATGATCAACATGTCCCATCACGGTAACAATTGGCGAGCGCACTACTAAGTCCTCTGGATCAATCTCAGCTAACTCCTGCTCAAGATTGATATCAAACTCTTCTAGTAACTCACGATCCTCATCCTCAGGGCTTACGATCTGGATTTGGAAACCAAGCTCTGCGCCCAATAATGTGAAGGTATCTTCATCAACTGATTGAGTTGCAGTAACCATCTCACCTAGGTGGAAAAGTGCTGAGACTAATGCGGCTGGATCTGCATTTATCTTTTCTGCAAAATCCATCAACGTTGCACCGCGTCGCATTCTGACAACAGTCTTGCCATCACCGCGTGGAACAACGGCGCCACCTAATTGTGGTGCTGGTAGATTTTCAAAATCTTCACGTCTTTCTTTTTTACTCTTTTGTCCGCGGCCTTTACCTTTTCCTTTGCCACCTTTACCAAATGCACCAGCTGCGCCACCGCGTTGTGGTGGACGACCGCCACCTTTGCCACCTAATGGTGCGCCGGTAGGAGATGCTGATGGTGAACGATAAGGAGATAAAGAACCACCAGGACGTGTTGAACCTGGTGCACCAGATGCCGGACGTGGATTACTTTGCGCAGGACGTGCTGCAAAACCTGGACGAACAGAACCAGGACGTGCACCTGACATTGGTGGACGTTGTCCGGGTTGTAATTTTCCAGGAGTTCTTCCGCCTTCACCAGGACGAATTGGTCTTGCCGGTGGACGTGGTCCGCCGCCGCCAGAACTAAATGGATTATTTCCAGCTCTCGGTGGTCTTGGCATTGCACTACCAGTAGGTGGTGTGTTCGGTGTTGCCGGGAATGGATTATTTGACGCACGCGCAGGTGGCGTAGCGGGTTTTGTAATTGGTGTTGCATCTTCAATCATTTGTTGTAACTCAGGCGGAAGGTCTTCAACCTTTACCGTGGCTTTAGGGGCGGCTTTTTTAACCGGTGCTTTCTTTACTTTTGGCGCAGCCTCAGCTGGCATTAAATCTGGAAATTTATCCATCAACTTTCGCACAACTGGTGCTTCAACTGTTGATGATGCCGAGCGAACAAATTCGCCGACCTCTTGTAGCTTAGATAGAAGCTCTTTACTTTCAAGCCCTAACTCTTTAGCTAATTCATAAACGCGGACCTTGGCCACACTTCTCCTTCTCCTGGCCCGACGTTAGTTACGTGCGAACCTAAATAGACCTACTCATAATCTTGCAGTGCTCATTAGAGTGTCAT
>JAPLBB010000055.1 GCA_026392945.1 Actinomycetota bacterium | reverse complement strand
TAATCAGCGGCAGTTTTACTTGCGCTTATAGTTTGCCATGTTTTTGTGGTTAACGAGATCATCACGGCTTCCTCGGCCCGCTTGCCTTGAAGTAACGACTAAAGTCGAGACCGTTCACCCCCAAGAGTTAAGCGAATTACTTTTCAATATTTAGTTGTGTGAAAGGGTTATTTTACAGGCAATTTATAAATACTGTTAATTCAACTACTAATCGTAATCTTGATCAGAGTTTTTGCGCTTACCGCCAGTACTTGCCTTACCTGATTTACGCCTTGATAACTCACGATCTGTCTCACGGCTCATCTGTTGTTCCATCAAAGTATTGCGTTTATCGTGTGCTTTCTTACCCTTTGCAACTGCAATCTCAACCTTGGCTTTGCCATCTTTAAAGTAAAGTGAGAGCGGAACTAGCGTTAAACCACCTTGTTTAATTACCCCGGCAATTTGGGCGATCTCTCGTTTGTGAAGTAATAACTTACGGTCTCGTCTTGGAATATGGTTGGTCCAACTACCCTGGTTATATTCAGGAATATGAATACCACTTACCCAAATCTCACCATCTTTTGCCATCGCATAACCATCAGTAAGAGATGCTCTACCTGCTCTTAATGATTTAACCTCAGTGCCGGTTAAAACTAAACCGCACTCATAAACCTCTTCAATAAAGTAATCATGACGGGCGCTTTTATTTTGGGCAATTACCTTCTTGCCAAGCTCTTTGACCATAAGCAACCCCCAATCTGTTTTGAGGTGGTTGTTACACCTTTAGGTATTTACGAAGTGTAATCACAGATGCCGCGCTTGAAACAATTAAGCCGGTTAGAAGCAACCAAGCAGAGGCGACCCAAACATCTTTCCAGGTGAAAAATTGAGTGAAGGTTAAAAGCGGGGCTACTTTGGTATCAACTACTGCTTTAAATGCGGCAAGGAAGCCGGTAGAGACAATCCAGCCAGAGATTGCCGCAAAGATTCCTTCTAGTAAAAATGGCAGCTGAATTGAAAAACTTGAGGCACCAACTAATTTCATTACTCCAGTCTCACGTCTTCGATTAAATGCTGCAATACGTAAGGTGTTGCTAATTAATAAAGAGGCGGTCAATACCGATGCAGCGCCAATTGCTAATGCGCCATTTCTTAATACGCCAAGTAATTTAAAAAACTTATCAAGAATTGCTTGTTGATCCTGCACAATATCAACACCAGGCCGGCCCGCAAATGCACTTTCAATTACGGCAAACTTAGTTGGATCTTTTAACTTAACTCTAAATGATTCAGGTAATTGATCTGGCGTTACATTTTGGGCAATTGCAGATCCTTTAAATCTCTCTTGAAAACGCTTAAACGCCTCACCTTGTGATTCATAGTAAACATTTTCTACTACCGGAAGTGCTTGCAGATCTCGCTGGATGCCAATCTTTTGGTCTGCGGTAATTACACCCTTTGCGCAAGATTGTCCTTCAGAGAGTGAGCCACATAAAAATATTGAGACCTCGATCTTGTCATACCAATAATCCTTCATTACTCGCACCTGTGAGTTAGCAAGTAAGCCAATACCAAGTAAGGAAAGTGAGATAGCAACGGTAATCATTACCGCAAAGGTCATAGTTAAGTTTCGGCGCAGCCCAATTCCAACCTCACTCATTACAAACTTAGCGCGCATTTGATAACCCTATCTTTTTCATCAGCTGATTAACCGGTATAGCCATAAACACCACGGGCTTGATCTCTAATTACATGTCCGCCCTCTAACTCAATCACACGTTTGCGCATCTGATCGACAATGCCAGAGTCATGAGTTGCCATCACTACGGTAGTTCCCTCACGATTGATGCGATCTAACAATTTCATAATGCCAACTGAGGTGGCTGGATCTAAGTTTCCAGTTGGCTCATCTGCAATCAAAATTGTTGGACGTGAAACATAAGCTCTTGCAATTGCAACTCGTTGTTGCTCGCCTCCTGATAACTCACTCGGCTTACGATCACCTTTTTCTTCTAGTCCTACTAACTCTAAAACCTCAGGCACTTCGCGGCTGATCTGTTTATTTGAGTAGCCAAGCACATGCAGGGTGAAGGCAACATTTTCAGAAACTGTTTTATTTGGAAGTAATCTAAAATCTTGAAATACCGTACCAACCTGACGGCGCAGCTCTGGAACTTTATGATCAGCTAATGTGTTTAACTCTTTGCCGGCAACATGAATGATTCCAGCAGATGGGCGCTCTTCACGGAGTACTAATCTTAAAAAAGTAGATTTACCAGAGCCAGATAATCCAACTAAGAAAACAAACTCACCCTTATTAATCTCAAGGTTTACGCCATCAAGGGCAGCTTTTTCTTGACGTGGATACATCTTGGTGACATTCTCAAAGCGAATCAATTCAAAGCCCTTCAGTAGATCAATTAGATATCTGGTACTAGTTTAGATAAGTAATCACTTATCTTCGGTTATTTACCGCTAATTTCCACAAATAAAGGCTGAGAATCTCCGCTTAATGTGAGATTACTCGCGCTCTTTTCGCCATTTAATACCAGCCTCAATAAATCCATCTAGATCTCCATCTAGTACTGCAGATGGATTTCCAACTTCAAAATCAGTTCGCAAATCCTTAACCATTTGATATGGAGCTAAAACATATGAACGCATTTGATTTCCCCATGAACCTGAGTTGTCTCCCTTTAATGCATCCATCTTTGCTCGCTCTTCTAACCGGCGACGTTCTAATAATTTAGATTGCAAAACTGCCATCGCAGTTGCCCGGTTTTGAATTTGTGATCTTTCATTTTGGCAGGAGACCACAATTCCAGTTAGTAAGTGCGTAATTCTTACTGCAGAATCGGTGGTGTTAACTCCTTGTCCACCAGGACCTGATGAGCGATAAACATCAACTCTTAAATCCTTTTCTTCAATTTCAATGTGATCACTTTGCTCCACCACCGGCACAACCTCAACACCGGCAAAAGATGTATGACGGCGTGATTGGGAATCAAATGGCGATATCCGAACTAATCGATGTGTTCCCTGCTCAACTGAAAGCCGGCCATAGGCGTATGGCGCGCTGATACGAAAAGTAGTTGATTTAATTCCTGCCTCTTCAGCATATGAGGTTTCTAATACATCGATTTTGTAATTATGTCGCTCACAAAATCTGACATACATTCGCATCAGCATCTGCGCCCAATCAGCTGCCTCTACTCCGCCAGCCTCTGATCTAATGGTCATTAGCGCATCCCGCTCGTCATACTCACCACTTAATAATGTTTGAACCTCTAAATCATTAATAATTTTAGTTAGATTATCTAACTCTTGATCAATATCTTTATAGGCAGCAGCTTTATCTGATTCATTTCCGGCAAGTTCAAGCATTACTGGCAGATCATCTAAGCGGGTGCGAATTGAGCTAATTTTATTAATCGTTGATTGCGCTCTGGATAACTTGCTGGTTATCACCTGCGCTGCTTGGGGATCATCCCAAAGATTTGGTTCACTCGCTTGTCTCTCAAGCTCTATCGCGCTCTCAATTAATTTGGGCAGGTTTAACACCTGTTCAATTGATTTCAAAGTGATATCTACTTTAGATATCTCCTCTTGATACTCGCGGGCGGCCATAGGCTAGAGGATAATCTACTTATGGTTGTATTTTCGAACTTGCGCCAATGGTGGTTCGAATCGTCAGATTATCCAAGTTATCTAGGTTAAAAAATGGAATTTGGATTGGCATTCTTCCGGCAACAGATATCTGAGCAGATAATTCATAGAGATCACAATTAAATCTCTCAATACTTATTTTCTTACCGGATAAATCAATTGATTGAATCAAATTGCTAAATGAGCTACTCGCCGCCTGACAATCAAGTGGCACCCGCTTATTAGATTGGAATCGATTGATTTCACCGTAATAGGCAAAGAGATTAATTGAGTGAGCAGCATTGTTTATTGCCGCCTCACCAATATTGGAAAGCTCTTTTTTAAGTGCATAGGCAGTTGAGATGTTGATTGAGATAAAAGCTAAGCAAATAGCGATTAGAAAAAATCCAAAAGATAGTGGGATAAGTGAGCCCCGGCTTTTACCAAAGAGCAATTTCCTTATCGCCATAGATCCACATACTCAGTTGCAGTTGACTTACTTAATCGGCCAATACTTACCGTTGCACTCACCTTATTGCCTGGTGAAAAACAGGGAAACTCTTGGCAGTTAATGCTTAAGTTAATCGGCCTAGATTGCTGCGTATCTTGGGTGAGATTTGATTTATATAAATCAATCACCTGATAAGCCCGAATCATTGCTAGCTCTGCGGAAGGGCTGGTAACAAATGCACGAACTGCCTGCCTTGCTAAGTTGTTACTTTCAAGAAGCGCCATTGATTTACTATGAATTTGGGTAATTAGAATTAAAAATACAGTGAAGAAAGGCAGGGTAAAGATTAGAAACTCAGCAATGGCTGAGCCATTTGATCTCTTTTTTAGGTACTTAGTTATTGGTTGATTCATCAACAGCTACTGCAATAACTTTCTTATTTGATTGCTTGTGATTAACAACTAGAAGGGAACCTCCACCAATTAGTGGGTAGTAGTTATAGTTCCCTTCACCGCCTTCGATTGCAATTTTTGCTAGCTCGCCTTGGGATAGGTTTGAATCCTTCATTACATCAAACTGCATAAAAACGAGTTGAAACATAATTAAGAAAATAAACACCTGCGGAATGATCGTAATAAAGGATTCAACTGATCCGCGGCTTTTGCCTAATAAAAGCTTGCGCAACTACCTGATACCGCCCATTGCATCTAAAGAGTTGCGCAAGATTGTGGTCAGCTTTGGTGCGGCGATTGACCAGATCCCCGTCACCAAAGCGGTGGTCATCAAAACTACTAATACCCAGCCCGG
>JAPLBB010000029.1 GCA_026392945.1 Actinomycetota bacterium | reverse complement strand
AACATAGGTAAAGCCTATCTATTGAACAGCAACGGATGGCGTACCTGATGCCACTCCCGCAGCCTCCATTTCTTCAGCAAGGCGCATTGCCTCTTCAATTAGCGTCTCAACTATCTGTGCTTCAGGCACAGTTTTAATTACCTCGCCCTTAACAAATATCTGACCCTTACCATTTCCAGATGCCACACCAAGATCTGCTTCTCTAGCTTCACCAGGTCCATTAACAACACAACCCATTACGGCAACTCGAAGTGGCACAGTCATTCCTTGCAAACCAGCTTGAACTTTTTCCGCCAAAGAGTAAACATCTACTTGGGCACGGCCACATGATGGACAAGAGACAATCTCTAATTTACGTTGACGTAAATTAAGTGATTCTAAAATCGAGATACCAACCTTTACCTCTTCAACTGGAGGGGCAGAGAGTGAAACTCTGATTGTGTCACCAATTCCTTCGGCAAGTAATATGCCAAAAGCGGTTGCAGATTTAATTGTTCCTTGGAAAATTGGTCCAGCCTCTGTTACGCCAAGATGTAATGGATAATCACACTGTGCTGCAAGCAAGCGATAAGCCTTAACCATTGTTACCGGATCATGATGTTTTACCGAGATTTTAATATCGCTAAAACCATGCTCTTCAAATAATGATGCTTCCCATAACGCAGATTCAGCGAGAGCTTCAGGTGTTGCCTTGCCATACTTTGCTAGCAATCTTGGATCTAATGAACCAGCGTTAACACCAATTCGAATTGGAATCCCAGCATCCCCTGCTGCCTTTGCTACCTCTTTAACCTTGTCATCAAATTGTTTAATATTTCCTGGGTTAACTCGAACTGCCGCACAACCAGCATCGATCGCGGCAAAAATATACTTTGGTTGAAAATGAATATCGGCAATTACTGGTATCTGTGATTTTTTAGCAATCTGAGCAAGTGCATCAGCATCATCTTGAGAAGGAACTGCCACTCTAACTATTTGGCAACCAGATGCAGTTAACTCTGCGATCTGTTGTAGTGTTGAATTTACATCAGAGGTTAAAGTCGTACACATCGATTGAACTGAAACAGGTGCATCCCCACCGACTAATACTGAACCAACTTTAAGTTGCCTACTTTTTCGTCTCCGCGCAAGCGTAGGAGGTGGAGCGGCTGGAATTCCTAAATCAACCATGAGTGAAGCCTACCTAGAAATTCATTTTAATTGGGTTAAAGATATCTGCGGCAAGTAGGAGAATTGATAACGCTGCCATTAAAACAAAGACAACCATAGTGATTGGTGTGAGCCGTTCAACATCAAATGGTGCCGGCTTTGCCAACCCCCGCCTTCTAGCTAAGAAGTTTCTTACCCCATCAACAATTGCAACCGCCATATGTCCACCATCTAATGGCAAAAGTGGCAATAAATTAAACATTCCGACAAACAAATTTAATGAGGCAATAATTAAAATAAAGGTGGCAATCTTTTCTCGAACTGTTAATGCTTTGGTATTTGCCGTCTCGCCACTTACCCGAGCAACGCCTACTACCCCAACTAAACCTTCTGCATCTCTTTTTTCGCCGCCGAAAGTTTGGCTAATTAAATTAGGAATCTTAGATGGTAGTAAAACTAAAGACGTGGCACTGTTTTGAAGTATTTGGCCAGTAAATTTGCCAGCTCTTGAAACTGCATCAACTGGGCCATAGGTAATAGTGCCAACTTTATTAACAACGCCAAGTACGCCAATTACATTTCCATCTAAATTTCTACTTGCAGGTGTTACCGTAATATCAACTGGTGCGCCATTTCGTTCAACTGTAATAATTAACTCTTTGCCAGCAGAGGCACGAATTACCGATACAACATCTGACCAATCTTTATAGCTCTTGCCATCAACTCTAATGATTTTATCCCCAGCTAATATGCCAACATTTTTTGCAGGTGACGGCGTTGATTTAGCTGAACAAACTTCACTCGCTTTTTGCGGAATACACTCACTTACCTTCTCAACTGTGCTGGTAACTGAGGTAAGGCCAACAGATAGAAAAAGAGTAAGAAGTAATACAAAGCCAATTACAAAGTGTAGAAATGAGCCAGCACCTAAAACAATTAATCGCTGACCAACCCCGGCCTTAACAAATGCCCGATCTTTATCAGCCTCACTTAATTCCTCCCGAGGTGACATACCAACTATTCGGCAGTAACCACCTGCTGGAATTGCTTTGATACCAAACTCAGTTTCACCCCGCTGTGTTGACCAAATTTTTTGCCCAAACCCTAAGAAGAACTCAGTCACTTTCATACCAAATTTTTTCGCAGTTAAATAATGCCCAGCTTCATGAATCATTACAGATAACAAAAGCGCAACTACAAATGCCAGCACGCCAATAATTGCCATTATGCAATCTCCTTAATTAGCTCTTCTGCTTTCATTCGCGCACTTTGCTCTATCGCACTGACATCTGAGATATCTCTAATTGTAGTTGGGGTGTTACTGCCAAAAGACTGTACTACCTGCTCAACTAACTCAATTATTGCTGTGAATTTAATTCGTTGTGCTAAAAATGCTGCAACTGCAACCTCATTAGCTGCGTTATAAACAGCAGGCAATCCGCCATCTAACTCACCACACCTTTTTGCTAATTCAATTGCTGGATACTTCTCATTATCAATTGGTGAGAAATTCCAAGTATGGGATTTACTCCAATCAATTGGTGCGCATGCTTTATTAATTCGCTCTGGATATGCAAGTGCGTATGCGATCGGGCCTTTCATATTTGGCGGTGATGCCTGCGCGATAGTTGAACCATCATTAAATTCCACCAGGGAGTGCACTACCGATTGCTGATGAATTACCGCTTCGATCATTTCATAGTCAAGATTAAATAGGTAATGCGCCTCAATAATTTCAAGGCCTTTATTTAGCAAGGTTGCAGAGTTGATTGTTACCACCTCACCCATCGACCAAGTTGGATGATTAAGCGCATCTGTCACAGTCACATCAGATAAATCTGTTCGATCTCTAAATGGCCCACCACTTGCGGTCAGAATTAACTTCTTAACATCACTCTCTTTGCCAGCTAACATCGCTTGAAAAATTGCTGAGTGCTCTGAATCAACTGGAATTAATTTATCCCGGCCATACTTCATTACTAGTTCACCGCCTGCAACTAGTGACTCCTTATTAGCAAGTGCCACCTTGTTTCCAACAGCGAGTGCGGAAAGTGTGGGCCCAAGTCCGATTGATCCAGTGATTCCATTTAAAACAATGTCGCATGGAAGAGCTGCAATTTCAACTGAAGAGTTATCACCATCAATTACTTTTACGCCATCTGTTTGTGGGGCGGGGGCCATGCTGCCGACAATTGGTACATTAAATTTCTTTGCCTGCTCCATTAATAATGCGGGGTTTTTCCGCCCCGCACTTAAGCCGACAACGCGAAACTTATTTGGGTGGGCGGCTACGATCTCAAGGGCTTGAACGCCGATGGATCCAGTTGAGCCCAGAATGACAATTTCACGCATGTGCCTATCTTAACCACCCAACAACTTACCTCTTCAGATAGCATTTACGCATGTACTCAGAGGCAAAAAATCCGATCGCTCAAAAGCGTAATCTGATTACCGCTATTCCTGGACCAAAATCTGCCGAATTAATTAAGCGCAGAGCAGATGCCGTATCAGCATCCCTTGGAACAGCTTTTCCAGTATTTATTGAACGTGCTGAAGGTTCAATTATTGTTGATGTTGATGGCAACTCAATTCTTGATTTAGGCGCCGGAATTGCAGTATTAAATGTTGGACATAGCGCAAGTAAAGTTATTGAAAATGTTAAAACACAAATTGAAGCCTTCACCCACACATGCTTCATGGTGGTGCCTTACACCGGTTACGTCGAGGTGTGCGAGGCGCTAAATCGTTTGACTCCGGGCACTCATAAGAAGAAATCGGCTCTCTTCAACTCAGGTGCTGAAGCAGTAGAAAATGCAGTAAAGATTGCTCGTAAATTTACTAAACGATCTGCTGTTATTGTTTTTGAGCACGGATACCACGGACGAACTAATTTAACTATGGCGATGACAGCGAAGAATATGCCATACAAGGATGGATTTGGACCCTTTGCTCCAGACGTTTACCGAATGCCATTGGCTTACCCATATCGATGCGACGCATGCACTAAACCTTGTGAAAGTTCTATTTTATTTTCAGTTCTCCATAAAATTGAAAAAGAGATTGGTGCCAGTAATGTGGCTTGTATTGTTATAGAACCGATTCTTGGTGAGGGTGGATTCATTGTTCCGTGTAAGGGCTTTCTACCGGGGCTTGCTAAATTCTGTAAAGAGAACGGAATTATATTTATCGCAGATGAGGTGCAAACTGGATTTGCTAGAACAGGTCATATGTTTGCATGTGAAGATGAATCTGTGGTTCCAGATTTAATTGTCACCGCAAAGGGAATTGCTGCCGGTCTGCCACTTGCCGGGGTAACCGGCCGAGCTGATGTTATGGATTCAATTCACCTAAGTGGCTTAGGTGGCACATACGGTGGAAATCCAATCGCCTGTGCTGCAGCATTGGGTGCAATCGAAACAATTGAAAAAGATAATCTGGTTGAGCGCGCTAACAAGATCGGCAAAATTATGACCGATGCGCTTAATGAAATGGCAAAGAAGTATCCAATAATTGGTGAGGTAAGAGGCAGAGGCGCAATGCAGGCAATTGAGTTAGTAAAGCCTGGCACCGATGAGCCAAACTCAGAGGCCCAGGCTGCAATTATTAAGTATTGCGTAAGTAAGGGTGTATTAATTATCTCTGCTGGCACCTATGCAAATGTAATTAGATTATTGCCATCACTTGCAATTGATGAGGCACTTCTTAAAGATGGATTAGCTGTTTTAGATGAAGCTATTGCTTCTCTTTAAAATTAATCTCGATCTAAAACATTTCTTACCGCAGAGTACTTTCCACCACTTTTCTTTAATGCAATCGCGCTAAGCGCCTCTAATACAACTCGGTTCGCCAATATTGCAGTTATATCACTGGTGTCATAGGCAGGTGCAACCTCAACAATATCAACACCAACAATTGGTAACTCAAGACAAATTCGGCGCACTGCCTCTAATAATTCTCTACTTGTCATGCCGCCTGGCTCTGGGGTTCCAGTACCGGGCGCCATACCAGGATCAACCACATCAATATCTACAGATAAAAATACGCCATCACAACCATCAGTCAGAATTGCAAATGATTCATCTAATAATGCTTTCATCCCCCGATGATGAATCTCAGTCATCTCATAAGATTTCATTCCTTTACTTGCCATCCATTTAAAGGTTGCATCATCTGGCCAGTAACCACGAAGTCCTAATTGCAAGAAACGATCACCACGAACAGATCCTGATTCAATTAATCGGCGCATTGGTGTGCCATGGCCGATTAGCGCCCCAAATTGATCTTCGCCAGTATCGGCGTGAGCATCAAAGTGAATCATTGAAACTTTGCCCTTACCTAAATGATTAGCAATGCCAGTCACATCAGCGGATGCAATTGAGTGATCGCCACCTAAGACAACTGCGATCGCGCCAGCTTTAGAAATCTTCTCCGTTGCAATCTCTAATACCTTTAATGATTTAACTAAATCTCCGCCTGGCATTAAAAGATCACCCGCATCATAAATCTTTAATTTTTGAAGTGGATCAATTCGCATTGCAAGGTGTGGCCGGGATGCATCATGAGGTAAGTAATCACCCATTCGAATTGCTTGCGGACCCATCTTGGCGCCAGAGCGGTGGGATGTTCCACTATCAATTGGTGCGCCAACAATAATTACATCAGCACCTTTGTATGTGTCTGGCTTATCTAAATCACATCTTGGAATTCCTAAAAAGGTGAAGTCAGGCCCATACATATTGCCAATGTTGGTCATAGGATTAAGTATATATCCAGTAGTTAATTGGCGCAGTAAAAAAATGACTATCTAATGCCAATTACACCAGTTTAAGCAGTAGTATTTAGTCTCCTCAAAATTGTAGGTACATGAATTTAGAAAGGAATCAAGTGCGTTTTCTAGACTGGCTTGCAGATTTAATTTTCGGTAAGCGCATTGAGTTCTATGATCCAGAAACTGACCAGTCAATTCATAAAATTAGAATTAGAAGGCGTACTTCAAATGATAATGATCCTTATGGGTTAGACGGCTAAGTTAATAAAAATAGGTTTTTGTTGAAAGTTCTTGCTTTAATATAAATGCTTTTGTTAACTATCTAAAAAGGTAAAGTCAGGGCCATACATACCGACCATATTGCTCATAAGTTAAATCTTAACCTTACGTTTGTTACTAAGTACCTGGCCTACCACTACAACAATTAAGGCGATAAAAAACATCGAAGATCCAATCACATTTGCTTGTGCTGGAATTCCTCGAGCTGCCGCGGTGTAAACAAACTTTGGAAAAGTGGTAACCGTGCCAGAGTTGAAGTTGGTAATAATAAAATCATCAAAGGAAAGAGAGAAAGAAAGTAAGGCTGCTGCCGCAATTCCAGGGGCAACTAGTGGCAAGGTAACTCTTCTAAAAGTTTGCCATTCATTTGCGTATAGATCCATCGCAGCTTGTTCAAGGCGTGGATCTAAGGATGCGATACGAGCTTTAACTGTTACCACCACAAACGAGATACAAAACATCACATGAGCAATAATTGTTGGAACTAAACCAGGGGTAATGCCAAGATTTAAAAACATAGTGAGAAGAGAAGCGCCAAGCACGATCTCGGGTGTCGCCATTGGTAAAAAGATGAGCAAGTTAGTTGTTGAACGGCCAGCAAATTTATATCTGCCTAATGCGAAGGCAATTAAAGTACCCAGTACTGTTGCCAAAATAGTTGAGATTAAGCCAATCTTTAATGAGTTACCAAGCGCCATACATATATCTGGAGCCCCACATGGATTTTTCCAATTCTTTAATGTGAAACCTTTCCATACCAAGTTACTACGTCCAGAATTATTAAATGAGAATGCAAAGGTATAAAAGACTGGAATAAATAGGTAAGTAAATCCTAAAAATGCGTAAACTTTAATTAAATTCTTCGATAGCCAGCGAGTAAGTTTTTTCATACCAACTCCTCTGTTCCAGCTTTTCTAATGTAAACAGTGACCAAAATCAAAATAGCTGCCATTAAAGTGAATGAGAGAGCGGCAGCAGTGGGATAATCAACAATCTTAAAGAAGCGAGCATCAATTACATTTCCCAGCATTTTATTACTTGGACTTCCTAGGATTGCAGCATTTATGTAATCACCAGCTGCTGGAATAAAAGTAAGCAATGTGCCAGCAACTACACCTGGCATTGAAAGAGGCAAAGTTACTTTTCGAAATGTTGTAAACCCATTTGCATAAAGGTCACCTGATGCTTCAAGTGTTCTTGGATCTATTCGTTCAAGGGATGCATAAAGTGGCAAGGTCATAAATGGTAGGAAGTTATAAGCAAGGCCAGTGACTACTGCAAAAGATGTGGCAGTTAAAGTGGTTTGGGGAGAAATAATATGAAGTCCTCGCAAAACTTTTATCACAGGGCCTTCTTCGCCAAGTATTTGCTTCCAAGCGATAGTTCTGAGCAAAAATGAGGTAAAAAATGGTGCAACAATTAAAACCAATAAAACATTTTTCCATCTTCCAGATTTGAATGCGATTGCATACGCAAGTGGGTAAGCAATTGCCAACGCCAGTACAGTTGCAATTGTGGCGTATATAAATGAACGACTAAATTGTTCTTTACTCTCTAGAAATGCATCCACATAGTTAGCAAACCTAAAACTTTGCTTGTACTGACCAATCTCACCACTTGAGGTTTTTGTGGACATTTGGCCGAGTGAGATAATTGGGTAGATAAAAAATACTGCTAAATAAACCAAACCTGGCGCTAATAATAAATAAGGAAGAGCTGATTTATTATCTTTTAAACCAAATGATTTAGCCGATACCCCCCGAATAGACGCCATCGTTAATGAGATCCGGCTGCAGCGTTTTCACTACCGTCTAAGGCAAAGGTAAAGATTGGCTCCCAAGAAAGTGTGACATTCTCCCCCTTGCGCAGCATCTCCTCATCGTCGTCATTTTGTTCAAAGACCATTAACTCTTTACCCCATGGCATTTCAACTTGGTACTGGGTAGAAACTCCAATATATGAAACATCAGATACTTTTCCACCAGTTAGAACATTGCCCGAAACATTTTTTCCTTCAGGTGAAATTCTAAATTTCTCAGGCCTTATTCCAACTAACACTGAGACTCCATGCGCAGAGCTGCGTGCCTTGGGAACAGACACCTTGGTACCAAATAAATCAACAATTAAATTGTTTCCATCATTACCACTTACTTGACCAGGAATTAAATTTGATTGACCTAGGAAGTTAGCTACAAATGCCGTCTTTGGTGAGTCATACAGTTCTTCAGGCGATCCCATCTGCTCAATCTTTCCTTTATTCATAACTGCAATTGTGTCGGCCATAGTCATAGCCTCTTCTTGGTCATGAGTTACATGCACGAAAGTTATGCCGATCTCAGTTTGAATCCACTTTAACTCAATCTGCATCTGTCTTCTTAACTTTAAGTCGAGGGCACCAAGGGGTTCATCTAATAGTAAAAGCGCTGGCCGGTTAACAATTGCTCGAGCGACAGCAATACGTTGTTGCTGACCGCCTGATAATTGGTTTGGCTTTCTCGTTGCAAGTTGAGGTAGTTCAACTAAGTTCAAAACCTTATCCACTGCACTCTTAACCTCAGCATCACTGATGCCTCGTCTGCGCAGACCAAATGCAATATTTTCAAAGATTGAAAGATGTGGGAATAAGGCATAGTTTTGAAAGACAGTATTTACAGGACGTCGATACGGTTTCATATCGGTAATTTCAGTTTCACCAACAAATATGGAGCCAGCAGTTGGTTCTTCAAGTCCTGCAACCATTCGCAATGTTGTAGTCTTGCCACAACCAGAAGGTCCAAGTAATGCGAAGAAAGAACCTTTTGGAATTACAAGTGATAAATCATCAACTGCATTGAAATCACCATATGACTTGGTCAGATTTTTTAATATTAAATCTCCGCGAGCTGAGGTTGAGGCATCAACTGCCATTACGCATTACCAGCCGCCGTCTGAAATGCAGTTTGGAATTTAGTCTCCTCGGCTGCAGTAAGCCCACGGAAGATATTCAACTTCGCCGAAGTCTTAGCAGTTGGGAAGATAAATTCACTGTTGCCTAATGCTGGATCAATTTTCAGTAACTCCTCTTGAGCACCAGCAACCGGGCAAACATAATTAACATATGCAGCCACCTTTGCGGCAACTACTGGATCGTAGTAATAATTCATTAATTTCTGCGCCCCCGCTGCATTGGTAGATGGCGTTGGAATCATCATATTGTCTGATGAAATAGTTCCGCCAAACTCTGGAATCGCAAAACCAAACTTGCCATTATTTTCAGTAGCAAGCTGGAAGGTATCGCCAGACCAGCCAATAACTGCAATTGCATCCCCTGAGATTAAATCTTCCTTATAGTCATTACCCTTAACCTGGCGGATAAAACCATCCTTGATCTTCTTTTGTAAGAAATCAATTGCATTCATAAATTGATCTTCAGTGAATTTTGTAATATCTACACCTTGGGAAAGCATGATAACGCCCATGGTGTCGCGCATTTCAGATAAAACTTCAACTTTGCCCTTATTTGCTGGCGCAAAAAATTGATCAAAATTCTTAATGCCACCTGGAATTTTTTCTTTATTCCAGGTAAAGCCAGCCATGATGGTCTGCCATGGCAAAGTTTGTTCACGATTTGGATCAAATGATGGCGAGGCTAAAGTTGGGATAATATTTTTCTTATTTGGCACAGTATCTGCAGAAAACTTCTGTGCGTAATTGAGTCGAACCCAACGTGCTGCCATCCAGTCAGTTAAAACAACTAAGTCATACCCAATATCTTTTCCTAAACTTAATTGGCCTTGTACTTTGCCATAAAACTCATCATTATCATTCACATCTTCTTTGTAGGAAACATTAATTCCAGTTTGTGCTTCAAATGCATCAAGGGTCGGGTAGGTCTGCTTCTCTGAGTCATAATCTAAATAAAGCGTCCAGTTAGCCCAACGAACAGTGTTTGCATCAGCTGATCCACCGCCACCACCACAAGCTGCCAAAGTTGCAGCCGCACCTGCTGCGCCAACTCCTGCCAACACATTACGCCGAGTTAGAGATTTGCTAATTAACTTCTTAATCTCTGATGGAAGTGAATTATCGGCTGCTAATTTCTTATGCAGATTTGTGTTGGAATCTTGGTTGGTCATTAGATCACTTTCTCTTAAGAGCTCAATCGAAGAGCGGCTTTGGCAAAATACTAGACCTAGATCAGCCTGCTGTCGCCAATATTATGTAAATAAATTGTAAATATTGAGATTATTTCTTGGCCAACTTAGGCGTTTAGGTTGGTCATTACATGCTTGATGCGGGTGTATTCATCAAAACTATAACCTGAGAGATCTTTGCCACCACCTGAGTGCTTAAACCCACCATGTGGCATCTCAGCAACCATTGGGATATGAGTATTAATCCAAACACAACCAAAATCAAATGCCTTTGCCATTCGCATTGCACGCCCATGATCCTTCGTCCAAACACTAGATGCCAAGCCGTACTTAACACCATTGGCATAGCGAACAGCTTGTGCTTCATCGGTAAATTTCTGCACCGTGATTACTGGTGCAAATATCTCATTTTGAATCATTTCATCATCTTGATTTAAATCAGCGATCACAGTTGGATTCCAGAAATATCCAGGGCGAGCAATTGCGGTGCCACCTGCAGTAATTCGGGCATGTGAAGGTGCACGGTCAATAAATCCTTGCACTCTAGCTAACTGATTAGCATTATTAACTGGACCTACTAATACATCCTCATTTGGCATACCTACTTTAATGACATTTTTTGCTTGCTCAGTTAGAAGCGCAACCACATCATCATAAGCACTTGCTTCTACTAAAACTCTGGTTGCAGATGTGCAATCTTGACCGGCATTGAAGTAGCCAGCAATTGCAATCCACTCACATGCAGCTTCCAAATTTGCATCATCAAAGATTACAACTGGTGCTTTTCCACCCAGCTCTAAGTGAACCTTTTTTAAATCCTTTGCTGCACTTGAAGCAACCTCCATGCCAGCACGTACTGAACCGGTGATTGAAACCATTTGTGGAATTTCATGTTCAACTAATGCCCGGCCAGTATCACGATCTCCTATTACTACATTTATTACACCCTCTGGTAAAAACTCCTGCATTAACTCAGCCATCCAAAGTGTTGAAACTGGCGTGGTATCACTTGGCTTTAAAACAACTGTATTTCCAGCCGCAATTGCTGGCGCCCACTTCCAGACTGCCATCATCATTGGGTAATTCCAAGGTGTCACCTGTGCGCAAACTCCAATTGGTTCACGGCGAATAAAAGATGTATGTCCCTTAAAGTACTCACCTGCTGCTTTGCCCTCTAAATTTCTAGCAGCGCCGGCAAAAAATCTAATTTGATCCAACATCGGACCAATCTCTTCTGCTCTAGTTACCGCAATTGGCTTACCGGTGTTCTCTGATTCAATACCAATTAACTCTTCACTTCTTGCCTCAATTGCATCTGCAATCTTATTGATTGCTTTTTGACGTTCTCCTGGAGTTGAATCCTTCCAACTTTCAAAGGCGCTCTCGGCAGATTTCATTGCCTTATCAACATCGGATGTATTTGAAACCGGCGCTTTTGCAAATACCTCACCAGTTGCAGGGTTAATTAAATCCTGCACCTTCTCAGATGTAGGAGTGACATACTTACCGTTAATGAAGTTTTGTAGCGTTTTCAATTCTCTACTCCCTGGTTATTAGATTATTAGTCTAGTTATTCCGATTACTCTAATCAATACTTATGATTTATCAGAAACCTCAGCGGCTGCTAATTGACCACATGCACCATCAATCTCACGACCTCTAGTATCACGAACCGTTACCGGAACCCCATATCCTTCTAAGATCTCAACAAAAGCTCGCTCATCCTCAGGGCGAGATGCAGTCCATTTAGAACCTGGGGTTGGATTTAATGGAATTAAATTCACATGGGCATTCTTATTTTTAAGCAATCTTCCCAATAGATCTGCTCGCCATGCTTGATCATTAATATCTCGAATTAATGCATACTCAATTGAGTATCTTCTACCAGTCTTCATCTCATACTTATCCGCTGCTGCTAATACCTCTTTAACCTTCCACCTTGAGTTAATTGGCACCAAAGTGTCACGAAGCTCATCATCTGGGGTGTGAAGTGAAATCGCAAGAGTGACTGGCAAGTCTTCATCAATTAATTTTTCAATACCATTTACTAAGCCAACGGTTGAAAGCGTCACCGACCGGGCGCCAATGCCTAAACCATTTGGTTGTGGGTTTGTAATATTTCTAATGCTATGCATAACTGGCTTGTAATTAGCCATTGGTTCACCCATACCCATAAAGACCACATTTGATAATCGAGTTGGCCCACCTGGCATCTCACCTAGATCACAAACTCGCGCCGCCATTACAACTTGGGCGGTAATTTCGGCAGCGGTTAAATTTCTAGTCAATCCAGCTTGGCCAGTTGCACAAAATGGACATTGCATTCCGCATCCTGCTTGGGATGAAATACAAACGGTAGTGCGATCGGTATAACGCATTAATACTGATTCAACCAGAACGCCATCATGTAAGCGCCATAGATCTTTTCTTGTTTTGCCCCCATCACAGGTAATCGAGCGAACTAATGTTAATAATTTTGGTAAGAATGCATCACCTAGTGATTGTTGTAGCTCCTTTGGAATATCAGTAAAGCTTTCAACCTCATCATTATGGTGAGTAAAAAAGTGAACCGCCAATTGATTTGCTCTAAATGCTGGCAAGCCCAACTCTTCAGCTCTAGCTTTTCGCTCTACCACGGTTAAATCAGCTAAGTGAATTGGAGCTTTCTTTTTAACCGCAGGGGCATCAAATATTAATTCAGCCATTTATAGGTACCGAGTTATTAACTCAAGGGCAAACCAAACTGCCGGCGCAGTAAATAGTGCTGAATCCAGCCGGTCCATAATTCCGCCATGGCCTGGCAATAAATTAGACATATCTTTAATTGCTAAATCACGCTTAATCGCGGATTCAATTAAATCACCACAGGTGGCGGTAACAACAGTCATTAAACCAATTGAAGCTCCTACTACCCAAGTGGTTTCATATAAATAGTGAAAAATAAAAGAGCCGCCGATAATTACAGCAATCGCACCCCCAATTAAGCCTTCCCAGCTTTTCTTAGGGCTAATACTTGGCGCCATCTTATGTTTACCAATTAATACGCCAGCAAAGTATGCAAAGGTGTCATTACAAGCAATAAGCGCAACTAAGGTAAAGATTCGCTTTGGCCCATCTGGGTGATTGGCAAGTAACAAAATAAAGCCACCCAAAAATGCAGGATAAAAGGTAATGAAAACTGCTGAGGTTGATCGCTTAATAAAATCTTTTTGTGAGATTAGTAAAAGCGTGAACATCAAAATTGGAAAGGTTAATCCGGTTGCAACCGCTAATCCTTGAGTTTTGCCATTCCAGGTCGCCACCAATAAAACTGTGGCAGCGATCATCAATACATAAGCTGGTAGATCAATCCCACCAGTTCGATATGCCTGGGCTAACTCCCGTACGCCCAACATAATTACCACCCAAATTAGGGCAAAAAATAAAAGAGGTGCGGCAGTAATTGAGCCAAATATTAAGCCTAATAAAAATAGTGAAACTAAAATAGATGGAAGTAGTTTGCGACCTGCTCTTTTATTAATCGCATCATTTATTGCGTGCAGGTCAGCCATCATTAAACCTCTAGTAGCTCTGCTTCTTTATGCTTTAGCAGCTCATCAATCTTGGCAGTGTGTTCGCCAGTAACTTTTTCTAACTCTTTTTCAGCTCTAGCCAAATCATCTTTGCCAACCTTGCCATCTTTTTCTAATTTCTCCATCGCTTCTTTGGCAGCTCTACGAATTGCACGGATTGCTACCTTTGAATCCTCGGCTTTGCTCTTTGCCACCTTAATAAACTCTTTACGTCGCTCTTCAGTTAATTGCGGAAAGTTAACTCTAATTACCGTGCCATCAGAGCCTGGATTAACTCCAAGATCTGAATCTCTAATTGCTTTTTCAATTGCAGCCATCGCACCTTTGTCATATGGAGTAATAAGTGCAAGGCGTGCCTCAGGAATTTGCACCGTGGCAAGTTGAGCAAGTGGGGTACCAGTTCCGTAGTAATCCACCATTAACTTAGCAAACATAGATGGGTGGGCGCGGCCTGTTCTAATCGTGGCAAAATCCTCTTTGGCAACATCAATTGCCTTATTCATCTTCACATTGCTCTCAGCTAATGATCCATTCAAATCTGACATTTGCTCACTCCCTTTATTAATATAACTCTACTATCCCTTTACGGTCTTTCGTAATTTCTACTAAGAAACTAGGGTTCCGATACTCTCACCAGAGACTGCGCGCTTAATATTGCCATTATTTTTTAGGTCAAAGATCACGATTGGCAATTTATTCTCACGGCATAGTGCGAAGGCAGCGGCATCTGCAACAGCGAGAGATTTACTTAAAACCTCATCATAGGAAACTGATTCATATTTGGTAGCTGATTTATCTTTTTTAGGATCTGCGCTGTAAACCCCATCAACACCACTCTTGGCAAGAAGCAAAGCTTCTGAGCCAATCTCAAGTGCGCGTTGGGCGGCAACTGTGTCGGTGGTAAAGAATGGCATGCCAGCACCGGCACCAAAAATTACAACTCTTCCTTTTTCTAAGTGTCTAATTGCACGGCGCGGAACATAAGGCTCAGCAACTTGTCCCATCGTGATTGCAGTTTGAACTCTAGTTTCAATGCCAGCTTTTTCTAGAAAATCTTGCAGCGCCAAACAATTCATTACCGTGCCAAGCATTCCCATGTAATCTGCGCGGGCGCGATCCATGCCGCGTTGTTGCAGCTCTGCTCCTCTAAAGTAATTTCCACCACCTACAACAATGGCAATTTGAGTACCGCTTCTTACAACCTCTGCGATTTGATTTGCTACATCATGGACTACATCAGGATCAACACCGATGCCTTTTTCCCCGCCAAAAACCTCACCAGATAATTTAAGGAGCACTCGTTTATAACCTTTACGTGGCATGAGCGCTCCCTTAATTAATTTGTATTACTAGTTTACTGACCTACACGGAATCTATTAAAGGCAGACACGGCTGTCTTTGCCTCATCAAGAATTTGTTGCACAGTTTTCTTTGCGCGAAAGCTTGCTCAAGAAGAGATACCTCTTTAACAAATCCAGTAACTCGACCTTCAACAATCTTTGAAATTGATGCTTCTGGCTTACCTTCACTGCGAGCTGCCTCTTCGGCAAGACGGCGCTCATTAGCAATCTCATCAGCTGGTACTTGATCACGGCTAACAAACTGCGGCGCAAAGGCAGCAATATGTTGCGCAATATCTTTACCAACGGTTTCAGCTGCACTCTTAAGTTGAACTAGCACGCCAACCTGAGGTGGTAGATCTGGAGATGTTTTGTGTAGATATAAAGAAACTGGTGAGCCAGTTAAAACGCTGATCCGTTTAATCTCAATCTTCTCACCCAACATCGCATTTCCCTCATCGACTATCTCTTGCACAGTTTTACCTGAAGCAAGCTTTGAAGATAGGAACTTATCTAATTCACCAATCTTTGATGCTGCTAAGTGATTAAGTAGTTCATCAGCTAAGGCTTGAAACTTCTCACCCTTTGCTACGAAATCAGTTTCGCAATTTAACTCAAGCATTACGCCAAGATCACCTTCAGCTTTTGCAGTAACTAAACCATTTGAGGTCGCTCTGCCTTCGCGCTTGGTAACACCCTTTTGGCCTTTAACGCGAATGATCTCTACCGCTTTTTGGTAATCACCATCTGCTTCGTCCAATGCTTTTTTGCAATCAAGCATTCCGGCAGCGGTCTGCTCCCGTAATTTCTTAACATCCTCTGCTGTATACGCCAATTAAGCACCCGCAGTTTCAGTTGGCTCTTTAATTAAATCTTTTTCCCAATCAGCAAGTGGTTGTTCTGCTGTTTTCTCAGCCGCAGCTAATGCCTCTGCCGCTGCCTTATCGGCAACCTTTGCAGCATTTGCTGAACGGATTTGAAGACCAGCCACAATTGCATCGGTCATTACGCGGGTAAGAAGTGCGATTGAACGAATCGCATCATCGTTACCAGGAATTTTAAAATCAACCTCATCTGGATCACAGTTGGTATCTAAGATTGCAATTACTGGAATACCAAGCTTCTTTGCCTCAGCAACAGCTAGGTGCTCCTTCTTAGTATCAATAACCCAAATAGCTGCAGGCAGCTTGGTCATGTTACGAATTCCATCAAGGTTCTTGTTTAACTTCTCGCGCTCACGGCGCAGAACAAGTAACTCTTTCTTTGTTAAAAGTTGATCATTAGCGGTCTCAAGAGCTTCAAGCTCTTTAAGTCTAAGTACGCGCTTGTAAACAGTTGGGAAGTTAGTAAGCATTCCGCCTAACCAACGCTCTGTTACATATGGCATTCCAACTCTGGCAGATTGCTGCTTGATTGGCTCATGTGCTTGCTTTTTAGTGCCAACGAAAAGTACGTGGCCACCCTTTGCTACTGCATCTTTAATAAACTCATAAGCGCTATCAATTAGGGCTAATGATTGTTGGATATCGATGATGTAGATGCCGTTGCGCTCAGTAAAGATATAGCGCTTCATCTTTGGATTCCATCGACGAGTCTGATGTCCAAAGTGAACACCGCTATCGAGAAGCTCTCGCATTGTTACAACTGCCATTTCGGCACACTCCTTTTTCACTCTTTTTACTCAAGGTAAGAAAGAGCACTCGGTTTGTGATTTAGCAATTTACTAAATCCCTAGCATCTAGAACCGAGTAGTTATTGCTAACTACACCGAACAGGTTCATAAGCTCTTAATTAGTAACTAATTAATCACTTTAAGATGCGTGAAGTCACGTAATTTTCATTCCGTGCTGAGGCAAATCCTACCTGAAGATAATCCCCCCAAAATCCACACCAAAGCGGCGATCTATGCGCAGGCGGATGCAAATAAACCAGTATTTGCCGGTGAGATCAGCCTTTTTAATTGCCACCCTGGTGGTCGGGGTAATGATCGGAATTTTTATTGGAGATACGAAAACAATTAACTGCGACAGCAGTCTTAGCTACTGCGCGGGTCTAGAGAGTGTCGATCTGCGCCGCAGCTTTTAACTCGCTTTTTAATAACTTTGCCAAGTATGGAGTTATCTGCCAATCTCCAAGCATCTGCTCATACCTTTTCTTATCAAGATCATTTACAGCTGCCCCAGTTTTAACCGCTCTAATTAAAATATTACGAGCTGTGTGCTCACCGCCAATAAACTCCACAATATCAACCCGGTAACCAAGTAGTTTTAAGATCTGCGCCCGCAATGAATCGGTCATCAAATCAACTAACCGCTCTTTAACTAATCCATACTTAGTTAATAAACCCCACGGCTCAGGTGTTTCCTTAATCTGAGTTTGCAGTTCATGCATGCAACAAGGCGCGGCCATAATTACCTTGGCATCATTTTTGACCGCCCAAAAGAGCGCGTCATCAGTTGCGGTATCACAGGCGTGAAGTGCGATTGCGATATCAACCTTTTGATTTGGGGTATCAGCAATCTTGGCAGCAATAAATTGAGCAGATGTATTTAGTTTCTTAGCAACCTTCTCATTGTGCTCTTTAGAATCTTGCCGCTCATCAACTCCTAAAATTGAAACCTTTTGATACTTATCGGATAAAAACTCCTGCACTGCAAAGGTTAAATAGGCATGACCACAACCTAAATCAACAACTGATACCTCATCTTGCTTACTTAAATCACTATCTAATGTTTGGCTAATTAATCTTAAAAACTCATCCACCTGTTTATATTTATCCATCTTGCTAGGTTTAATTCGTCCCAATAAATCTGACATATCTAGTGCTTTAAATACCTGATTGCTCTCCGGCAACATCCGCTGCTTTTGGCGATCATGAGCTAGATCCCTACTTAACTTCACCTTATTAATTGCAACTAACGCCTCATCTTTTTTAGAGATTCTCACCTGGTATGACTCATCTTGAGTATCTACTAATAGATTGGCAAAGCCAGAGCTAAATAATTGATTGAAGTTAAAATCTGCTTCAACATTTTTAGTTATATCTTTCTTGCCATCACTTGAAACTATCTGCCACTTAATCTCTTCTTTGATGAGTACCGGTTTTATATCAATCCGCTCATATTCAGTTTGCATATTTCTTCGCCGGCCAGATAGCACTGCCCTAACAAAAACTTGCGATTTAATTCGGCTCTCTAATTGCGAAAAGGCAACTGGTAATTCAACTTTCACAAACTACGCCCTTGGGTGTGCTTGTTTGTAGGCAGATTGCAAACGCTCAGGGGACACATGGGTGTAGATCTGAGTTGTAGATAAAGATGCATGTCCTAATATCTCTTGCACAGTTCTAAGATCTGCTCCACCCTCTAGTAAATGAGTTGCAGCGCTATGACGCAATCCATGCGGTCCCATATCAGAACCAACCGCCTTCATTGCTTCATAAACAACTTCGCGGACAGTTCTTTGATCAATTCTTTTTCCACGAGAGCCTAAAAATACTGCGTCTTGTGAATTTTGATTTACAAACTCAACTCTGGCTGTTTTTAAATAACTTTCAATTGCCCGAACCGCTGGCAATCCAAGTGGCACAACCCGCTGCTTATTTCCCTTACCAATTACATTTAAAGTATTTCTAGTTCGATCAATATCGCCAAGGTTTAAACCACAAAGCTCTGAAACACGAATACCTGAGCTGTATAAAACTTCAACTAAAGCTAAATCACGTGAGTTAATTGCACTTGGCTCCTCGACACATTTAACCTCAAGTGCTTTTAATACTGTGGCAGCATCTTCAACATTTAAAACCTCAGGCAATACTTTGTGTGGTTTAGGGATTGCAAGGTTGACTCCTAAGTCAGAAGTCAACCATCCATTACCTGCTGCCCAATTTGTGAAAGCCCTGATTGAAACAATTCTTCTAGTCAACGTTGACCTAGCGACTCCGGTGCTTTGTAAATTAGCAAGCCAGGAGCGAATGTGTTCAATTTCTAATTGATTAAACTCAACAATTCCCATCTTCTCCATATGTTTAAGAAAAGACTCTAAATCTGTTACATATCCCCTGATTGAGTTATCCGATAAATTTCTAACCAAAGCCAAGTGCTCTTCATATTGCGTAATCAGGGCGGCGGACATGAATAGCAGATTACTCGGGTTTGCGCCCCTGCCTTAGTAAGCCATAGGTAACCGCGTCATCTAATGCCATTGCTGAGGCTGCAATTACGTTCTCGTGAACGCCAATTGTGCTCCACTCGCCATTTCCATCACTAGTCTCAACTAAAACTCTAGTCACCGCACCTGTACCAAGCCGGCCTTCCAAAATACGAACTTTGTAATCAGTTAACTCAAGTTTTGAAAGCTCTGGATAAAACTTCTCAAGACCAGTTCTAAGTGCATTATCAATCGCGTTAACTGGACCATTTCCAACACCTTGGGCAGAGATCGATTCACCCTTTGCACTTATCTTTACAGTTGCCTTAGAGGTTACTTTGCCGGATTCATTTTGGTGAACTGTAGTTTGCCAATCTTCGATTGTGAAAAAGCTTGGGCGCTTTCCTAAAACTTCAGTGCGAAGTAGTAATTCAAATGAGGCATCAGCTGCTTCGAAGGTGAAACCTTTACCTTCAAGATCTTTAACTTTTTCGACTACTCTGCCAATCAAATCTTTATCGCCACCTAAATCAATTCCAAGCTCAACAGATTTAAGTTCGATTGAAGCCCGACCTGCCATCTCAGAGACCAACATTCGCATGTCATTGCCAACTGATTCTGGGGTTTCATGTTGATACATCATTGGATCTACCTTGATTGCAGATGCATGTAATCCTGCTTTGTGAGCAAAGGCAGATGTTCCAACATATGGTTGGCGCGCACTTGGTGCTACATTTGTAATCTCAGCAACAGCATGTGAAATACGAAACGCCTCTTGTAATTTGCCAGCAGGCAAAACTAATTTATCTTTCTTTAATTCAAGATTTGCAATGATATTTACTAGATCAGCATTTCCAGTTCGCTCGCCATAACCATTTAAAGTTCCTTGAACATGGGTAACACCAGCAGAGATAGCAGCAAGTGAGTTAGCAACAGCACAGCCAGTGTCATTATGGCAATGAATTCCAAGCCGAGCAGACGAGGCAGTTAAAACCTCATGGACAATATTTGATAACTCATCAGGGAGCATTCCGCCATTTGTGTCACAAAGTGCAACCACGTCAGCACCAGCTTCTGCGGCAACTCTTACTACCTCAAGTGCGTATGCTTTATTTGAAATATAGCCATCGAAGAAGTGCTCGGCATCTAGAAATACTCGCTGGCCTCCTGCTTTTAAAAACTTAATCGAATCAGCGATCATTGCTAGGTTTTCATCCAAATGAGTCTTTAGCGCTAGATCCACATGGCGATCATGGCTCTTTGCCACAAGTGTTACGGCAGCAGCTTTTGAATCTTGTAATGCTCGAAGCAGCACATCATCAGAAGCTTTAACTCCAGGCCGTCTCGTTGCACCAAAGGCAACAAAGGTGGCATTTTTTAACTTTAATTCAGTTTGAGCTAATTTAAAAAACTCAGTGTCCTTCGGATTTGCTCCTGGCCAGCCACCTTCAATAAAGCCAACACCTAAATCATCTAGATGACGAGCAATAGTTAATTTGTCGTGGACAGAGAGATTTAAGCCCTCTTGTTGGGCGCCATCACGAAGGGTGGTGTCATAGATATGAAATGAATCATTTATTGTCATTAGATAACTCGCTTATTCCAGCCGTGCTTATCTTCAATAGTTCCATGTTGAATTCCAAGCAATGTTGCGCGAATCTCATTTGTAATAGCTCCAGGCTTTCCATCACCGGTTTGCCAGGTGCCGTGAATACTTTTCGCACTTCCTACTGCAGATACAACAGCAGCAGTACCGCAGGCAAAAATTTCAGTTATCTCACCTGATTTAACGCCATCGCGCCAGTCATCAATTGAGATCATAGTTTCCTCAGTTTTATACCCAAGGTCGTTTGCTAAGGTTAAAATTGAATCACGAGTAATTCCAGGAAGTAATGTGCCGGTAAGTTTTGGAGTCATTATCTTGGCATCTTTGCCACTTCCCTTAATGAAGTAGAGATTCATGCCACCCATCTCCTCTACCCACTTGCGTTCTACTGCATCAATATATGCAACCTGATCACAACCCTCTTTAGCTGCTTGTTTTTGTGCAAGCAGAGACGCAGCGTAATTTCCACCGCACTTAGCTTCTCCGGTGCCACCTAATGCTGCTCTTACATACTCAGTTGAGATCCAAACTGTTACCGCCTTTGCCGCATTAAAGTAAGCAGCAGCAGGAGTTGAAATTAATACATATGTCGCTTTATTAGATGGGCGAACACCTAAACCAACCTCGGTTGCAATCATAAATGGGCGGATGTATAAAGATTCACCAGTCTTTTTTGGTACCCAATTCTTATCAGCTTTAACTAATGCTTCAACTGTTTCAACAAAGAAATTAATTGGCATTTCCGGTAGTGCAATACGAGCTGCTGACTTTGCAAAACGTTTTGCATTTGCCTCTGGTCTAAATAAAGAAATACCACCATCTGGTTGGGAATATGCCTTCATTCCTTCAAATATCTCTTGGCCATAATGAAAAACCATTGTGGCTGGATCTAATGAAAGCGGACCATATGCCTGCAATGTCGCATCAGACCAGCCGGTTGCTTCATTCCATTGCGCAATAACCATATTGTCGGTGTAGTACTTACCAAAGCCAGGCTCAGCAACTCTTTTATCGCGATCTGCTGCATCAACTGGTTTTGTATTTGGATTACTAATTATCTTCATGACACACCCGCCACTAATGCTGCGCCGACCTCAGTTGTTGAACGCTTCTTATCTGCCCGGCTAGCAAGATCCTTTGCCACTGCTGCCTCAACATCATTTGCAGCCTTACTCTCACCTAAGTGATTTAGCATCATCGCAATTGATAAAACAGTTGCAGTTGGATCAGCTAAGTTTTTTCCAGCAATATCAGGGGCTGAGCCATGAACTGGTTCAAACATAGATGGAAAAGCACCAGTTGGATTTATATTTCCACTAGCAGCAAGTCCAATGCCACCACAGATAGCAGCTGCGATATCAGTAATGATGTCGCCAAATAAATTATCAGTTACTACCACATCAAATCTCTCTGGATTTGTTACAAAAAACATTGAGGCAGCATCAACATGTAAGTAATCAGTTGTAACTTCCGGGAAATCCTTTGCAACCTCGTTAAACACTCGAGTCCAAAGCCCACCAGCTCTTGCCAACACATTGTTCTTGTGAACTAAGGTCAGTTTTTTGCGTGGCCGAAGCTTTGCTCGGTCAAATGCATCTCTAATTACTCGCTCAACACCTTTATAGGTATTAATCGACTCTTCAATTGCTAACTCTTTATTTGTGCCCTCATCTTTTAATGAGCCAGCACCAACATAAAGACCTTCTGTTCCCTCTCTAACCACTACAAAATCAATGCCTTTATTATTTGTAATTGGTGAGATCACTCCAGGAAATAATTTAGCTGGGCGTAAATTTATATAATGTTCAAAAGCAAATCGTAATTTAAGAAGTAATCCTCGCTCTAATACTCCACTTGGCACAGTTGGATCTCCTACCGCACCTAACAAAATTACATCAGATTTTGCCAACTCAGCCATCACAGAATCAGGCAAAGTTTCACCAGTCTTGTGCCAATAGGCAGCACCTAAATCATAATTAGTTTTGTTAAAGGTTAAATCATATTTTTTCGCAACCGCATCTAAAACCTTAAGTCCTTCACCTACTACCTCAGGTCCAATGCCGTCTCCTGGTATGACAGCTAAATTAAAACTCTTCATTCGTTCACCAAATTAACAAATCGAACTAATGAAGCACCAGTCTCTTTGGTAATTACATCAATAATCTCATTAGGAATTACAGAATCAACTGTTAGCGCCATTAAAGCTTGTCCACCCTCTTGAGTGCGACCAACCTGCATATCAGCGATATTGATTTTTAACTTACCAAGAGCATTTCCAACTACACCAACTACACCAGGGCGATCGGCATAACGAAGGAATAAAAGATTATTAGTTGGCTTAAGATCAAGATCTAATTTATCAATTGCCACAATCTTTTGGATCTGTTTAATTCCCATAAGCGTTCCGCTAACAAAGACCTGACTGCCATCAGCACAAGCAGCTCTCACTGAGACTAAATTACGATGATCAGGGCTTTCGGCATCAGTTGATACAGCAGATGTAAGGGAGCGACTTTCAGCTAAAGCTGGTGCATTTACATAGGTAACATCTTCTGCTCCCATTGCAATTAACGCACCCTTTAACGCACTTGTAGAAAGTACTGAAACATCATGGGTTGAGATCTCTCCTCTTACTTCAACATCAATTGAAGAAATAACATCATTTGCTAATGAGGTTGCAACTTGAGCTAATTTTTCAACTAATGGCAGTGCTGGGCGAACTGCTTGATCAATTGCACCACCCTTAACATTTACTGCATCTGGTACTAATTCACCAGAGAGTGCTTTACGAACTGAGACAGCAACTGCAATTCCGGCCCGCTCCTGGGCTTCATCTGTTGATGCACCTAAATGTGGTGTTGCAACAACATTATCTAAAGTAAATAGTGGTGAATCAGTACATGGCTCAGTAGCAAAAACATCAAGGCCAGCACCTGCGACTCTGCCATCTTTAAGCGCTTCATAAAGAGCAGCCTCATCTAATACGCCACCACGAGCAGCATTAATAATTCGCACCGTTGGCTTTACCTTCTTTAATGCTTCAGTGCCAATTAAATTAGCAGTCTCTTTTGTTTTAGGTAGATGGATAGTTATGAAATCACTCACCTTAAGCAACTCATCTAATTCAATTAATTTCACATTAAGTTGGGCAGCACGTGCTGGCTGCAAATAAGGATCATAAGCAACTACATCCATGCCAAAAGATTGCATACGAGCAGCTACTAATTGACCAATCCGGCCAAAGCCAACAATTCCTAAAGTTTTCTCAAATAATTCAGCCCCTGTGTATTTAGAACGTGCCCACTTCCCATTTCTTAAAGCTGCATGTGCTGGTGAGATAAATCTGGCAGATGCTAGAAGCAATCCAATTGCCAGCTCTGCAGCTGAAACAATGTTTGAAGTTGGCGCATTTACCACCATTACGCCCGCTGCAGTTGCAGCTGGTATCTCAACATTATCTAGACCAACACCTGCTCTTGCAATCACCTTTAAACCTTTTGCTGCTGCAATTGCCTCAGCATCCATCTTGGTTGCAGAGCGAATTAATACTGCATCAACACCTTTAGCAAGAGCGGCAAGTAATTCTGTCCTATCTGCGCCATTGCAATTGCGCACCTCAAAGTCAGGTCCCAACGCCGCTAATGTGGCTGGACTTAACTCTTCGGCAATTAGTACGACAGGTTTAGCCACGCGCCGCATTTCCCTCTTTGTAATCATCTTTGTTGCTTGATTTAACCCAAGACATCAACTTACGAAGATCTCTACCAACCTGCTCGATTGGATGGGCTTCACCCTTTGCACGAAGTGATTTAAATTCTGGAGCACCTTTATCTTGATCATCAATAAAGCGCTTAGCAAAAGCACCTGATTGAACATCAGCAAGCACTGCCTTCATATTCTCTTTAACACTTGGATCGATAACTCTTGGACCTGAGATGTAATCACCATACTCAGCTGTGTCAGATACTGACCAACGTTGTTTTGCAATTCCACCTTCATACATAAGATCAACAATAAGTTTTAGCTCATGCAAGCACTCGAAGTAGGCAACCTCTGGTTGATACCCTGCTTCAATTAAAGTTTCAAAGCCGTACATAACTAATTGTGAAGCACCGCCACAAAGAACTGCTTGCTCACCAAATAAATCTGTCTCACACTCTTCAGTGAAAGTAGTCAAGATTCCACCAGCACGTAGGCCACCGATCGCCTTTGCATATGAAAGTGTGATTGGCCATGCATTACCAGTTGCATCTTGTTCAACAGCAACAATTACTGGCACGCCACGTCCGGCTGAATACTCACGACGTACTAAATGTCCTGGGCCCTTTGGTGCCACCATACAAACATCAACATTTGCAGGTGGCTTGATATAACCAAAGCGAATATTAAAACCATGGCCAAAGAACAATGCTGCTCCGGATTTCATATTTGGTGCGATTGAATCATTGTAAATATGACGCTGCACGTGATCTGGAGCTAGCAACATCACAACATCTGCGTCTTTAACTGCATCGGCAACTGTTGCAACTTTTAGACCTTCTGCTTCTGCCTTTGCGCGAGACTTTGAACCCTCAGCCAAACCAACTACAACATCAACACCACTATCGCGTAGGGATAGTGCATGTGCATGTCCTTGAGATCCGTAGCCAATTACTGCAACCTTTTTAGATTGGATAATCGATAGATCTGCATCTTCATCGTGATACATCGTTGCCACTGTATTTCTCCTTATGTTTGTTGGTTGGTTAATTTTGGTAATCAGCTGTTGAACTATTTGGATCTGACTCGTTAGCAGTTCCCATGGTGCTAAGCGTACGGTCTGCAAGTGTGCTGTCGCCCCGCTCTAGTCCCACCAAGCCTGATTGAACTAACTCTCGAATTCCATGTGCTTTTAAATCAGCAAGCAAGCTTTCAATTGCAGATGATTGACCAACCGCCTCAATCGAGATGGTCTTACCGCCCTCATCAGCAATTACTGCACCGTGCTTTTTTACAACCTCTTTGGCTGCTGCTGTGTTTGCCACCTTCACCAATAAAATCTCTCGTTTTAATGAATCTGAATCCTTCATCTCAGAGATTCCAATTACATTCACTAACTTAAATAATTGCGCGCTCACCTGATCTAACGCGTGGCCTTCTAAATTTAAAACAATTGTCATTCGAGAAACCTTTGGATTTTCAGTTGGTCCTACAGCTAGTGAATCAATGTTGTAACCACGACGAGAAAATAGCGATGCAACTCGTGCCAATACGCCAGGTGAGTTCTCAACTAAAACTGCCAATGTATGAATAGCCATTACAACTCCTGTGAATCCCAGACCGGGGCCATTGATCTGGCAACTGTGATGTCATCATTTGATGTGCCAGCAGCCACCATCGGCCAAACCATTGCATCACGATGAACATTAAAATCAACTACAACTGGACGATCATTAATTGCCATCGCTGCCTCAATAGTTTTATCAACATCCTCTGGCCGCTCACAACGCAAACCAACACAACCCATTGCTTCAGCCAATAATTTGAAATCTGGGATTCGCTTTGAGTGCAAATCAGTATTTGAATAACGTTGGTTATAGAAAAGAGTTTGCCACTGGCGGACCATGCCAAGTGATTCATTATTAATTACTGCTACCTTGATTGGAATATTGTTCAGCGCACAAGTTACTAACTCTTGATTAGTCATTTGGAAACAGCCATCACCATCAATTGCCCAAACAGTTGTGTCAGGAGCTCCTACCTTTGCACCCATTGCAGCAGGAACTGCGTAACCCATGGTTCCAAGACCGCCTGAGTTAAGCCAGGTTCTTGGTTTTTCATAACCAATAAATTGTGATGCCCACATTTGATGTTGACCAACACCAGCTGTAAAAATTGTGTCTGGACCAGAGATCTTGCCGATTCTTTCAATTACATATTGTGGTGAAACAGAGCCATCAGATGGTTTGTCATAACCTAATGGGAACTTACTTCGCCAGCCATATGTTTCAGTAAGCCAAGGAGTTAAATCTGGGTGAGATTTTGCTAATGCGGCTTTAGTTGCTGGATTAAGTGCGCGCAAAATATTTTTTAAGTCACCAATGATTGCTACATCAGCATGGCGATTCTTACCAATTTCAGCTGGGTCTATATCGGCGTGAATAATCTTGGCATTTGGTGCAAAGGTTGAAAGTTTTCCGGTTACTCGGTCATCAAATCGTGCGCCTAAGGTAATTAATAAATCTGCCTTTTGTAGCGCGGTAACTGCAGCAACAGTTCCATGCATGCCAGGCATACCAAGGTGTTGTGGGTGTGAATCAGGGAAAGCACCCCGTGCCATCAAAGTAGTAACAACCGGTGCGCCAGTTATCTCAGCAAGCTGCATCAACTCTTTAGCCGCATTTGCCTTAATTATTCCGCCACCAACATAAAGAACTGGTTTTTTAGATTGAGTAATTAAAGCTGCGGCATCTCTGATCGCCTCACTCTTTGGCTCAACTACTGGGTTATAACCAGCTAGTGAAACATTTTTTGGATAGTTAAAGGTGGTCTCTTTTTGCAGCGCATCTTTAGCAATATCAACTAGAACTGCGCCCGGCCGGCCAGTACTTGCAATATGAAATGCTTCCGCGATTGCGCGTGGAATATCATCTGGGTCGGTAATTAAATAATTATGTTTTGTAACTGGCATGGTAACGCCGCGAATATCTGCTTCTTGAAATGCATCAGTACCAATTGCTGCAGATGGAACTTGACCAGTAATGGCCACGATTGGAACAGAGTCCATTTGTGCATCAGCAAGTGGTGTTACTAAATTTGTAGCGCCAGGTCCAGATGTTGCAATACAAACACCAACTCGACCAGTAGCTTGGGCATAACCAGTTGCAGCGTGACCTGCACCTTGTTCATGCCTTACTAATATATGGCGGATCTTTGAATCAAAAATTGGATCGTAAGCAGGAAGAATTGCGCCGCCTGGTATGCCAAACATGACATCAACACCGGCAGCCTCGAGTGCGTTAACTAAACTTTGTGCACCATTCATCTTGCTCATCGCTTCCTTTCTTAACTAGACCTTGTCTAAAACAAAACCCCCCAGTTTTATCTGAGGGGTGCGAACTAACTTTTTTTAGTTAGCGCGCACGCTCAATAATCACCACGACCACAGATGTGATCGCAATTTGTGAGATTAGTGAGGTGTTCTTCATGGCTGTAGTTTCTCAGGTGTAGTTAGTCTAGTCAACCCGTGAGATATCAATCTCAATATTTGAGCGTACTTATAACAAAACTGCAATTAATCGCAGACCGCACCCTTTGCTGCACTGCCTACTAACTTTGAATACTTAGCTAAAACCCCGCGGCGATATTTGTGTGGGATCGGTTTGAAATTTTTCTTACGCTCTGTCATCTCTTTTTCATCTACTAATAAATCTAAAGTTCTATTCTTAATATCAATTCTTACCCGATCACCATTGTTAACAAATGCAATTGGACCACCATCAACTGCTTCAGGAGCAACATGTCCGACACAAAGACCGGTTGTGCCGCCAGAGAATCTGCCATCAGTTAGCAGCAACACAGATTTACCAAGTCCAGCACCTTTAATTGCGCCAGTAATCATTAACATCTCGCGCATACCAGGGCCACCCTTTGGTCCTTCATATCTAATTACAACAACATCACCAGCAACAATTGAGCCGTTCTCTAAAGCATCCATCGCAGATTGTTCACGTTCGAAAACCTTTGCTGGTCCTTCAAATACATCAACACCAACTCCAGCTGTCTTACAAACTGCGCCATCAGGTACAAGTGAGCCACCAAGGATTGTGATTCCACCACCAAGTGACATTGGATTATTTACAGCTTTTAGAATTTCACCATCTGGATCAGGAGGAGAAACATCCTTTAGATTTTCAGCCATAGTTTTTCCGGTAACAGTTAAACAATCGCCATGTAATAAACCAGCATCAAGAAGTGCGCGAAGAACTACTGGAATTCCACCCACCTTGTCCACATCAGTCATTACATACTTACCAAATGGTTTTAGATCTCCAAGCAGTGGCACCTTGGATCCAACCCGATGGAAATCTTCAAGTGTTAATTCAACCTCTGCCTCGTGTGCGATTGCAAGAAGGTGAAGCACTGCATTTGTTGATCCACCTAATGCCATTACAACTGTAATTGCATTTTCAAAGGCTTTCTTAGTCAAAATCTGACGAGTAGTAATACCTTTTCTAATTAACTCAACAACTGCTGCTCCTGATTTAACTGCGTAATCATCACGACGACGATCAATTGATGGTGGTGAAGCCGAGCCAGGAAGTGACAAACCAATTGCTTCACCTACTGCTGCCATGGTGTTTGCGGTGTACATACCGCCACAGGCACCTTCACCTGGACAGATTGCTCGTTCAATTTTATCTACCTCTTCTTGAGAAATTAATCCCCGAGCACAGGCGCCAACTGCTTCAAATGCATCAATGATTGTTACATCTCGGCCATCAACTTTTCCTGGCATAGTAGAACCTGCATAAACAAAAACACTTGCAACATCCATTCGAGCTGCTGCCATCATCATGCCAGGAAGTGATTTATCGCAACCGGCAAATGTAACCATGCCATCTAACCGCTCTGCTTGCATTACAGTTTCTACAGAGTCAGCAATTACTTCACGAGAAACTAATGAGAAGTGCATTCCTTCATGTCCCATTGAAATTCCATCAGAGACAGAGATGGTGCCAAATTGCATTGGAAAACCGCCAGCGTCTTTTACGCCTTTTTTAGATGCTTTAGCTAAACGATCGAGAGATAAATTACAAGGAGTAATTTCATTCCAAGATGATGCAATACCAATTTGCGGTTTAGCAAAATCTTCATCTTTCATTCCAACTGCGCGAAGCATTCCGCGAGCTGGAGCACGCTCCATACCATCGGTGACTAAGCCAGATCTTGGCTTCATCTTGTTTGGCGGATTTTTTTCGCTCATGAGATTAGTTTATTGTCCTAAGTGTTTTAATAATAGTTCCCGCACCTTAGCTGCATCTGCCTGCCCACCAGTTGCTTTCATGACCGCACCAATTAAGGCACCGGCCGCTGGAACATTTCCACCTCGTACTCGCTCAGCGGTCTCTGGTTGAGCAGCGATTGCGTCTTCAATAGCTTTCATCAACTGGGAATCATCTGAGACAACTTTTAAGCCGCGCTTGCTAATTACATCTGCCGGGTTACCTTCACCAGCAATAACTCCTTCAACTACTTGCCGAGCTAACTTATCGGTTAACTCACCACTTGCAATTAATGCAATAACTTGGGCAACATCTTTAACGGAGATTAATTCAGTAGGTAAAACTGCGCGATCATTAGCAATTCTAGATATTTCACCCAACCACCAACTACGAGCCTTGGTTGGATCTGCACCTAACAAAACTGTCTCTTCAACCGTATCAAGTAACTCGGCATTAATCATCGCCGCCATCTCTTTATCTGGAACACCCCAAGCAGTTTGTAATCTCGCTCTGCGATCTGATGGTTTTTCTGGCAAACTCTTTCTTAACTCTTCGATCCATTTTGCATCAGGTACAACTGGTACTAAATCTGGTTCTGGGAAGTAGCGATAATCTTCCGCCTGCTCTTTAGATCTACCAGGACGAGTCTCACCACTCTCCTCTAAGAAGTGACGAGTCTCCTGCACAATTCTTTCGCCACTTTCTAATCTATTTGCTTGGCGAATTACTTCACCAGTTACGGCACGTTCTACAGAGCGAAGTGAGTTAACATTTTTTGTCTCACTTCTTGTGCCAAGTTTTCCACTACCTGTCTTTGATAGAGATAAATTCACATCGCATCTAAGTGAGCCCTGCTCCATCTTTACATCTGAGACTTTTAAACCACGCAAAATATCTCGCAAAGCTGCAACATAACCGCGGGCAACAAGGGGTGCGTATTTACCAGTGCCAGGAACAATTTTGGTAACAATCTCTACCAATGGAATGCCAGCTCGGTTGTAATCTAAAAGAGAGTATTCAGCGCCATGAATTCGCCCAGTTGATCCACCAACATGCAGAGATTTACCGGTGTCTTCTTCCATGTGAACTCGTTCAATTTCGATTCTAAATGTTTTCATACCTTCATCAGTTTCAACCTCAACATCTAGAAAACCATTAATACAGATCGGCTCGTCATATTGTGAGGTTTGAAAGTTTTTTGGCATATCAGGATAAAAGTAATTTTTTCTAGCAAATCTTGAAAATGGCGCAATTGAACAGTTGAGCGCTAATCCAATCAGGATTGAGCTTTCAATAGCTTTCTTATTAACAACTGGCAGCGCACCAGGAAGACCAAGACATACTGGACAGGTTTGAGTATTTGGTTGGGCTCCGAACTCAGTTGCACAACCACAAAACATCTTTGACTTTGTATTTAACTCAACATGGACCTCAAGTCCTAGTGTTGGCTCATATTTTTCTATAGCTTGATCGTAATTTAAACTCATTTTGAACCTGCAAGCTTTGGTGCGAAATCTAATATTGGCTTACCCCACTTAGAAATTAGTGCCGCTTCAAGAGCGCCGCCAACTAAATACATTCGATCATCTTTCATCGCTGGTGACATGATTTGAAAACCAACTGGCAGATTATCTTCCTCAGCTAATCCGCAAGGCAGACTCATTCCGCCAATGCCGGCCATATTTACTGGAATTGTGGCAATATCATTTAAATACATGGCAAGTGGATCATTGCTCTTCTCACCGATTTTAAATGCGGTAGTTGGTGCAGTTGGTGAAACTAAAACATCACACTTAGTGAAAGCGGCATCAAAATCCTGCTTTATTAATGTTCTAACCTTTTGCGCTGAGCCGTAATAAGCATCGTAATAACCTGAAGAAAGTGCGTAAGTACCAAGAATAATTCGGCGCTTAACTTCGCGGCCAAAGCCTGCTTGCCGAGTTAGATTCATAACCTCTTCAGCACCCTTTGTGCCATCATCACCAACACGTAAACCAAAGCGCATTGAATCAAATTTTGCTAAATTTGATGAGCACTCACTTGGCGCAATTAGATAGTAAGCAGCTAGCGCGTATTCAAAGTTTGGACAGGATACTTCAACAATCTCAGCGCCTAACTTAACTAGCTCTGCAACCGCCTCATTAAACTTATTTTCAACACCCTTTTGGTATCCATCCCCTGCTAATTGCTTAACAACACCAATCTTCATTCCCTTTATATCCAATTTTTTAGCCGCAGCAACCAAATCTGGAACTGCTTGATTAATACTGGTTGAATCCTTTGGATCAAAGCCGGCAATTACTTGATGCAATAGTGCGGTATCTAAGACAGTGCGCGCACATGGACCTGCTTGATCAAGAGATGATGAGAATGCAACTAAGCCGTAACGTGAAACTCCGCCATAAGTTGGCTTAACTCCAACTGTTCCAGTTACTGCAGCTGGTTGACGAATTGATCCACCAGTATCAGTTCCAATTGCAAGTGGTGCTTCAAAAGCTGCAAGTGAAGCAGATGATCCACCACCTGAGCCACCAGGAATTCTGGTTAGATCCCATGGATTATGTGTTGGTCCATATGCTGAGTTTTCAGTTGATGAACCCATTGCAAACTCATCCATATTTGTTTTACCAAGAATAATTACACCAGCATCTTTTAATTTACTTACAACTGTTGAGTCATATGGTGGCTTCCAGCCTTCTAGAATCTTAGATCCACATGTGGTTGGTACACCTTTTTGAGTCATTACATCTTTAAGTGCTATTGGCACACCAGCAAGGGGTGATAATTTCTCACCAGCAGCGCGTTTTTTGTCAACCTCTTTGGCTTGAGCTAACGCACCCTCTTTATCTAAGTATAAAAATGCGTGAACATCTTTATCAACAGCGGCAATCTGTTCATAATGCTGATTTGTTAATTCAACCGCGCTGATCTCTTTGTTATTAAGAGCAGCCGCCATAACTGAGGCGTTATCTCTAATGCTCATTACTCTTCACCTAAAATTTGGGGAACTTTAAATCTGCCCTCATCAGATGCTGGCGCACCAGAGAGTGCTTCAGTTGGCGTAAGACTTGGCAAAACTAAATCTTCACGAGTTACATTATTAACTGCAAGTGGGTGAGTCATTGTGATGCGAGCTAAGCGAGCTAAATTTGCGACTTCATCGCGGGAGATTGCGGCCATAATTGGTGAGTATAACTGGTGTTAATTCACTGGCGAATTTGCCCGTTTCCGCTAACAATCCAAGTTGTTGTAGTCATCTGCTCAAGTCCCATTGGGCCACGGGCGTGTAATTTTTGATTTGAAATTCCAATCTCCGCGCCAAACCCCATCTGTCCACCATCTGTAAATCTTGTTGAAGCGTTGACCATTATTGCTGCGCAGTCATTTAATGAAGTAAAAATTGAAATAGCCTCTTTATCTTCGGCAACAATAGCTTCCGTATGGTTAGTCCCATACTTTGCAATATGATCAATCGCGCCCATTACATCACTTACCTGTGCCACATTTATTTCAAGGCTGCCATACTCAGTTGACCAAGATGCCTCAGTTGCCGGATTAACTTTGATATTCAACTTATCTGCAATAACTTTGCTCGCATTATCAGCATTAATAGTCACACCTGCCAAAGTTAAAGCATTCAAAGCAATTGGTAGGAATTTTTCAGCTATATCTTGATGTACAAGTAAGGTCTCAGCGGCGTTGCAAACACTTGGGCGATCACACTTTGAATTAATTAAAATCGCAACCGCTTTTTCTAAATCTGCAGTTTTATCAACATAAACGTGGCAGACACCAGCGCCAGTCTCAATCGTTGGCACTGTTGCCTCATCTATCACTGAGCGAATTAGCTGCGCACTTCCCCGCGGTATTACTAAGTCAACTAAGCCGCGAGCTGTAAGCAGAGCAGTTGCAGTAGCGCGATCATCTGATGGAATTATTTGTAATACTTCTTCAGATATTTTGGCATTTGTAAATGCCTTTTTCATAACTGTAATTAATGCCTGATTACTATTTGAAGCAGTGGATGAGCCACGTAAGAGTGCAGCATTGCCAGATTTAATTAAAATAACTGCGGCATCAACAGTGACATTTGGCCTTGCTTCATAAACCATTCCAACAACTCCAAATGGCACAGATTTTTGTTTAAGGTTTAAGCCATTAGCTAGATTTCGCTCTACCAACACTTTCCCAAGTGGATCAGCTAACTTTGCAATATCTCTTGTGGCTGCCGCCATCTCCTTAATTCTCTTTTCAGTAAGGAGTAGGCGATCCTGAAGTGATAAAGAAATACCGGCAGATTTTGCCGCATCCATATCTAATTGATTAGCTTTTAAAATTAAATCTAAATTCTTTTCCAACTCATCTGCAATATTAAGTAGTAATTGATTGCGCTCGTCTCCACTTGAAGCGGCTAATGTGCGCGCAGCGATGCGAGCACGCTTTGCAATATCGGCAATTATCGTGGTGGCGCTCATGCCCTAAGCCTACGGTCAATTAGGCTATGGCCATGAAGCGTTTATTTAAGATTCTTCGAAATACCGTTATTTCATTAGCAGTTTTATACGCCGCTCTCTTCGTATTTTTAAAGGTTGTTCATTATCCCGATCCAATCGCCACAATTAAGTTAGGTCTTGCCCCAGCTTCAAAGACTCCTACCTTGTTGCCTTGGCATGTGATTGATCCAGCAAGCAAACCTATTGCGATTCCAGTAGCCTCTGAAAAAATGCCGGCCGAGATTATGTACAAAGGAACCTCGCTTGCGTTTAATGAATTTTTAAAGCAGACCGATTCAAATGCTTTCCTTGTTTTCCGAAATGGCGTAATGACCTACGAGTGGTACAAAGATGGTGTAACTCAAAGCACTCAACTACCTTCTTACTCGGTAGCAAAAACTATGACTAGCATCATGATTGGCCAATTAGTTGCGCAAGGCAAAATTAGAGAAAGTGACAAGTTTGTTACCTACTTCCCTGACTTAAAAGCGGGAACAAGTTTTGATTTAGTAACGATTAAGCAATTACTTGATATGCAAGCAGGTGTTGGTGTCAGCGACAATTACCCCTCTGGCCCAGCTGGTTGGGGTGTGGCAATTGCACAGATGTACGCATCAACTGATGTTGATTGGTTCTTAAAAAACAACCGCAAAATGTCTTTTGAACCAGGTACAAAATCTGAGTACATGAGTGTTGATACCCAAATGCTGGGAATGATCATCAAGAAGGTAACTGGTAAAAGAGTTGCGGATTACTTTAGTCAAAATGTTTGGCAAGTAGTCGGCGCAAAGTATCCAGCTACTTGGAATGTGGATCGAATTGGCGGCACTGAGAAAGCATTCTGCTGCTTTAATGCATCTGCTATCGATTACGCCCGAGTAGGAATGTTATTTTTAAATGGCGGGTACGCCGGTCCAAACAAAGTAATTGATAAAGCCTGGCTTAATCGATTAACTACACCAGTAACTACCCTAGATCGAAATTGGGGTTATGGCGCTCAGGTTTGGCACCCATATCCAAATACAAGTTTGATGCTTGGATTACATGGCCAATTTATATTTATAAATCCAGCAACTAGAACTGTGATTGTTAAGTTAAGTGATAATCCAACTGATTCTGATCATGAATCTGATACAACTAAAGCTTTGCTTGAAATCTCTAATCTTAAGAATTAGGTAAGAAGTAGGTTCCAACATTCTCACCAGTAAGTGCCGCCGGTAAATCACTTAATTTTGTCAGTAGCATTCCAATTCCGGCTTCGGTAACAACCTTTGCAGCTTCTATTTTTGTCACCATTCCGCCACTGCCAACACCGGCCGAGCCGGCGCCGCCAATAGTTGATGAGTTTATCTTTGAGATATCGCTGACCAGGTTTATTGGTTTAGCTCCAGGTTGGGCAGGATTTGCATCATATAGACCATCAATATCAGTAATCAAAACCAATAAATCTGCGCTAACTAGTTTTGTAACTAGTGCTGCTAAGCCATCATTATCACCAAATTTAATTTCCTCTGTTCCAACAGTGTCATTCTCATTAATGATTGGGACTACACCTAGTTTTAGTAATGAGTTCAGAACTCCTTTGATGTTTTCAACATGAACTGCCTTTGTGATGTCATCTAAAGTAATTAGAACTTGTGAAGTAGTGATCTTAAAACGATTAAAAGATTGGGTGTATCTAGCCATTAACAAACCTTGACCAACCGATGCTGCTGCTTGCTGTGAGGTTAAATCAGATGGTCGCTGGGTTAATCCAAGAGGTGCAAGACCTGCAGCAATGGCACCGGATGAGACAACAATGACCTCTTTACCTTCAGTTTTTAACTTACCAACTACATCAACTAATTGATCAATTGCAGTCGGATCTAAATTAGCGCCTGCCTTACCAGTTAGCGTGGAGGAACCAACCTTAATAACAATTCTTTTTGTTGCGCTTAAATTAACGGACATCTTCATCCACTCGTGGCGTCCTTGGATTAGCTACGTTGTACTCCCATTGCATCTCAATCTCATCATCATTTAATTGATCAATGTCATCTTCTAGTAGATCCATTCGCCAAGGAGTAGAAAGACGAAGATCTTCTCCTCTAGGACCTCCGGCAAGTAGTTCCGCACCTGCTTCAATGCTTGGCTCCCAATCAAAAATAACTGCTTCATCCCCTGCACCAATTCTTACTTCATCTCCTGCTTTAGCACCCTTCTTAAACAACTCTTTTTCAACGCCATACGATGCAAGTCGATCTGCTAAATAACCAATTGCTTCTGCGTTTGCAAAATCAGTCTGCTTAACCCAACGCTCTGGCTTATCGCCAATTACATTAAATGTGTCATCCTCATTTGCAATCACAATAAATCCTGCGTCATCTACCGCCATTGGCCGCAGCACAATTCTGGCAACTTGTTCCTCTTTTTGTGCCTTGCGCACAGTTTGAATAATTTGAGCCATTCCATAAATTAACTCCTGCATACCTTCTCGACTTGCAGCCGATACTTGAAACACTGGAAAACCACGAGCCTCTAAAGTTTTTTGCACCATATCGGCCATAGCTTTTCCATCAGGTAAATCAATCTTATTTAGCGCGATAATTCTTGGGCGATCAGCTAAGCCGCCATACTCTTTTAATTCCTCTTCAATCACATCAAAATCCTTTATTGGATCACGATCAGTTTCAAGAGTTGCGCAATCTAAAACATGTACTAAGGCTGCGCATCTTTCAACATGGCGTAAAAATTCATGTCCTAAACCTTTTCCTTGACTAGCACCTGGAATCAAACCTGGCACATCAGCTGCGGTAAATCGAGTCTCTCCTGCTTGCACAACACCAAGATTTGGTACCAAAGTAGTAAATGGATAATCAGCAATCTTTGGTCTTGCTGCCGACATAGCTGCAATTAATGAAGATTTACCAGCACTTGGATATCCAACTAAACCAATATCTGCAACGCTCTTTAACTCTAAAAATAATGTACGGATCTCACCTGGCTCACCTAAAAGTGCAAACCCTGGTGCGCGACGTTTTGAGTTAGCAAGACCAGCATTTCCAAGACCACCTTTACCGCCTTGAGCCGCCATAAATCTGGTACCAAAACCAACTAAATCTGCAATTACATTGCCACTAACATCTTTAATTACTGTGCCATTTGGGACAGAGAGAATTAAATCTTTGCCTTCTGCGCCATTATTGAAATCGCCAGCACCTTTTTTGCCATCAGTTGATTTACGATGTGGTGAATGGTGAAAATCTAAAAGTGTGGTCGCATCTGGATCAACCACTAAAACAATGTCGCCACCTCTGCCACCATTACCACCATCTGGGCCGCCTAATGGTTTAAATTTTTCCCGGTGTACAGATACGCAACCATCTCCACCTTTGCCAGCATCAGCATGCAGAGTTACACGATCAACAAAGGTTGCCATCAGAACTCCTTTCGCCTTACCTAATTCAAAAAAAATAGGCCCGCAGTTAGCGGACCCATTATTAAATTTCCGCTGGGATTAAGAAACCGGAACGATGTTTACTACTCGACGACCGCGAGCGCGACCGAATTCAACACTGCCACCTTCTAATGCAAATAATGTGTCATCTTTTCCAATGCCAACATTCTTTCCTGGGTGGAAGTAGGTACCGCGTTGGCGAACCAAAATCTCTCCGCCCTTTACTACCTGACCTGCAAAGCGCTTGATGCCAAGGTATTGAGCATTTGAGTCGCGACCATTACGTGTGGAGGAGACACCCTTTTTACTTGCCATCTGCTTTCACCTGCCTTAGTTAGTAGTTACTTGTTAATTCCAGTTATTTTAACTCTTGTTAATTTTGAACGATATCCCTGACGACGACGATATCCAGTTTTGTTCTTGTAACGAAGGATTGCAATCTTTGGACCCTTTTGTTCAGCCAGTACCTCACCAGTTACCTTTACGGAAGCAAGTGCTTTTGGATCAGCAGTTACATTCGCGCCATCAACTAATAGGACAGCTGGAAAAGTTACTGATGCACCAACGGCAGCATCAAGACGATCAACAACAAGAGTTTCACCAACTGAAACCTTCTCTTGACGTCCGCCTGCTTTAACAATCGCGTACACCGTGTGCTCCTTCTAGTTATTAGCCTTGATCACTTTAAGATTATTAATCTGGATCGGGCTAGGTGGTTAAGGGTAGAGATTGATCCGATCTGGGTCAAATGCGAGCGATTAATTGGTTGAAATTACCCCAGTGCTCACCGCTCGGCGCCCTTTCCGGCGGCCGGTGGTTGCAACAGGTGCTTCTTCTACCACTTCATCAGATGATTTATCTAATGAGTTTGATGTCTCTTCAATATCTGAGTCATCATCTGAATCTTTATCAGAATCATCATTATCTTCATCATCTAAATCATTGCTAGCTGCTTTACTTGTTTTTGAGTAACGCTGCTCCATATCTTTTTCAAGTGCAACCTTATTTACTGGCTCACTATGGATATGAATTCCACGTCCGCCACAACTCTCACAAGTTGTTGAGAAAGCTTCAATTAATCCCTGACCAACTCGCTTACGTGTCATTTGCACAAGTCCAAGAGATGTAACTTCGGCAACTTGATGTTTAGTGCGATCGCGACCTAAACACTCAACTAATCTGCGAAGTACTAACTCACGGTTTGCCTCTAAGGTCATATCGATAAAGTCGATCACGATAATTCCGCCCATATCTCGCAGGCGAAGTTGGCGCGCAATCTCTTCGGCTGCTTCTAAGTTGTTCTTAGTAACAGTCTCTTCAAGGTTTCCACCCTTACCAATAAATTTACCGGTGTTAACATCGATTACGATCATCGCTTCAGTGCGATCAATAACTAATGATCCGCCAGATGGCAGATAAACCTTGCGATCAAAAGCTTTTGCTAACTGCTCTTCAACTCGGTTTTCGGCAAATAAATCCCGGCTACCAGTCCATTTTTCAATCTTGCTAGCTAGCTCTGGTGCGATATGTCCGATGTAGTTTTGAATATCATCCCAAGCTTGATTTCCTTGCACTAACATCTTGTTAAAATCCTCATTGAAGATATCGCGAATTACTCGAACAGTTAGATCTGGCTCACCGTATAACAGTGTTGGCGCAGAGGTGCTTGAGTCATTTGCTTTCTTTTCAATATCATCCCATTGTGCTTTAAGACGAGTTACATCACGTTCTAACTCAGCCTCTGGTGCACCTTCAGCAGCGGTGCGAATAATTACGCCAGCTTGCTCTGGAATTAAATTCTTTAAAATTGATTTCAGACGATTACGTTCACTATCTGGCAACCTTCTAGAAATTCCACTCATGCCACCACCTGGAACATAGACAAGGTAGCGACCAGGAAGTGAGATCTGGCTAGTTAATCTGGCACCCTTTTGACCAATTGGATCCTTGGTAACTTGAACCAATACTGATTGACCACTCTTTAATACATGTTCAATTTTGCGAGGGGCAGCATCAGATAAACCATGTGCATCCCAGTTAACTTCACCAGCATATAAAACTGCGTTTCTACCCTTACCAATATCTACGAAGGCAGCTTCCATAGAAGGTAGAACGTTTTGAACCTTACCTAAATAGACGTTTCCAACGTAGGAAATATTGCTATTTCTATTTACATAATGTTCAACCATTACTTCATCTTCAATAATTGCAATCTGAGTTCGATCTGCAATTTGGCGAACTAACATACTTCGCTCAACTGCTTCTCGGCGTGCTAAAAACTCTGATTCAGTAATTACTGTTCCACGTTTACGGGTGAAATCACGGCGCTCTCTACGATCGCCGCGATCATTTCGATCAAAGCGGTTACGAGATGGACGATTAAAACTCTTACTCTCACTACGCGGCTCACGTACTCGAGCCTCGCGAACTTTAACTACCGTTAAAACGCCATCCTCTTCAATAGTCTCACCCGGTGTTACACCTTCACCACGTGCTCGGCGGCGACGGCGGCGCTTATGAGTTGCGCCATCACTGGCTTCACTCTCATCAGGAGTTACTGCAGAATTATCTTCATCACCATCTGATTCCTCTTTGCCATTACGACGGCGGCCTCTACCTCCGCGGCGACGGCGGCGACGAAACTCTTCGCTCTCACCCTCACTGGTTTTAACTTCAGCACTCGCCTCAGCGGGTGCACTCTTTGGCGCTTTAACAGCTTTGACTGTCTTAGTTGTTGGGGCTGCTTGGAATAATGGAACAGGAATTGATCCTGCCTTCTTTGTAGTTTTCTTTTCTTCGCCCGCTACTGCTTTTTTGTTAATTACTGCAGTTTTGCAGTATCTCTTTCAATACTTTTTTTCATTAATCTGGTTAATTAACTTGCTAAAAATATCGACGTAATCGCGGCGTTGGATCTTTATCCTCGCGCTGATTGCGTGGGTTAAGTATCGCAGATAGAGGTTAAACCACCAACTTGCCTTGATTTAAGCGTGTTTATCGGCCCCGAGAGTGAACATTCTGAAGTAGTCCTACGCCAATTAAATTAGCAAACATAGATGATCCACCATATGACAAAAATGGTAATGGCACACCAGTCATCGGCATTAACCCCATTGTCATACCAATGTTTTCAAAAGCTTGAAAGCTAAACCAAGCGATTACGCCAATGCACACTAGCCTGCCAAATAAATCACTACTTCGCCGGCAGATCGCAAAGGCCCGGATAAAGAATAATAAATAGAGACCCAAAATTAACGAGCAGCCGATAAAACCTAACTCTTCACCAGCTACGGTGAAAATAAAGTCTGTCTGTTGCTCTGGTACAAATCGGCCATTAGTCTGCGGCCCATTAAATAACCCTTTACCTAATATGCCACCTGAACCAATTGTGATTCTAGATTGGCGAAGCTGATAACCAGTTGCTTGTGGATCAGCGCTTGGATCAACAAATGATTGAAGTCTGGCAATCTGATACTGACTAACTGCGCCCGTTTGAACAGCAGCAAATACACCAATCACTGCAAGTATGAGTAATCCAATTACCCACCTAGATGGCGCGCCAGATGCACCTATCATCGCCAAAATTGCTGCAGAAATAATAAGTACTGTGCCAAGATCTGGCTGGGCAACAATTAATAAAACTGGAACTGCTGCGATTGCTAGGGCTTTTAAGACATCAAGGTCGGTTGGATCTTGATTAGCATGCTCACGATCAGCCATGATCATGGCAATGCCAATAATGATTGCAATCTTTGCTAATTCGGCTGGTTGTAATTGAAATCCACCTGGAAGTGAGATCCATGCCCGGGCGCCATTTATCTTTGAACCAAACCCAGGGATTAATACAATTACCAATCCAATTACTGATGCAAGCCAGATTATTGGCGTATATGCCCTAAGTAATCGGTAATCAACCAAGGTAGTGCCATAGGCAAGGAGTGATCCAATTAATATATTTAAAATATGACGTTTTAAGTAATACTCAGGATCTAAATCATAAGATCTAAACCACTCCCGGGTTCCGGCATAGACAAGTAAGGTGCCAATTAATAGCAATCCAACCACCGCGAAGTTAAGTAAGTTATCAAAGTTTCTAAAGTCGATGCGACTAGCTCTGCGGTATCTGATGCTCTGACTCACTTTAACTTCACCCCGCCCACTTTGATTCCAGTTAGATCAACCTCACTTGCAGCCTTCTTTAGATCTACCTTAGCGATAGTAGTAGGAACGCCATTTGGAAATACTGCTTTTGTTGGATCAATTTTATTTCCAGTAACACCAAAAAGAGTTGCATAAATATCTTTCACGCCAACACCAGAGGCTGAGGCACCAAATCCACCCTGACTTACCATCATCACAACTGAGTACTGTGGATTCTCAGTTGGTCCATAAGATGCAAACCATGAAGTGTCATCCTTGGCACTTCCGTTTGGATTCTTACCAAAAACTTGCGCAGTTCCAGTTTTACCACTTATTGCAACTGGAAAGCCTGAGAATGCTCCGGCTCCCGTTCCTCTGGTCACAACCATCCGCAGCGCGCGATGTAAGAAATCCCAAGTACTTTGCGCCGCCTTAACGGTATCTGAAACCTCTGGCTTAAACTCTTTAATTACCTTGCCATCAACATCAACTATTGCCCGAGCAACCTGAGGTCGATAGTAAGTTCCATTGTTTGCAATCGCTGCATAAATTTCAGCTAAGCGAAGTGGCGTTACCAAAGTATCGCCTTGTCCGATTGAAAAGTTAACCGCATCTCCGGCTCTTACTTTATTTCCATCAAGGCAATTTTCTCGAGCAATTTCAATTAAGTAAGGAGTTAAATCTGATTTTTTAGCACGTTGCTTATAATTGCAGTAAAAATCCTTGTTCTGGTCATACCAGTTTTGCTTCCATTGCCTATTTGGAAGTCTGCCGCTTAGCTCACTTGGTAGGTCAATCCCAGTTGTTTTTCCAACACCGAAAGCTTTTGCAGCATCGAAGAAATAATCATTAGTATTTGATTTGGGCTTTAACCCACCATCTCTTACCCATTCATCATAAGCAATCTGATACCAGAGAGAGTCACAAGATATTGCAATACCAACATCTAAGGAGAGCCGGCCGGCAGCTACGCTGTCAAAGTTATTAAATGTACGATTTCCAATTTCAACAGTTGCTGGGCAGTTGTATTTAGCATCTAGAGAGTAACCAGCATTAGCTGCGGCTAGAACTGACACAGACTTAAAGGTAGATGCAGGTGCAAATAAACCTTGTAGCGGACGGGATAGAGCTGGAACACCTTTTGCTTCACTAAATAAATCCTCGGCTTGTTTAACTGTTAAACCTTTTTGCCAAATTGTTGGGTCATAACTTGGGTAAGAAGCCATCGCGAGTACTCGCCCAGTTTTAATTTCAAGTACTACGGCGGCGCCAGAATCTCCTTTGTAACCAGATGCACGAGCCCGCTTTATTGCACCCTCAAGTGCTTTCTCGACACCAGCCTGTAATTTTGAATCAATATTTGTAATTAAGTTATTACCAGCAACCGCCTTAATATTTTTTGATTCTTTAGTAACTACCTCTTTGCGGTTAACCAAAACTGTGCGAACTCCTGGAATACCTCGTAAGTACTCGTTGTACTTAACCTCAAGCCCAGTTTTACCAACGACCTCATTACGATAGTAATTTATATCTGGATTATTTAAATCCTCATCAGTTACGGATCCGACGTAACCTAAAACATGCGCTGTATTTTCACCCTCTAGTGAGGGGTAACTTCTAATCGGAACTGATTGCACCTCAACGCCTGGATACTGATCACTATTTTCCATAACTTTAAGAGCAAGGTCCTGTGAAGCATCTCCTACTAATGGAATTGGTTGATATCTAGTTCCATTCCAACAACCAGCCCGGTTATCTTTCGGTAATTCACCGCATAACCTGGTGCGCTGATAAATATCGGCATACTCAAGACTAAATAATGCTGCAGTCTTTGCTAGAACTGATGAGCCCTTATCAGGCAATTTATCTAATTTACTTCTGTCAATTGAAACAACCAGGCCGGGTAGATCAACCACCATTGGTGTTCCATTTATGTCGGTAATCGCACCTCTTACAGCTGGTGTAACAATATCTCTACTTTGAATACTTATTGCAGCATCTTTATACTTTCCATTTTCTAATACTTGTAAATAAAGTAATCTGCCAAATAGCGCAAATAGAAGTGAAAAGACCAGTGTTTGAAAAATGATTAAGTTAATTTTTGCGCGAAGACTCATACTCGTTCCCGATTATCAAGCATTAACTTTCTAATTCGAATAATAAGCGGCAAAAAGATTGGAGTAATCAAGAAGGTCCATAGCGAATTAATGAATATCAATCCGGTGTTGTGGAGTAAACCACCGTTATTCTGACCAAGCATTACGCCAATAATTAGGAAGGTTACTAATGATAGTGAGACAGCTGCACTTACAAAGAGAACAAAAGTAAATGGACTTTCCGTAAAGTCTCCAACCGTTTCTCGGTTAACCGAGAACAAGTAGCCGATAATTGTCAGAACCAATGCCCATTGGCCAAATGGAGTATCTATAGAGGTTGATAAGTCCATTATCAATCCACCGATAAATCCGAAGACTAAGGATCCAGTCCGGTCTTCCAGCGCTAACACAATCATTAGCACCGCTAAATAAAGTGAAAAGCCGTTAAATGGAAAATTTACCCGAGCGATAACAACCTCTTGGATCATGAATAGTAAGAATAGAAAAATTGAGGTGTAGAAAACTCGCAGTCCGCTCATAGCTACTACTTAGTTGGTGATGGAGTTGGTGTTGGGGTTACGAAAATAGTTTCAGTAGGTCTTGGCCTTGGAATTAATGAGTCTCTTGGATCATTTTTAGGCGGTGAGGTAACAACTGCAACTACGCCAATTCGCTCCAAATTACTTATTCCAACTACATCGGCATTTTGAGTTATAGAGGAGGCGTTACTTTGAACTGTTGTAACAGTACCAACTGGAACTCCTGGCACAAATGGTTTTCCATCTTGGCTTCCTCTGGCAACTAAAACATCACCTTTTTTAATTTCACCAGTCGCATCTAATAATTGCAGTAAATAGGTACTTCCGCCTTGGCCGGATACAACGCCAATACTTTGTGTACCAGCAATTCGAACACCGATCTTAAAAGTTGGATCACTCATTAACAAAACAATTGCGCTGTTACTAGTAACTGACTTCACGACTCCAACTAACCCACTATCGGAGATAACAGTCATGTTGATACCTACACCAGAGTTTTTTCCGGCATCAATAGTTATGGTTTGCTTGAATGTGGCAGATGAGCCTCTATTAATTACCTTAGCTGCTACAACTTTATAACCACCTCTGCCGGCTAGATCTAATACATTCCTTAATTGGCTAAGTTGTCCAACCGTATCTTCATCTAAAATTTGGGTAGATTTAAGAAGGTCAACCTCTTTTGTAAGCTGCTCAATCTTCTTTTTAGATTGGTTAAAGTTCTTTAGATCAGAGGTGAAGTTGCCAATCGGTGAAAAAATCTTTGAAGCAATACTTTCTAGTGGTGAAAATGCGGTAGCAACACCAGATCTAATACTGCCGGCTAAATTAACCCCGCGAAGATCTAAGGTAATTAAAAATAAAGATGAAACAAGTAAGAGGACTAGAAGCAGTCGCGAACGATTACCGCCGCCCCTAGCCACAAATAAACTCCCTTACAAATTAATTAACGACGAGGTTCAGAGATTAAAACCTTCTCCAAGGCTTCAAACTCTTCAATACATTTTCCAGAGCCCTCTGCAACTGCTTGTAGTGGGCGCTCAGAAATATGAATTGGCATGCCAGTTTCGTGACGCAATCTTTCATCAAGTCCGCGAAGGAGCGCTCCGCCACCAGTAAGAACAATTCCGCGATCCATTAGATCACTTGCAAGCTCAGGTGGAGTCTTATCCAATGTATTTTTAACAGCATTAACAATCGCTGCTACTGGCTCTTCTAATGCTTTGCGAATATCTGCTGAGGTTACCAAGATTGTTTTTGGCAATCCGGTTGCTAAATCTCGACCACGAATCTCTGCATCTGGCTCACCTGGAAGTGGAAATGCTGAGCCAATTGCCATCTTTATCTCTTCCGCAGTTCGCTCACCAAGTAGTAATGAATACTCACGTTTTACCCAGTTAATAATTGATTGATCAAGCTCATCGCCACCAACGCGAATTGAAAGCGCAGCAACTATTCCACCAAGTGAAATAACTGCAACCTCAGTTGTTCCGCCACCAATATCAACCACCATATTTCCAGTTGGCTCATGGATTGGAAGATCAGCACCAATTGCTGCTGCCATTGGCTCTTCAATAATATAAACCTTGCGAGCACCGGCTGCATATCCAGCATCTTTAACCGCACGTTGTTCTACGCCAGTAATTCCAGATGGAACGCAAACCACAATTCTTGGCTTTGCTAAATAGCGGCGTTTGTGAACTTTTTGAATAAAGTATTTAAGCATTCGCTCGGTTGTATCAAAGTCTGCAATCACACCATCTTTAAGTGGACGAATTGCCACAATGTTTCCAGGTGTTCTACCAATCATTCGCTTTGCTTCAAGACCTACCGCCAAGATGGCGCCGGTGTCTTGGTTTACTGCCACTACAGATGGTTCATTTAAAACAATTCCGCGACCGCGCACATAAACCAAAGTGTTAGCTGTTCCTAGATCTACCGCCATATCACGGCCAATCCAAGACATACGATTTTTTCCTTTAGCCATCTGCGCTTCTCCTTCTTGCTCTACTTGGTTAAAACTTTAATTACCGAAAAAAATCTTTATCTCTCGCTCTGCTGACTCAACAGAATCAGAACCGTGCACAATATTTTGCACAACCTTGGTTCCCATATCTCTTGCTAAGTCGCCACGAATTGTTCCTGCCTCTGCAACTGTTGGATCAGTTGCACCAGCCATCTTTCTAAACCCTTCGATCACTCGCTCACCTTGTGCAACCATTGCCACGATTGGCCCTGATGCCATGAACTCCATAAGTGGTTCGTAAAAAGGTTTACCTTCATGCTCGGCATAGTGCTTTGCAAGAAGTGTTCGGTCCGCAGTTAACATTTTTAAATTAGTAACTTTGTAACCTTTACGTTCAATGCGTGCAATAACTTCGCCAACTAAACCGCGTTTAACGCCATCTGGCTTGACTAAAATTAGTGTTTGCTCTGAACTCACTTGCTTATTCTACGCACCTTTGGCTTAAGTCAGAAAACTATGGGTTTTTTGGCCCCTGCTTATCCCGCTGCGCGATAAGGCTCGCCTTAATCGCCTCACCCCGTCGCCCTAGAACAATTGCAAAAATCCATAAAGTCAAAAATAACCCGCCCATGAAATACATCTGTGGGATAACAAGGCCATACCCAATTAAGCAAAGTTGCAAAATACTTCCCAGCAAATACCCACCTCGACGCTTTAACATGCCCGCGGTTAAAATAAACAAGATTGCAAGTACTCCGCCAAGTATTAGTTGGCTTGAAGTAGCTGAGTCTTTCGCAATTAATAGTGCAAATCCCATCAACAATGACTCCATGGTTAGTACTGCTGCACACATAATCCTCATTATTTATTTGCTCCTAATCTGCGAAGGATAGATCGTGCAGAGCCAGCAGTAACAACTGAGCCAGTAATCAGCACCGATAAGACTCCCTCACTTACCTGATTTGAAAGTGTTGCCTTCTCCAGTGCATAGGTGATGGCCCCGTTCAAATCTGTAATTACCTCAATCTGCTCCGGCTTAAAGTAGGAAGCGGCAATCTTGGCAAGCTCATCGGCTGCCATCGCACGGCTTGAATTATTTTGGGTAGCGATTAGATAATCAACGCAAGTAGATAGCTCGGCCAAAATTCCTGCCACATCCTTATCTGCTAAAACAGCGACCACACCAATTACCATCTCAAAGTCGAACTCACTATTAATAGTCTTTGCGATTGCAGATGCTCCATGTGGATTATGGGCGGCATCAATGATCACAGTTGGATCTTTATAAACAATCTCACACCTACCAGGTGACTTAATTTTGCTAAATGCATCTTTAACTAACTCTTCATCAATTTTTACACCAGCAAATGCTTCAACTGCAGCAAGTGCAACTGCGGCATTATTTGCCTGGTGATCACCGTATAGCGGCAGGTAAATATCATCGACCTCACCATAAATACCTTTAAGTGAAATCAATTGCCCACCGACTGCAAGGGATCGTTTCTTAACTGAGAATTCAACACCTTCTCTAAATGGAATGGCTGAAACCTTTGCAACCTGCGCCATTAATACCTTTGCAACCTCGCTACTCTGTGCAGCCAGAACAACATTAGATTCAGGTTTGAATATGCCAGATTTAGTTTGCGCAATCTCAGTTAAGGTATTTCCTAAGTACTCCATATGATCAAAACCAATTGGCGTCATTACTGAAACTTGAGATGCAACCACATTTGTGGCATCCCACTCACCACCTAAACCAGCTTCAATTACTGCAATATCTACTGGAAACTCGGCAAATGCAACAAACGCCATTGCAGTTAATGCTTCAAAGTAAGAGATTGGATGTGGCTGGCGTGAGTCAATTAGATCTAAATACAGTGCAATATCGTCATAAGTTGTGATCATTTGAGCAGCCGTGATTGGCTCTCCCTTAATACTTATTCGCTCGGTAAAGCTTTCAAGGTGTGGTGATGTATACCTGCCAACTCGATAACCAAGATTTGCAAGCAGTTGATCAATCATTCGAGCAGTTGTGGTCTTGCCATTTGTGCCAGCAAGATGAATTGTTGGATAAGAAAGTTGTGGTGAACCAAGGGCATCTACTAAAGCTGAGATGCGCTCTAAGGTCGGCTCAATTTTATTCTCAGGCCACCTTTTATTTAATGCCGCCTCAATTGCATCTAATTTTGCAAGATTATCTGCGCTACTCATTTACTTTGGTAGTTTTTCAAGCAGAGCAGTTAACCGATCGATATCAGCGGTGGTTTGGGTAAGTCTGGCTTTAATCTCAACTACAACATCAGCTGGCGCCTTTGCCATAAAGCCTGCATTTTCTAATTTAACCTTTGCAGTATCGCGATCTTTTTGAGCTGCTTGTAAGTCTTTACTTAGTCGAGTTCGCTCAGCAACTAAATCAATTACACCGGTTAAATCAAACTCAATAACAACTTTACCCACCTGGGTTTTAGCGGTGAAGTTTGAATCAGCAACCTCACATTTGAGAATGTGACGAAGTGACGCCTCATAATCAGCTAAGCCAATCTCATTTAAACCAGAAAACTTTGCGCCAATTTTGGCGGTAGTTTTAATCCCCTGATCATTTCTAAATCTTCTAACCTCAGTAACAATCTCACGCAGTTGATCTACCAACTTAACTGATTTCAAATCTTGATTAGCCACATCAGGTGTTGGCCATTTCGCAATCATTAATGATGTTCCACCAGTAAGTGAGCACCAAAGCTCTTCAGTAATAAATGGCATCACCGGATGCATCAACCTAAGAAGCTGATCTAAAACTTCACCAAGTACTCGTTGACTCTTGGCAGTGTTAGCACCACCGGTGGCAAATGTTGATTTAGAAAGCTCTAGATACCAGTCACATAAGTCATCCCAGGCAAAGTGATAAATCAATTCACAAGCCTTAGCAAACTCATACTTTTCAAATAACTCACTGCCTTCTGAGATTGTTTGATCTAATCTAGTTAATATCCAATTATCAATTGCATTTAATTCATCTCGTTTTGGCAATGTACCGGTGATAGTGGCGCCATTCATCATCGCAAATCTGGTGGCATTCCATAATTTAGTTGCAAAGTTTCTAGAGCCAGCTACCCAATCCTCGGCTAATGCTTGATCTGTTCCGGGATTAGCACCTCTTGCTAATGTGAAGCGAAGTGCGTCCGAGCCATACTTATCCATAAACTCAATTGGATCGATGGTATTTCCGCGGCTCTTACTCATCTTTTTACCAAATTGATCCCGCACTAAGCCATGCAAAACAATTACATCAAATGGTTGTTTGCCATCCATGGCAAATAAGCCCATCATCATCATTCTGGCTACCCAGAAAAATAAGATGTCATAACCTGTTACTAATACTGAGGTTGGATAAAACTTTTTTAAGTCATCTGTTTGTGCCGGCCAACCTAAGGTTGAAAATGGCCAAAGCGCAGATGAGAACCAGGTATCTAATACATCTGGATCTTGGGTGTAACCAGCTGGTGGCTTTTCATCTGGACCACAAACAACTACTTCATCATTTGGTCCATAAAAAACTGGAATTCGATGTCCCCACCAAAGTTGGCGCGAGATACACCAATCATGCATGTTATCTACCCACTCAAAATATCTTGGTGACATCTCACTTGGTTCAATCTTTACTCGGCCATCTCTGACTGCATCAGCAGCAGCTTTTGCAAGAGGTGCAACCTTTACAAACCATTGTTTAGAAAGACGTGGCTCAACTGTGGTGTCACATCTTTGGCAGTGACCTACTGCGTGAACATATGGCCGCTTTTCTGCCACAACTCTTCCTAATTTTCTTAGTTCATCAACGACTGCTTTACGAGCATCAAAGCGATCCATGCCATCAAACTTGGTACCAGTACCAGCCATCACGCCATGTTCATTCATAATGATTACCAACTCGATACCGTGGCGCATACCCATCTCAAAGTCATTTGGATCATGGGCGGCTGTTACTTTAACTGCGCCAGTTCCAAAATCAGGATCTACCAACTCATCGGCAATAATTGGAATCATTCGATCAACTAATGGCAGCAATACTTTCTTACCCACCATGTGCTTATAACGCTCATCATTTGGATTAACCGCAACTGCGCCATCACCTAACATCGTCTCAGCTCTAGTGGTTGCAATAGTTATATTCACATCATCATCACCATATTTAATTGAAACAAACTCACCTGAATCATCTTTGTGTTCAACCTCAATATCAGAGAGTGCGGTCAAACATCTTGGGCACCAATTGATAATTCGCTCGGCCCGATAAATTAACTCTTTCTCATAAAGCTTTTTAAAGATTGTTAAAACTGCTTTGCTTAAATTTGCATCCATTGTGAATGCTTCGCGATCCCAATCAACTGAATCTCCTAAGCGCTTCATCTGATCTAATATCGCACCTCCTGATTCAGCCTTCCATTGCCAAACCTTTTCAACAAATGCCTCTCTGCCTAAATCATGACGAGATTTACCCTCTGCTGCTAATTGTTTTTCAACAACATTTTGAGTTGCAATTCCGGCGTGATCCATACCAGGCAGCCAAAGTGCTTCAAAGCCTTTCATTCGCTTCATTCGTGTTAATAAATCTTGAATTGTGTGATCTAGTGCGTGACCAATGTGAAGTGAGCCAGTCACATTTGGTGGTGGAATAACTATTGTGAATGGTGGTTTCTTAGATTTTGCATCCGCTTTAAAGTAACCAGATTCTTGCCACTTCTTATATAAGGGTGCCTCTATTTCGGCAGGAGAAAAGGTGGCTGCTAACTCTTTCTTATTATCGCCACTCATAAGCGTCGATCTTACGCGCTTTTTTCCTCAGAACTCTTTTCACCCTTTGCTGCCCGCTTTGGTCCTCCTGCTGCGCGGGGAACATAAGTTGGTACTTCCTCTTTTTTAACAACTGCTGGGGTAATAATTACCTTGCCAACATCTTTACGGCTCGGCACTTCATACATCACAGATAAAAGCGTCTCTTCCATAATTGCGCGAAGTCCACGGGCACCAGTTCCACGCTTGATTGCAAGATCTGCCACTACCTCAAGTGCTTCATTGCTGAACTCAAGTTCAACCTCATCTAAATCAAACAATTTTTGATACTGCTTAACCAAAGCATTTTTTGGCTCAGTTAATATCTGCATCAAAGCTTTTTGATCCAAACTTTCAACGCTGGTCATAATTGGTAGTCGGCCAATGAACTCAGGGATCATGCCAAACTTAAGTAGATCCTCTGGCATCGCATCGCCAAAGATATCGGTCTTAACTACATCATCAATTGTTTGTAGTTTGGCATTAAAGCCAACGCCAGCCTTACCCTTACGGCTTTCAATAATTTTCTCAAGGCCTGAGAAGGCGCCGCCCACAATAAATAAAATATTTGTAGTATCAATTTGTAAGAACTCTTGGTGTGGATGTTTACGACCACCTTGTGGTGGCACAGATGCAGTAGTTCCCTCTAATATTTTAAGAAGTGCTTGCTGAACACCCTCACCAGAAACATCTCTAGTAATTGATGGGTTCTCGGCTTTTCTTGCCACCTTATCAATCTCATCAATATAGATAATTCCAGTCTCAGCCTTTTTAACATCAAAATCTGCTGCTTGAATAAGTTTAAGCAAAATGTTTTCAACATCTTCGCCCACATATCCAGCTTCAGTTAAAGCGGTGGCATCGGCAATCGCAAATGGCACATTAAGCATTCTGGCTAGAGTTTGAGCTAATAATGTTTTTCCGCAACCAGTTGGTCCTAAAATTAAAATATTACTCTTTGATAACTCAATTGCATCCTCGCGCTTACTATCTCCAGATTGCACCCGCTTGTAGTGGTTATAAACGGCAACAGATAAAGATTTCTTTGCTTGATCTTGACCAATTACATACTGATCTAAAAATTCAAATATTTCCTGTGGTTTTGGCAACTCAGCTAAGCCAAGTGAGCTAGTTTCATTAAACTCATCAATAATGATTTCATTACAAAGATCAATACACTCATCACAAATATAAACACCAGGACCTGCAATTAACTTCTTAACCTGCTTTTGAGTTTTGCCGCAGAAGGAACACTTAAGTAAATCGCCACTTTCACCAATGCGTGCGCTCACCGGTAATGACTCCTGTTCAATGGGAAGGAGATAAGAGTAGAACGAGGGATGCAGCAGGTGCGCGAAAAATAGCCTTAAATCTGTTCGCTTATAGACGAACTTGTTAGCTCTTCGCCTTTGCTTTACGGGTAGCAAGAACTTGATCGATCAGTCCATACTCAACCGCTTCAGCTGATGTAAGAATCTTGTCGCGCTCAATATCTTTAGCAATATCGGCTTGGCTCTTCTTAGAGTGCTTTGCCAACATCTCCTCTAATAATGTGCGCATGCGCAAAATCTCTTTTGCTTGAATCTCAATATCAGATCCTTGTCCGCCACCTTCTGAATATGGTTGGTGAATCAAAATACGAGCATGCTCTAACGCATATCTTTTTCCGGCAGCACCACCGGCAAGTAATACCGCAGCAGCAGAGGCAGCTTGTCCTAAACAAATAGTCATTACATCTGGGCGAACAAATTGCATCGTGTCATAAATTGCAGTGAGCGCTGTAAATGAACCACCAGGTGAGTTGATATACATCATGATGTCACGATCTGGATCCATTGACTCTAATGTGAGTAATTGAGCCATTACATCATTTGCAACGGTGTCATCAATTGCCTGGCCTAAAAAGATAATTCGCTCTTCAAATAACTTTGTGTATGGATCAAGGCGCTTGTATCCATAACTGGTGCGCTCTTCAATTGTTGGCAGAATATAACGAGAGGTGATCTCATTAATCTTGTTTAATTCATTCTTCATCGAGATGTGCCTCCACTTCCGGATACTTGACCTGCTGACTTAACAACATGATCAACAAAGCCATACTTCTTAGCATCTTCGGCATTAAACCAGCGATCACGATCTGAATCTTCCGTAATTGTCTCGGCCTTTTGTCCAGTGTGGAAAGCAATTAGATCTGCCATATTTTTCTTAGTAAAGCTCATCTGCTCTGCTTGGATTTTAATATCAGAGGCGGTGCCACCAATTCCACCAGATGGTTGGTGCATCATGATGCGAGCATGTGGAAGTGCGTAACGCTTTCCAGCAGTTCCTGAACATAATAAGAATTGACCCATTGATGCTGCAAGTCCCATTGCCACAGTTGCCACATCATTTTTGATGTATTGCATCGTGTCATAAATTGCCATACCAGCAGAGATAGATCCACCGGGTGAGTTGATGTAAAGATAAATATCCTTCTCAGGATCTTCAGCTGCTAGTAATAACATCTGAGCACAGATTGCGTTCGCCATTGAATCTTCCACAACTGAACCTAAGAAAATAATGCGCTCTTTTAGTAAGCGTTGGTAAACCTGATCATCAAGTCCGCCAGAACCGCCAGTTGCAGCACGTGGGGTGTTACTTAGCTCCACAGATATCTCCTCAGTTATTTGTTAATAAATACTGTCATGACCTTAACAATCTTTTGCCCAAAATGCTTCCCGGTTTAGGCGTAGCCGTTGTTCGCCTAAAGCGATTATTTCTCCTCTTTGGCTGGTGCCTGCTTTGGTGCCAGCGCCTCTAAATCAACTTTTTTCCCAGATTTATCAACAACCTGTACGCGAGCTAATACGCCAGCTAATGCTTTTGCCCGGGCAACCTCAGCGACCATCGTGGTTACTTGGCCCGCATCTGATACCTCTTTAATAAATTGATCAGGGCTCATACCATAACGAGCGGCAGCTCTTACTAAGTACTCAGTTAACTCTGTTTCATTAACGGCAACAGATTCTGCCTTTACAATTGAATCTAGTAAGAATTCTCTCGTAATTGTTGTGCGCACCTCTAAATCAACCTCAGCACGGTGCTTGTCATCTTCTAGGCGACCCTCTTTTTCTAAGTGATCATTAACCTCAGCCTCAATAATTTCAGCCGGTAGTGGAATCTCAACTGTGCTGGTTAACTTTTCAACTAATAAATCTCTAGCTTGCGCGCCCTGTTCCATCTCTTTTAACCGAGTAAGTCTGGTGGTTAGATCAGCTTTTAATTCAGCGAGTGTTTCAAACTCAGAGGCTAGCTTTGCAAAGGCATCATCAATTGGTGGAAGCTCACGCTCTTTAACCGCCTTAACAGTTACCTTAACTGTTCCCTTCTCACCCTCTGCCATACCAACTAATGCAGTATCAAAACTCTTTGATCCATTTGCAGCAAGCCCAATTAACGCCTCATCTAAACCATCAATCATGGAAGATGAGCCAACCTCATAAGAGAGGTCATTAGCTGTTCCACCCTCTAAATCATTGCCATCCTTAGTTGCCACTAAATCAATAGTTACAAAGTCACCGGTTGCCACATTCTTTTCAACTGTGGTTAGTGTGCCAAAGCGGGTGCGCAAGGATTGAATCTGCTCATCAATATCAGCATCAGTAACCTTGACATCATCTACCTCAATTTTTATCTGGGAAAAATTCGGAAGGCTAATCTCAGGCCGCACATCAACCTCAACGGTGAATGAAAAATTCTCTTTATCTTTAATCTCAACAATTTCAACATCAGGTCGTCCTATAACCAACACATCATTATCTTTAGCAGCTTGAGAGTAGAAGGTTGGCAGTGCGGCGTTAATCGCCTCATCCAACACAGCTCCGCGGCCGACTCGTTGATCGATCATTGCAGTTGGAACTTTGCCTTTACGAAAACCTGGGATATTTATTCTTTCACTTAAAGTTTTGTAAGCACCATCCACATGAGGTGCAAGCTCATCAAAGGTAACCTCAATTGAAAGCTTTACCCGAGTTGGTGTTAATTTCTCAACCGTGCTTTTCAATTAAAACTCCCCTTAATAATAAATATTGAAAAATATTTGGTCGGGGCGGAGGGATTCGAACCCACGGTCTCCTGCTCCCAAAGCAGGCGCGCTAGCCACTACGCTACGCCCCGAAGGATGAAAGTCTAAGGGGTGATTTTCCCTTCTCCTAACCGAAGTAATAAGGTATGACCTGCTA
>JAPLBB010000020.1 GCA_026392945.1 Actinomycetota bacterium | reverse complement strand
TGGAATTTGATGGGACTCAAATAGATCGCGTGCTTGATACTCAAAAAGATCCACTAATTATCCCCGATCAAATTTTGCTGTGTAAGGTGGTAATAGTAATGAGAAAGTGAGTAAATTTATAATTTCTCAACTGGTGCATAGCGAAGTAATAGTCGCTTCTCACCAAATGAGCCAAAATTAATGGTTGCCTCTGCTCGATCTCCTTCACCAGTCACAGCAACCACAGTTCCTAATCCAAAAGTGTCATGGGATACCCGTTCACCTACTTCAAGTTGCATGGTGCTACTAATTTTCCCAGTTGCCTTTGCTGGAGCAAATGTTCGCCGAACAGAAGTTTTAATTGATGGCATTCTTTCTTGCGCTTGGTTCCACTCAATTACCGAATCTGGAATCTCACTTAAAAATCTAGATGGTGCGTTGTAATTTGGTGCGCCCCAGGAAGAGCGATACTCAGCTCTAGTTATAAATAAATTCTCTCTTGCTCTAGTTAAGCCAACGTATGCAAGCCGGCGTTCTTCTTGTAACTCCTCCGGATCACCAAGAGTTCTAGAGTGTGGAAATATTCCTTCCTCCATTCCAGTTAAGAAAACAGTTGGGAACTCAAGACCCTTAGCGGTATGAAGTGTCATCATTGTTACCACTCCGCCATGATCCTCACCATCTGGTATTTGATCTGCATCTGCAACAAGTGATACATCTTCTAAAAATCCTACTAATGAAATCTCCTCCCCTTCTTCTACTTCACCCTCTTCATACTCAGTTGCTACGGCAATTAATTCCTCTAAGTTTTCAACTCTTACCTCATCTTGTGGATCTTTACTCTGACTTAATTCAGTTAACAATCCAGATTGCTCCAGAACCGCTTGGGCAATAACAGAAGGCCGAGTTTTTGCCTCGACCAAAGTTTGAAGTGATTGAATTAATTTAACAAATTCAACCAAAGACACTGAAGATCGTTGCGCTAACTCACTATTTTTCTCTACCTCACAAAGTGACTGCCAAAATGTTAAGTTATTTGCTTGTGAGTAAAGATCAAGTTGATCAAGTGCTCGATCGCCAATTCCCCGCTTTGGCGTATTAATTATTCTTCGCATCGAAACCTCATCATTTGGATTAACTATTACTCGAAGATAGGCCAGAAAATCTTTTATCTCTTTGCGCTCATAAAATCTAACTCCGCCAACAACTTTGTATGGAATACCAACCCGCATAAAGACCTCTTCAAAAACACGAGATTGCGCGTTAGTGCGATAAAAAATTGCGGTATCACCAGGATTAGATTTTCCTAAACCACGAAGTCGGCCAATTTCTCTGACCACAAAATCTGCTTCATCATGCTCACTTTCAGCAACATGACCAGTGATTATTTCACCAGTACCAGCATCTGACCATAAATTTTTTTCTTTTCGGCCATCATTATTTGAAATCACTGCATTGGCAGCATTTAAAATATTTTGGGTGGAGCGATAATTTTGTTCTAATAAAATTGTTTTGGCACTTGGATAATCGGCTTCAAACTGCAAAATATTACGAATATTTGCCCCACGAAAAGCATAGATTGATTGATCAGCATCGCCAACTACGCAAAGTTCGGCAACTGGCATGCCATCCCGCTCATTTCCGACTAACTCTTTAATCAATACATACTGAGCATGATTTGTATCTTGATACTCATCTACCAAAATATGCTTAAAGCGAGAGCGATACTTAGCCTTTACCTCTGGCTGTCTTTGTAATACTTCAACTGTTTTGGCAATTAAATCATCAAAATCCATTGAGTTAGCACTAGTTAATCGCTTTTGATAAATTGCAAAGACTTGTGCCACAATCTCTTGGAATTGATCTTTGGCTTGATTTACATAATCTGCTGGACCCATTAACTCATTTTTTGCTTGGGAGATTAAAGATGCAACTGCCCTAGGGGCATATCGTTTCGCATCTAAATTCATATCCCGCATAACTAATGTAATTAATCGAAGTGAATCACTTTGATCATAAATTGTGAAAGAGTTTGTGTAGCCGAGTAAAGATGCTTCTTTGCGCAAAATACGAACACAGGCAGAGTGAAAAGTTGATACCCACATCATCTTGGCGCGATCACCAACTAATTCAGCAACTCGTTCCTTCATTTCACCAGCTGCTTTATTTGTGAAGGTAATTGCTAAAACCTCATATGGCGAGACATTTCGCTCAGCTAGTAGGTAGGCAATTCTCCGAGTTAAAACTCTAGTTTTGCCAGAACCAGCACCAGCCACAACTAGTAAAGGTGTGCCCTCGTGTTTAACCGCGGCTAATTGCTGCGGATTTAAACCTTCGGTTAATGCGGTCATATTGGCAAGTCTATCGGTGGGTTAGACAGTGGTAATTGCTGAGGTAATCTTGGCACCAATGGAGCCAATAGAAGATAGCCAGATAGAGCGAGTATTAGTTGTAACTGCGCACCCAGATGATTGTGACTTTGGTGCTGCTGGAACTATTGCGCTTTGGACTGCAAAAGGAATAAAGGTTTCATATTTCATATGCACAAATGGTGATCAAGGTGGCGAGGATCCAACTGTGCCGCGCGATGAGATGCCAAAGATCCGCCAACGAGAGCAACGTGAAGCTGGCCTTGCCGTTGGTGTAAACGATATTATTTTTCTAAATTACCGCGATGGTTGGTTAGTGCCAACAATTGAGTTGCGTAAAGATATTGTGCGTCAGATTAGAATTTCAAAACCTGATCGCATGCTAATCCAATCGCCAGATCGAAATTGGGATCGCTTATTTGCTTCCCACCCAGACCATATGGCCGCCGGTGAAGCAGCAATTCAAGCGGTTTATCCAGATTCACGAAATGCTTTTGCATTTGAGGATTTATTAAAAGATGAGGGATTACAACCGTGGCGAGTAAAAGAGGTTTGGGTCATGTCTACTCAAAACCCAGATCACTTTATTGATATCACTACTACTTTTGATAAAAAAATGAAGGCTTTACATTCACATGTAAGCCAAACTGCTCACAATGAAAACCTAGAAACAATGGTTCGTGAGTGGGGTGAGCGCAATGCTCTAGCTAATAATCTTCCAGCTGGTTCTGTGGCAGAAGTTTTTAAAATTGTTAATACAAATTAACGGACTTTAATTTTCTCAATTGCGATAGTGCGCTTTGGTAGTCCATCATTCTTACCGCCAACCACACCTTCTTTAGCAATTGATTGAACAATATCTAAGCCCTGAGTTACCTTGCCCCAGATTGTGTAACTAGGTGGCAGTGATGTGTCTTCATAAACTATAAAAAATTGACTACCGTTTGTATTTACACCGCTGTTAGCCATAGCTACAACACCGGCTGGATAATTTGCTTCCGTAGGTTTAGGTAGATTTTCATCGCGGAAACTAAAGTTTGGCCCACCAGATCCAGTTGCAGTTGGATCCCCACATTGCAAAACATAAATATTATTTGTAGTTAAACGGTGGCATATTGTCTGGTTGTAAAAGCCACCACTTGCTAAAGCTGCCAATGCAATCACTGTGACAGGTGCCTTTACGCCGTCTGCTTCAATTACGATATCACCGCAATTTGTATTTAAGGTAAATGTTCTATTTTTAAATGGTGCCTTAACCTCTGGTGGAGTTATATTTTTTACTGAATGTCCTTTTGCACTTGTCTTTTTGCAGTTAATTTTTGAAGGTGGATTGGAAGGAGCCGCATTTGCAATTGTTGAAAATCCAGCAGTAAAAATAGCAAAGACAGCAACCGCTGCCGCCGTTTTTGTTATTTTTCTCATGGCCAAAGTTTAATCAACTATTTTGATTTAATGAAATTAAATTGATGATTAATGCTATTTACTATCCAACTTTAAGTGATTTCACAGATTTCTACTAAGGCTGAATTACAACCTCAACGCGTTGGAACTCTTTTAGATCTGAATAGCCACAAGTAGCCATAGAACGGCGAAGTGCACCAAATAGATTCATTGATCCATCTGAGGTATTTGAAGGGCCAGTTAAAACTTCATTAAGTGTGCCGACAGTGCCAACTTGAACTCGATTACCTCTTGGAAGTTCGCCATGGTGTGCCTCTAAGCCCCAGTGCCAACCCTTGCCAGGTGCCTCGGCAGCTTTAGCAAGTGGTGAACCCATCATGATTGCATCCGCACCACATGCAACAGCTTTTGCAATCTCACCACTAGTACTTACTGAACCATCTGCAATTACATGAACATAACGTCCACCTGATTCATCTAAATAATCACGGCGAGCAGATGCAACTTCAGCAACTGCAGAGGCCATTGGAACAGAGATTCCTAATACAGTTTTTGTAGTGTGTGCAGAGCCACCGCCGAAGCCAACTAATACACCAGCTGCGCCAGATCTCATTAGGTGCAGAGCGCCCTGCGCAGTTGCGCAGCCACCAACAATTACCGGTACATCTAACTCATAAATAAACTTCTTTAAATTAAGGGGCGCAGTTTTATCAGAAACATGCTCGGCGGAAACTGTTGTGCCGCGAATAACGAAGATATCAACACCAGCATCTAAAACTGCTTTATGAAATTCAGCTGTGCGCTGTGGTGATAACGCGCCAGCAACAGTGACACCAGCTGCTCTGATTTGCGCAAGCCGTTCTTTAATTAGCGTTGGTTGAATTGATGCGGCGTAAATTTCTTGCATTCGCTTAATTGCTTTATCTTGGGAAAGTTTTGCCATCTCAGATAATTGTTTCTCTGCATCTTCATATCGTGTCCAAATACCTTCAAGATTTAAAACACCGAGACCGCCGGCCTTACCGATTGCAATCGCAGTCTCTGGTGAGACAACTGAATCCATCGGGGCAGCTATAAACGGTAAATCAAATTTATATGCATCAATCTGCCAAGTTATTGAAACCTCTTCTGGGTCACGTGTTCGACGAGATGGAACAATTGCAATCTCATCAAATGAGTATGCCGCTCGGGCTCGCTTGCCAGGGCCTAATTCAATATCGGACATATAACCAATCGTATCTGTTGTAAGTAATCTGTTGAAATCTAGGCTCTTAAATCCCAGGCTTTAACCCCACCTGAGACACCAGCTGAGTTTGGAATTATCTTCACTTTATAATCAAAACTTTTTAGGGCTGATTTACTTATTCTTTGTGCATTTCCGCCGCCGATATATAACTTATCCCAAACAATCATTGGGTATAACTCCTGTATCAAACTTTTAACTCGCCTTGACCATAATTGATTACCCATTCTTCGCCTTGAAATCTCACCAATCCAGGCATCAATTGATTTTCCATACCTAATGGTTGCATGAGATATTTCAAGATGCGGGGCTAGTTTGCCATCATTAAATATGGCACTACCTAGGCCGGTACCAAAGGTAAGTACGGTTTCTAAGCCAATACCAGTTATGACTGCTGCGCCATGTACCTCAGCATCATTTAAAACCAAGGTTGGCAGTTTAAGTTTGCTATTCAAAGCCTTCTGCATATCAAAGCCATACCAAGCTTTTTTAAGCGCTGGGTCGACTGCACTTCTTGGTCCGTTTTTGTTTATGTAATGCGGAATCACTACAACTTTTCCGTTTCGAATCATCCCGGGCAAGCCGACTGTTACTCGTTTAATCCGATGATCTGCTGCAACAAAATCTTTGACGATTGAAATTAGTAAATTAGGTGAGAGTGGGTATGGTGTTTTTAAATATGGAAAATCAATTAAGACTTTGCCACTCTTATCAAGCACAGAGGCCTTGATCCCAGTGCCGCCGAAATCTACGGCTAGCGTTGTAACTTTCACCAATTGATGTTAATCGATTAAAGCTACTTTGAGAACAAGGCCTCTTAGTTAATTTATTTATTTAGTGAGAGTGTCCGCCTGCTCCATGTGAGTGACCATGTCCTGAAGCCTCTTCCTTCTTATCCTCTGGAGTTTCAAAGACTAAAGCTTCAGTGGTGATAAACATTGCAGCAATTGATGCTGCATTTGCTAGTGCTGATCTAGTTACCTTAACTGGATCAATAACACCTTCTTTAACAAGATCGGTGTACTCCTCAGAGTAAGCATTAAAACCTTCATTAGGTTTCATGGTGCGAACCTTAGAAACTACAACGTAGCCTTCATGGCCAGCATTTTCAGCAATCCAACGAAGTGGCTCATCACATGCCTTACGCACTAGACGAACACCAACTGCGCGATCACCTTCAAAGCCCAAATCATTATCTAAAGCTGCGGCAGCATGAACTAATGCAGCGCCTCCGCCAACAACGATTCCCTCTTCAACAGCTGCTCTAGTTGCAGAGATGGCATCTTCAAGGCGATGCTTCTTCTCTTTCAACTCGACCTCAGTATGGGCGCCAACTTTGATTACGCAAACACCACCAGCAAGTTTTGCAACTCGCTCCTGTAGTTTTTCGCGATCCCAATCAGAATCAGTATTTTCAATCTCGCGACGAATCTCTGTAACTCTCGCTGCTACATCATTCTTATTTCCAGCACCATCAACAATTGTGGTGTTATCTTTTGAAATAACAATGCGACGAGCTTTACCAAGCATCTCGATATCAATTTGCTCAAGCTTTAAGCCCACTTCAGCAGAGATAACCTGACCGCCAGTTAATATTGCAATATCTTGCAACATTGACTTACGTCGGTCACCAAAACCTGGTGCTTTAACAGCTGCTGAGGCGAAGGTGCCACGCATACGGTTAACTACTAATGTCGAAAGTGCTTCACCATCAACATCTTCGGCAATAATTAATAATGGCTTACTTGCTTGGGCCACTTTTTCTAATACTGGCAAAATCTCACTTAATGCTG
>JAPLBB010000044.1 GCA_026392945.1 Actinomycetota bacterium | reverse complement strand
AGCTGTACTTACGGTGTTTGTTAAGCACTAATCATGCAACGGGATAAAAGACTCACCGCTCCATTTATATTAATAACAATTGGCTTTATTTTCTCAGTCTTATTACCAAAGATTTTTCCTAATGATACAAATTTAGCAACCTGCTACCACGGCACGGTTGGTAACAGCAGTTCTTTACTTCAAATTTCAGAGCAATCTGATTCAGATATCAAGGGGTCATTAATATTTCAAAACTATGAAAAAGATAGCTCTTATGGTGATTTTGTTGGTAAATATGCAGGTAATAAGTTATCTGCCTCCTTTACTTTTCAGTCAGAGGGCACTGAATCTGTTAGAGAGATAATCTTTACAAAAGATGGAAATAGAATCTGTTAGAGAGATAATCTTTACAAAAGATGGAAATAACCTTGTTGGTGATGGTTTTACTTACACGCCATCTGAAAACTGCACCAGTATTTTATACAACCAAGGGCTTGGACTTATTCCTTTTGATATGAAGCTGCCACTTCACCTTTTCCCACAAATGAAATTAATGCCACTTGATGAAGAGCAATTGGGTTGGACATTCGGCCCCGGTGGATTTAAACCAATCCAGTCAGCCAAAATTGTTTATACACCTGAGGTTGGCGATCCCGTTGATGCAGTTGTTTTCTATCTATGGCAAAAGAGTGTTTGGAATGTAGTTGCTAACCCCAATGAACCACCCGATTGGGGGGTACTGCAGTGGAGTGATCAATCAAATGTATTTAGTGTTAATGGTGTACAAGATTGTGTTTATGAGAATAAAACAGATTGCGCAAACATTACGCAGATTTTTGATTTAATTTACGATGAAAACTCCTATATAAACAAGGTTCCTAAATACGCTCCCGCTGAAGTTAAAATGGTTAAAACTAAAACCTTTCATGATCTGGTTAAAACTAAAACCTTTCATGATCCAGAGACTGGTTACTACGTAATTTCGCAGTTTAATATTTTAGGAATCACAGCCGATCAAAGTTATCGCTGTGACCTAACTGCTTTTGATCAGGACGGAAAAGAGATTATTTCTTGGAAAACTGAAGGGTTGAGCTTCTCGCCAAGACCAGCGACTATTTATTCAGGTCAAACAAATATAAAACCAGATCAAGTTTCGACAGTTAAAAGTTCTACCGTTAAATGCGAAGTGGTGCCTCACCTGAACCTTGTGATTCAAATGGTGTGAATTCGTATTCATCATAAGCAGCATAGACCGCAGCCTTTGCTTCCTCAGTTGGCTCAACTCGAACATTGCGGTAACGAGCAAGTCCAGTACCAGCTGGGATTAACTTACCGATAATTACGTTTTCCTTTAGTCCAAGTAATGGATCGCTCTTCTCAGACAAAGCTGCATCTGTTAATACGCGAGTTGTCTCTTGGAATGATGCTGCTGACAACCAAGATTCAGTAGCAAGGGATGCCTTAGTGATACCCATAAGTTCTGGGCGACCTGAAGCTGCTTTGCCACCAGTTGAAACTACGCGACGGTTCTCTTCTTCAAAGCGACCGCGCTCAACTAGCTCTCCTGGAAGTAAATCAGTATCACCAGGTTCTAGCACGGTGATGCGCTTTAACATTTGGCGAACAATAATTTCAATGTGCTTATCGTGGATTGATACACCTTGCATACGATAAACCTCTTGAATTTCACTTACTAAGTGAATCTGGGTTTGACGTGGTCCTAAGATTCTAAGTACTTGCTTAGGATCAATTGCGCCAACAACTAACTGCTGACCAACTGTTACGCGAGTTCCCTCTTCAACTAGAAGTTTCTGGCGACGAGTAATTGGGTAAGCAACTGCTTCACTGCCATCCTCTGGTGTGACCACAATCTTTTTGCCCTTTGCATCCTCTAGGAATGAAACCGTTCCAGCAGCTTCTGCAATTGGCGCAACACCCTTTGGCGTACGTGCTTCAAATAATTCTTGAACACGAGGAAGACCGTGGGTAATTTGAGTTTCACCAAGCAACTGAGCACCACCGGTGTGGAAGGTACGCATTGTTAACTGGGTTCCTGGCTCACCAATTGATTGAGCAGCAATAATTCCAACCGCTTCGCCGACATCAACAATCTTGCCAGCAGCCATTGAGCGTCCGTAACACATTGCGCACTGTCCAACCTTGCTATCGCAAGTTAGAACTGAGCGAACCTTTACCTCTTCAACGCCGGCGGCAACTAATGTGTCGATGTTGCGATCACCAAGGTCGGTTCCAGCAGTCAAGATAACTTTTCCGCCAGCTGAAATATCTTCAGCTAAGTTACGACCAAATAGTGAAGTTTCAACATGGTCATCACGAACTAATGTGCCAGTTGCATCCTTTGCAGCAATCTTCAGAGTTAGACCGCGATCAGTTTCGCAATCTTCTTCACGAATAATTACATCTTGGGCAACATCGCACAGACGACGGGTTAGGTAACCTGAGTCTGCGGTACGAAGTGCGGTATCAGCCAAACCTTTACGAGCACCGTGAGTAGAAATGAAGTACTCAAGTACTGAAAGACCTTCACGGAAGTTTGATTTAATCGGACGAGGAATAATTTCACCCTTTGGGTTAGCTACAAGTCCGCGCATACCTGCAATTTGGCGGATCTGCATCATATTTCCACGTGCACCT
>JAPLBB010000041.1 GCA_026392945.1 Actinomycetota bacterium | reverse complement strand
TGGTTTAATCCCTAATTCCTTAGCTACTTTAATATCTATTTCATCTGGCTTATGTTCTAAATATGGTGGGAACTTATATCCCTTAGGAAGTGGTGAGCGGTTTTCCTTATCAAAGTTCCACGCCCCACCAACTGGCTTTCCACCTTCAACCAAAATATTAAGCCGGATTCGTTGCCCGCGATAAAAGTTTTCCATTAAGTAACTCTTTTGGCTCTCTGCCCAGGTGGTAAATAACTCTTTGGAGGTTAGGAAGAAATCATTTTCAACAAAGGTAACGCCAAAATCAGCTAGTGATTTACTTAACCTAAAAGAGTTAGGAGTGGCAGAAATTATTGGTAGGTCGCCATAATCTGCTCTAATCTGCTTTAAGCCATCAACAGTGGTGGCAGCCTTTTGATAAACAACAGTAAAGCCGGCGGCAGTTAACTCTTGGGCAAAGTGGTGGGCACTTGAAATTAGAAAGTAAAGCCGGACCTTATTCCAATTACTTCCCGTAACCATCCGGGCAGATTCAACTAAACCAATTAGATCACTCTTTGGATTAGCAGCTTTTAATGCGCCATACTTTGAATTTAATTGATCAAAACCAACATAAATTATCCGATTCATTTACCACCACATCTTTTACTGCAGTACTTAACCTGCTCCCAATTCTTTGCCCACTTCTTGCGCCATTCAAAGGGCAAGCCACAAGCCACACAGATCTTTGGCGCGAAACCATTTTTAATCTTTGCCCGCATCGGGCAAGTGTAGGGGTTACTACTTTCGAATTAGATTAATTAGATATGAAAGGGAGAAACCAAAACCAATGACGGCATACCCAATTGCAAATGGCGTAAGCGGGACTGGAATAAAGATAGTTAAAAAGCCAAGACCAGCAGCTGCGATGAACATCACTCGACCAACATAGCCAAGGGCGGTTGCATTATTTAACTTAGAGTTCTGCCACATGTTTCCAGCAAGGGCAACCAAGGTAATCCCAATCATTCGCATCGACCAGATCATCTCGCTGTTATTAGTAACTTCAAGTAGATCAAGAAAAACACCAGGTGCAATTAATAGAAAGAGAGCTGAGAGTCCAAAGACAATTGAGCCAGCTCGTAATGTTTGCTTAACCCCGTGCTGATACATGTGGCAAGGCTATGACTATGGATAGATTAATGGCAAGGGTTTTTCAGAAGCTTTGGTGACAAACTTTAGGTTGCAACCTCATCAGCTACTGAAATCTCAGTCGCAGCCACAACACCTAACCGCTCACCGATTAAAGTTAGATCATAGGAGAGGGTGCGCTTTTTTCCTTGAAAATCAATCTCTACTATCTGATTAATACCTTGATCAGTATTTGTGCACTGACCAAAAGTTAAACCATCATTTGAAATTAAGAATTTATACTGTTTGGTAATCAACGCTTTAAATAGATCAATGGAGACTGATTCTTGAAATGAGGCTGCGGCATAACTATAGGCACGTTGCCAATTGCCATCTGATATTGCATTGATCTGGTTACTTATATGTTTCTTAACCACCACGCTTCGATCTTTACTGCAGCTTCCAAGTGTTTCCTCAACGGCAGCGGGTGCGCAACTGGAAATAAGTAGTGTCGAAATTGCGATAATGATTAAAACCTTTACTTTTTCCATCACAAAAGTATAACTAATGGGGCATGTGGGATATCGACACTGGCATGGTGTTGGGTTATCATTAACCATGGCCGAGAAAAAAGAATTAAAAAAAGTAGATGAGGTTGAAACCTCAATCCTGCCGCTTAAGTATGTCGATCTAATTGAGGATGTATTTCACGCAATCCTTGCCCTGGCACTTCTGATTATTGGGGTTGGCGCCTTTTTCTTTAGCATTAAGCGATTGGTTCAAACCGTACCCTTCTTTCCAAACGGCATGATTCAAGGCGTTAATGACATTTTATTCATCGTAATTATTTTAGAAATTCTGCGAACTGTAATCTCACGCTTTACCGATGGTGTTTATCAATTAGATAAGTTTTTAATTATTGGCGTAATCGCAGCGGTTCGACACATCTTGACTGTGGGTGCATCTTTAACTCTTGAGTCTGGCAAAAGTGATGAAGCCTTTAGACGAGCGATCGCTGAAATGGGACTTAATGCAGGAATTGTGGTGGCCTTAGTATTTGCCTTCTTCTTATCTAAAGCAGCACTGCGTGGTAGTAAGAAGTAATTAATTATTCAAAATCACCGCCCCGGCCTGTAAGCCGAGGGCGGTTATTTTTTTTGTTCGATTCATACCTAAAGATGAGGAAAAGTACGACAGAAGCAAAAACTGCTATTAGTACAAATCCAATTTTCATTATTTAGCCGAGTACTGCCCAAACAACCAAGGCAAATATTGCAACACCGGAGCCGGTGATTACAATTGCTGAGATTGAAAGTAGGCCACGAGATTCTGCAATTTTCTTTGCGAGTATTGATGGGCTAGAAACCTTAGCAAGATCTGCTACTAATGCTTCACCCTCACGCACTGCTGCATATTGGCTAATGATTGCCAAAATTCCAGTAACTGCTGCTACGCCAACTGCTAAGTACTTAGCGCCATCGTTTGCGGTATCAAACTTGCCCATTGCAGCAAGAGCGAATACGCCGATTAGGACTAGGGAAGGTGCAATTTGCGCCATGATAATTTGCGTGCGCATTGAGTTCCAAAGCTTAATTAAATCTTTTTCATTCATTTTTCATCTCCAATTAATTGATATTAAGGATTAGTATCAACTAGCACAAAGAATACAGGGCGAGATGAGCCAAAATCTAGCAACTACGCCAGGTTTTGTGAGTTGCCCATCACTTAACTAACTGGTGGGATCAAGGTATTGGCAAAGATCTGCCAGGCAAGTGCTGATTTAGCCACCAATGACAAGGTGATGTAGGTGGCCTCACCACGTAGGTAATTACTCCACTTACCAACCTGCTTGTATTGCAACAGCTGCACTAGGGCAAAGGAATTAAAGAATAAAAAGATAGTAAGGACTATGACGTAAACAAATGCTGGTGCCTTAGTTTCACCGGCGCCACCGATGCCAAATACATAAAACATCAGTGCTAGCCAAGGAACAATTCCAGTAATGCAACCAAAGATATATGGCAGATAACCACCATTTCCTGGAGTTTCATACTTTTCTTGCAGCCAACCGAATAAAATCATTGAAGCGTTAACACCAAAGATTGAGATAATCGCGGTGATATCTGCAACACCGGTCACTTGAGCAATTAGAACAATCATTACCGATGAGCTAATTGAGTACTCAACCCATCTGAAGTAATTACGCTTTGCCGCTAATCCGGCTGAATATCTTGGATAAAACTTGCCACTTGCTACTAAGAAGTGAAAGAAGGATGAGAGTCCTAAAAAGATAGCAACGGTTAAACCAATTGGAGTTTCAAATAAGGTAACTGGCGCAGCATAAGTTGATCCTGGTGGACCTGACATGTAGGTAGCATTTATTGGCAGTGAGAAGTCACTACTTAGGGTGAGGACTGCGATCATTTGCACCAAGTGCAAAATGCCAGCATAGATATTGGTCTTACGTAATCTTTCAACGGTTAATGGTTTGCTCATACTCAAAAGATAGTCCCAAATTGTAAAAATTCGGCTTTACTTACCCTATGGCGGTTATAAAAACTTTACTTCAAACGCTCCTTGGCGCATTTTTACTCTCAGCTGGCACTAGCCACCTTGGTTCAAACCGAATCGAGTTCTTAGCCCAGGTGCCGACCTGGTTGCCGTTAGATCCTGATTTTGTAGTGGTTGCATCCGGCTTAGTTGAGATAACACTCGGTGTCCTCCTAATTACCACTGCATTAATACTTAAGCGCTACCGAAGCATTGTTGGATTATTAGCTGCGGTATTTTTCATCCTGATCTTTCCCGGCAACATAAATCAGTATGTAAATCAGATTGATGCCTTTGGCTTAGATACTGACGCCAAGCGGTTAATTAGGTTGTTTTTTCAACCACCACTAGTTGCTTGGGCGCTTTGGAGTAGTGGAGCAAGTAGATTGCTTAAAAAATCTAGATAGATTGGATTTTTAAGGATAGTTTTTCTGCCATCTGTTCAACGGTTAATTTATCCTCAGCTTTAAAACTACTGCTACAAATGACACAACGGCTCTGCCACTGCCACCAAGGGATATCGTCGTAACCTAAGCGGTAGGTAGTTACAAATACAGCTGATGGCAATATTCGACATCGCATGCATCTTTTCGGGGTAGTTAGTAGGTTAACCACCTGCGTCTCTGCCCGATAACCGCGCTGATAGGTAAAGCCAATGCCATAAAGATCAACATCTAAAACAAATGCACCTGGATTAATCGATAACTCAAATTTAGCATCGGTCAGATCCTTATAGGCATAAAAGCCGCACTCACAATCTGTCACAGGTGGCACATGCTCTGAATTAATAGTGCATTTTGCAGATGAATCAGATGAGTAAATATCTCCAGTTAATCCAGTTAATGTGGGAATCCGGCCGGTGATCATCGCCAACTTATAACCATGCATCACTTGCGTCGGAAGATCAAAGGCATTCTCATATACCAATCTAGATTGGTTGAGCTTATTACTGCTGAACTCTTTATCACTGGCATTACCAACAACAATAAATGCAATTATAAAAAATAATGGTACTAAACCACCAAATAGATATAAACAGGTTATGACCACCGATTGTGGGATAAGTGGATTCTCGTTTTCACTAAACCCACCTAGTAGATAAGCGAGCAAGAGAACAGATAGAGCAAGAATTGGGTATAGCCGCACCAATTTAATTAATCGCTGCTTAAGTTGTGCGCTACTCATAGATTGATTAAACACCGATTTGGCCAATTAGATAAGCCTGATTTTTGGTTAGGTTAAACACAGCTGTGCCTAGTGATGATCACCTTTACACCCATCGATAAGCTGATTAAATTAGGGTTATCAATTTAACAAGGGGGCGGTAATGGCTGAGATTGGTGAGCCAGATCGAGTAGTAAGACGAGAGCGCGAGCCTGCAATTACGCCAAGTGTGCCGGCGCCAACTCCAGAGTTAGAGCCTGCTAAGTAATCTTTGCAATAAATCTAGTTAATAATTTAACAATAAGTGATTTTCGGTTTGCGGCAATCTTTTTATACCCAAGTGAGCCAATTGGCCCAGATAATCTAAGAAGTGCGCTACTGATTTTATTTCCTCGCTTGTTAAGTAAAAAGATTACGGCGCTTACTCCACCATATTTATTGCTATCAGATATGGCATATACCTGCTTCTCACACTCAGCCTTAGTTAAACCATAACTTGCCAAATCACCACTTTGAAAACGGATTGCGTTGAAGATTAATTTTTTGCTGAGCCAATTAATTGAAGTTTTGCATAAAACGCAATCACCATCATAGATAACAGTAATCTGACTCATCTGTGGCTTACTTCATACATTTTCACAGCAAAAGCCTATCGTAATCATTTTTATCTCAGGCCTTAAGAATTTATCTCAATTACAATAGGCATAAGAAAAAGGGGTAATGTGAAGAATTTACGGGATCTTAAGAACTTTAATCTTAAAGAGTTTGATACCTTGTTGATCAACTACTTAAGTAAAATCTCACTGCCCGTACTCCGAGTATCCCTTGGCATAATATTCATCTGGTTTGGCGCACTTAAACCCTTTGGTAATTCACCTGCTAATGATGTGATCACAAAGACTATCTACTGGTTTGATCCAGATATCTTTATTCCAATTCTTGGCATTTGGGAGATGTTAATTGGTATTTGCCTGCTCTACACCCCGCTAATTCGTATTGGTCTATTTTTATTAGCGCTGCAGATGCCTGGAACTTTTTTGCCATTAATCCTGCGCCCTGAGATCTGCTTTATCAGTATTCCATTTAACCTAACCCTTGAAGGTCAATATATTATTAAGAATCTAGTATTAATCGGAGCAGCTATGGTGGTAGGAAGTAAATTAGTGCCAATTAAAGATTCAAATAAATAAGAGAGTAAAGTAGAATTTAATATGGTTAAATTTTTAGCAGCACTACTGGCAGTTATGGTGATTGGCAGTGAGTCTGCCCGTGCTCATCAACCAGTGGTTTTGTTAGATTCAGATACCACCGCAGCTAAAGGACCGCTGCTAGTAGATGGCACAGTCTCATTTGCAGTTCGAGCATCCTTTACTAAATCAGGTCAAACCAAAGCATTCCGTGCCCAATTTAAATCAGGTGATCAACTCTCAGTTCAATACTTAATTGTTGATAAGAAGCCAGAGAACGCGCTACGCACCAGCTCATTGCCATCACTGGTAATTACCCCACCTACTGGTTCGCCTATAACCATTAAGTTTGATGAGCGCACAAAGTTTTTTGAGCCATATGGCCGAGTTAATTACCTATACCTAGCTCGTTACTCCGATCTTGCCCAAGCTGGTATCTATAACTTCACAATTACCTCAAAGAGTAAAGCTGCAATTACAGTTGCAGTAGGGGATAAAGAAATATTTGGTGATGTGCTTCGTGGCGCAGCGCCAACGCCAGCTGCAACACCTACCGCTACACCAACACCAACTGCAACTACAAGTGGTTACACAATGGCGCAGGTTGCGGCAAACAACAGTGCAAAGAGTTGTTGGGCAGCAATTGAAGGCTCTGTTTATAACTTAACTAATTGGATTAATTCTCACCCTGGTGGGACGGGCGCAATAATTTCACTCTGTGGAACTGAAGCCACTTCAAGTTTTAAAGGAAGACATGGAAATCAAAGCCGGCCTGCTGCGCAATTATCAGGGTATCTATTAGGTCCGTTGGCTTAAAACTAAGTTAAAAACAAAAGCTTTTCAGGCAAACTCGCAAAATAATTGATACGGCAGTAACATTGGGTTGTTGTTTCCGGGGTCGATGTAATTTCGAACCGGCGGTTATAGTCCGCGACCCGATGCCAGCCAGGTATCGGTTGACTCAGTGAAATTCTGAGACCGACGGTTAAAGTCCGGATGAGAGGAATCAACAAAGGGTAGGCATTTGCCCTACCGTTTTTGTGCTTGCTCGCATGCACCCACCCCGGAAATCTCGAATTTTGAGTGGGGGTAAAAATGGATCACACCGTTGCAATGCAACGCGCCATTGCCCTGTCGGAAAAAGGTTTAGGCAAGTGCGCACCCAATCCAATTGTTGGCGCGGTAATTATTGATAAAGATGGCAATGTAATTGGTGAAGGTTTTCACGATCGAATGAGTAGCAAAGATCATGCTGAAGTGGTTGCGATTAACAATGCCGGAGCGCGCACCAAAGGTGCGACGATGGTGGTAACCCTTGAGCCATGTAATCATGTTGGGCAGAGCGGCCCGTGCACGCAAGTGATTATCGACGCTGGCATTACCACTGTTGTTTATGCAGTCTCTGATCCAAATCCAGCTGCATCAGGTGGGGAAGCAAAATTGAAAAACGCCGGAATCAATGTGGTATCAAATGTTTTAAGTAAAGAAGCGGCTTACTCCAATCGGGCATGGCTAACAAAGATTGCCAAGAACCGTCCTTACTTTATTTGGAAGGTGGCAACCACATTAGATGCCAAGATTGCAGCAAGTGATGGCAGTTCAAAGTGGATTAGCAATGAGGCATCACGCTCTGATGTGCAGAGATTACGGCGCGAATCTGATGCGATCTTAGTTGGCACAAATACTGTTGTAGTAGATAACCCACACCTAATCCCACGTGGTGATTTCAACGGCTACACCCACAATCCAATTCGAGTTATTTGTGGTGAGCAAGAGTTAGCTAAGGATTCAAAGGTTTTTGATGATGCAGCCCGTACTGTGGTGGTTAAATCTAAGGATTTAAATCAATTAGTAGCAAAGTTAACTGAGTTAGAGCTAAATCAAGTATTTGTTGAGGCGGGCCCAACCTTAGCTAGTGCCATGATTAAAGCTTCATTAATTGATGAGGTAATTATCTACCAAGCCCCAACTCTCTTAGGTGCTGGTAAAACCTTTTATATCAATGAACTTAACTCATCGATTAATGATCAACTACGGCTTGAACACATTAGTACCCAGGTTTTAGCTGGCGATCTTAAATCTACCTATCTAATTGGAAGTGGCCGCTGATGTTTACTGGACTTATCGCCGAGCTCGGAAAGGTGAGCGCAATTAGTAAGGGTGAGAGCTCTGCCATCTTTACCATTAACGCACCAGCGCTAATTAGTGAGATTAAATTAGGTGACTCAGTTGCGGTAAATGGTGTTTGTTTAACCGCTACCGAAATCTCTGGCACAACTTTTACTGCAGATGTGATGGTGCAAACACTTTCTATTACCTCTTTGTCACAAATAGTTGAGGGCAGTGGTGTGAACTTAGAGCTAGCTGCGCAATTAAATGCTCGCATGGGTGGGCATATGGTGGCAGGACATGTTGATGGGGTGGCAACGGTGGTGGCATTAACACCAGGGGATAAATGGTTGCAATTAGATATTCAAGTACCAAAGCAGTTAAGCAAATACATCGTCAACCAAGGATCAATCGCACTCGATGGGGTTTCACTAACAGTTGGTGAGATTACAGAGAGTGATCTAGTAACTGTGTGGTTAATTCCAGAGACCTTAGAGCGGACAAACTTGGCAAGTAAGCAGCCAGGAGATCTAGTAAATGTTGAGGTTGATCTGATTGCAAAGTATGTGGAGCGATTGGTAAGTAAGGGGGATAAGTCATGAGTGATTTAACAGCTGCCCTTAATGATTTTAAAAATGGCCAATTCCTAATTGTTACCGATGATGAGACACGCGAGAATGAGGGCGATTTAATTCTGCTAGCCGATAAAGCAACTACTGAAAATATTGGCTTTATGGTTCGCCACACCTCAGGTGTTATCTGTTGCGCAATAACTGATGAGAACGCCCGGCGATTAAAGCTGCCAATGATGGTGGCGCGAAATGAAGATAGCCATGCGACCGCCTTTACCGTCTCAGTTGATTTAATCAAGGATCGAACCACTGGCATCAGCGCAGCTGAGCGAGCAAATACTTTGCGCGCACTTGGAAATCCAAATTCACAAGCACCAGAGTTTTTACGTCCTGGCCATATCTTTCCATTGGTGGCAGCAGCAGGGGGTGTGCATGAGCGCGCAGGTCATACAGAGGCAGGAATTGCACTTTGTGAGTTATCAAACTCCTATCCATCAGCGGTAATTGCCGAGTTAGTAAATGATGATGGCTCAATGATGCGTGGGCAATCCCTTGAAGAGTTTGCAGTTAAACACTCAATTAAGAAGATCTCTATTGCGCAGATAAAGGCGCAGATTAAAAAGAGTGAGATAACAAATAAGGTTGATTTCACTTGGGCAAATCTGCCGATTGCAGATACAAATTGGAAGATCACTACCTATCGTTCAAAAAACTCTGCCGAGCATGCTCTCTTAGCACTTGGTAATCTTCAAGAGAAAAATCTACTGGTTCGCATTCACTCTGAGTGTTTAACTGGAGATGCCTTTGGATCACAGCGATGTGATTGCGGCGGCCAATTGCTGCAGGCAATGAGTGAGATAAAGGCGAATGGATCAGGGTTAGTTATTTATCTGCGTGATCATGAGGGGCGCGGAATTGGATTGGCTGAGAAGATTAAAGCTTATGCATTGCAAGATCAGGGTGAGAACACAGTTGAGGCCAATATTTCACTGGGGCATAGCGCTGATGAAAGATCATACTTTGATGGGATTGAAATACTTAAGAGCCTTAAGATCACCGATATTGAGCTACTAACTAATAATCCAGATAAATTGGCCGCTTTCACTGGCTCTGGGATTAATTGCAAAGCGCGCAAGTTACAAGTTGTTGCAAATGAATATAACAAAGCGTATTTAAAAACTAAACGTGATCTATTAAGCCACATACTAGGGGAGATCTAATGGCAACCAAAGCACCAGAGATATCAGTTAAAGGATTTGAAAATCTAAAAGCGGTAGTTATCTCTGCCGCCTGGCACCCAGAGATCTGCCAATCATTAACCGATGGCGCAGTTAGAGGATTTAAATCTGCTGGGATAAATAATGTTGAGGTGCGCACGGTGGCTGGTTCATTTGAATTACCACTTGCTGCCCAACTTGCCTTAGATGAAGGCTTTGATATTGCTGCAGTTGTTGGCGTAGTAATTCGCGGTGAGACCGCACATTTTGATTATGTCTGTCAAGGAGTAACTGATGGTGTTATGCAGGTTTCCTTAAGTAGATCAAAACCAATTGGCTTTGGAGTTTTAATGTGTGAAACTGTTGAGCAAGCAAAGGCAAGAGCCGGCTTTGCAGAAAGCTTTGAAGATAAGGGCTTTGATAGCGCAGTTGCAGCCCTTAGTATTTTAAATAAGTAAAAAAACTACTTAAGGGTTTTATTTCCAAAATCTTTGCGAGAAACTTTGGTAGCCGGATCCTTCTTGGTGGCAAAGGCAAAGATGGCAAGGCCAGTAACTAATGCTCCTGCGCCAACGCCAAAGGTAATCACATCTTCAGATCGATTAATATCGACAAATACTCCAACAAAGATCACCGCAATCAGGGCAACTACTACGCCAATTAACTTTGACTTTAAATCATCTAGGTCATGAACCTGCAGCCAGACCGGCACCTTTAAATCCTCATCGATAAATAGCTCATATAGGCCGTAACCAATAACTAATAAGACAGTTCCTAGCAAGATTGCATCTACTGCGGTTAAGACCTCAACAATAGTTAATTTTAATTTGGTGCTATTTATGATCGCATCAATAATTACTCGAACCATCTCAATTGAGCCCTGCACCATCAGTAACAATGCGCCAAGAATTGAGGCAATGGCCGGCACAACAACGGCATATCTGGTGGCAGCTAAGATTCTATTCATAGGTAAATGGTAGGCCACCAAGATAGAAGGCGTGCGTAACACGCTCACCATGAAATTACCAAGTACTGTTTATTTATGACAAAGCGGCAAGAGTATAAAGTTCTGCAAAGCTTTCCTGATTTTGAAGTACGGGAATACCTGCCTTGTGTATTAGCGCAGGTTAAGGTTTCGGCAAATTATGAATCAGCCGCCAGTATCGCCTTTGCCTCACTCTTTCGATATATCTCAAAGGGAAATAAAACAGCTGAAAAAATTGCTATGACCGCACCCGTTATTGCTGCGCAAAGTGGATTAAAGAGTGAAGAGAATGATTGGTATGTCTCCTTTGTAATGCCAGCCGGCAGCAACTTTGCTCACCTGCCCCATCCAAATGATCCACAAGTTAAATTGAAAGAGTTAGATACGCAAACCTGTATTGCACTCTCATTTCGAGGCCGGGCCACACTTGATGTTACAAAAAATAGGATTGAACAATTACGGAGCGCTGCAAAGCGAGAGAAGATTGCACTCTCAGATGAAAATAGGATTGCCCGCTTTGACGCACCAGTTAAGCCTGGTTTTATGCACTACAACGAGATCGTAATTCCAGTATTCCTAGGAGAGCAGTAATTTAATTAGATAAGATTGCACAATGTGTGGTCGCTACGCCCTAAATATCTCAGGTGAAGATTTAGCTATTGAGTTTGCGGCCGGCCTTAAGGATGATGCCGTAACTGCCAGTAATTGGAACATCTCACCCACCACAGTAATTCCATTTATTAATAGCGATGATGAAAAAGGTTCAGAGCGCAGTATTAATACCGCAAGGTGGGGGTTAATTCCATCATGGGCAAAGAATGCAAGTAGGCAGGCAAATGCAATTAATGCCAGAGTGGAAAGTATTGCTGAAAAGCCAACCTTTAAGAGCGCCTTTAAATCACGGCGTTGTTTAATTCCAGTAACTGGATACTATGAATGGGCAACAGAGCTTGGTAAATACAAACCAAAGCAGCCCTTTTATATCTCCCATAAAGACAAACAATCTCTCGCCAT
>JAPLBB010000069.1 GCA_026392945.1 Actinomycetota bacterium | reverse complement strand
GTTGCAAATAATGTGCCAAAGGTAATACCAGCAACAATCCAGGCTGGGTGAATTCTGGTCTTCATTAATTAACCAGATACTTAGTTAAAAAGCCTCGCTCTGCATCATTAATTGGCCGAGATTTTCTCGTTTTTAAATCAATAGTTACCTGCACAGTTTTCATCTTGGCATAAACCACGCCATCTTTTGTTAATTCATAACCATTAACAAATGATGAAGTACCAATTGAATCTACCCACAAGGTAACATCATAAAAACAACCACCTTCAGTAATTGGCGCTAGGTAATCAACCTCAGCACGAGCTACTACCATCTCCATCAAAATTGGCTCCTCTTTCTTTTCAGCAAAGGAGTACCAACCCCAATCAAAGCGCGCCTCTTGGGCGTAAGTTAAATACTTGGCGTTATTAACATGACCAAATGCATCAAGATCATCCCAGCGAACAAATGCTTTATGGGTGTATTTCATAATTTCCTCTTACTACCTAGTTAATTTACGGTAGGTAGCACGGTGTGGACGGGCAGCATCAATGCCAAGACGAGAGATCTTATTCTCCTCATAACTTTCAAAGTTTCCTTCAAACCAGAACCACTTTGATTCACCTTCATAAGCCAAAATATGAGTAGCAACCCGGTCTAGGAACCAACGATCATGGGAGATAACTACCGCGCACCCTGGGAACTCAAGTAATGCATTCTCAAGGGATCCAAGTGTTTCCACATCTAAATCATTTGTTGGCTCATCTAGTAGTAATAAATTTACACCCTGCTTCAGCGTTAATGCAAGATTTAATCTATTTCGCTCTCCACCTGATAAAACTCCAGCTGGCTTTTGTTGATCAGGTCCTTTAAAACCAAAGGCTGATACATACGCCCGGCTTGGCATCTCAACATTTCCAACCTTAATAAAATCAAGACCATCTGAGACAACCTCCCAAAGTGATTTCTTTGGATCTATCCCGCCACGTGATTGATCAACATAGGAAATCTTTACGGTTTCGCCAACTTTAACTAAGCCAGTGTCTGCTTTTTCCATTCCTAATATGGTTTTAAATAATGTGGTCTTACCAGCACCATTTGGACCAATTACGCCAACAATTCCATTTCGTGGCAGAGTGAAAGATAAATCATCAATAAGAATGCGATCATCAAAACCTTTAACTAAATGCTCACACTCAACTACAACATCACCAAGACGAGGTCCTGGTGGAATTTGAATCTCTTCAAAATCTAACTTACGAGTTTTATCAGCTTCTGCTGCCATCTCTTCATAACGAGCAAGACGTGCTTTGGACTTTACTTGCCGTCCCTTTGAGTTCATTCTTACCCACTCAAGCTCTTCCTTTAATCGCTTGGCGCGCTTAACATCTTTTTGTCCTTCAACCTTCATACGTGCTTCTTTAGTCTCAAGATATGTTGTGTAATTTCCTTCATAAGGATAAGCACGGCCTCGATCTAACTCCAAGATCCATTGCGCAACATTGTCTAAGAAATATCTATCGTGAGTGATCGCAACTACGGTTCCTTCATACTTACTTAAATGTTGCTCAAGCCATAACACAGACTCTGCATCTAAATGGTTAGTTGGCTCGTCCAGTAATAGTAGATCTGGTTTTTGAAGTAGTAATTTACAAAGTGCTACCCGGCGTCGCTCTCCACCTGATAATACTTTTACATCAGCATCAGGAGGTGGGCAACGAAGTGCGTCCATCGCTTGCTCTAATTGTGAATCTAAATCCCAAGCATTTCGATGATCTAACTGCTCTTGCAGAACTCCCATCTCAGCTAATAATTTGTCGTAATCAGCATCTGGGTTTGCCATCTCTTCACTGATTGCATTAAATCTATTTAGTAAACCAATTGTCTCTGCCACACCCTCTTGCACATTCTCTAAAACGTTTTTATCTTCATCCAGCGGTGGCTCTTGTAGCAAGATGCCAACGGTGTAACCAGGAGAAAGGTATGCCTCACCATTTGATGGTTGTTGAATACCTGCCATAATTTGTAGCACCGTAGATTTACCAGCACCATTTGGTCCGAGCACACCAATCTTGGCGCCGGGTAAGAACATCAAGGTGACATCATCAAGAATTACTTTGTCGCCATGCGCCTTACGCGCCTTTTTCATCGTGTAAATAAACTCAGCCATAGGGGCAAACCTTACCTGTTGTGATCGGTAGACTTATCCCTGCAAACCACGCAAATGCGCCTGTAGCTCAGTCGGATAGAGCGAATGCCTTCTAAGCATTAGGTCGCAGGTTCGATTCCTGCCAGGCGCACACTACTTACTAGATAGTGCTAATCCAATCGCAAGCCCTGCAATACCGATCGCCGAAATAGCGGTAAGAATTCTTCTCACCAATGGTTTTTGAATAAATACAGATGATTTATCAACACTCCAAATTAAGATTAAATACCAAGAGGTTGAAACAATTGGCCATAGGCAGCCAAAGATAAAAATTCCCCAACCTAAGGAAAAATCCTTTGGCACAAACTCTGGAATAAAGGCGACTGCAAAAACTGCCGCCTTAACATTTGTTAAATTAGTAATCAGACCTAATCGAAATGCTGCCCATGGTGATGATTTACTTGGCAAGTTTAAATCAAATTTGCCATGCACATTTCTTAAGGTCAAAAGGGTTTGGATAGAGAGAAAGAATAGAAATGCCACACCAGACCATTTTAAAATTGAATAGGCAGTCTGTGATTGCGCAAAGATCACCGACAAGCCAACTGCGCTAGCACTTCCCCAAATAAATAAGCCAGTGCTATTTCCAATTACCGAGTAAAACGCAGCTTTGCGTCCACCTAAGATCGACTGACGCAGCACCATCGCCACTCCCTGGCCAGGCACGATCGCTAATAAAAAGGTGGTGGCAAAAAATGCTGGAATATTTAGAAGTAAGGCTCTCACTGAATTAACTTACCTCCTAGGCAGTTCTATATTCCAAAAACCGCCAAAACAATATTTAATACCGCAAGCCCGCTCATTAATCCCCACGCCTTAGTTGATAGCTCACTCTTCTTAATATTGCTATAGCCAATAGTTAAGATCGCACCAATTACCAGAGACTTGATAGAAACCGTTACCTGATTTACCAAAACTACGGTTGAATCATTTGCGTGCATCGCTTGGTTAATTCCAACCATGGCAATACCTGCAATAATCATTAACCAGGCGCTGTGTAATACAAAGGGTGCAAGCTTTTTAGGCTTTGCTGATATTTGAGAGAGCAGGCCACCTAATAATCCGGTAAGGCCAATGAAGTGAAGTACTAGAAATACTTTATATGCAATATCCATATTAAGAATATAGACCTGTTTTTTGAATTAAGTAATGCCAACGCAGCCTTTTGCCAATAAAAAACCCCCGCACCCTAGGAAGCTGCGGGGGTTTCTTATGGGATTTTGTTACTCGATCAGCATTACCTGATTAACAGCAAGATCCTTCAGTGCGCCGGTTAGTGGTGCATAACCAAGACGAGCTGAGTTCTTCTTTGCACAATCATTTAATACGTAGTTTAAGAAGCCCTTAACCGCTGCTTGCTTTGACTTATCCTTTGATGAAACAAAGGTATAAACCAATGCATATGTGTAGCCAGCAATTGTGTATGAACCCTTGATCTTCTTGGTGTAATCAATAGTGATTGTTCCCTTATCGCCAACGGTAAAGCCGTTGATAAATGCTGCAGTAGCTGTTGCAGTTGGTTGAACAAACTCACCATTGTTGTTCTTAACACTTGCCAGGATTAGCTTGCGCTCTGTTGCATATGAAGTTTCAGCATATCCAATTGAGCCATCTTTGCCAGCAACACCATTAGCAACTCCATCAGATCCGGTTCCGCCTTGGAAGGTGCCAGCTGGAACTGTGATCAATGTGTTGAAAGTTTCACCACTCTTGGTAAATACGGTTGGAGCTAATGCATTCATCCACTTTGTGATGATTCCAGTTGAGCCTGATTTATCTAAGCGATACCAAACTGTAATTGCAGTATCAGGAAGAGCAGCAACTGTCTTCTTCTTTGTCTTGGCATTTACTACTGTGTTATCAGCAACGATCGCTGCATCATTCCACTTGGTAATTGCACCAGTATAAATCTTTGCGATTGTCTCTGGAGACAAGTTTAAAGTTCCTTTAAAGCCATCTAACTTAACCATTAAAGCTAATGGGAATTGAGTTGCTGGAATATATGTAAATCCAGCTGGCTTGTTATCTGTAGCTGAGTAAACGCCATCAGAGAATGCGAAATCAACTGTGTTAGCAGTTAGGGCTGCACGACCAGCACCTGATCCACCGCCACCATAAACAACTGACTCACCAGCAAACTTTGCCTGGTACTCAGGAATACATACATCTAATAAATTCTTAATCGCAGTAGATCCTGAACCAGTGATGCTAGTTCCAGCTTGTGCTGGAGCTGCAACTGATGCAGATACTGCAAGTGCAACAAATACGGTGGTGGCTTTGATTACAAAACCACGCTTATTAATAACGGACATTTATTTCCTCTCAAGGTTTGATCTGATGGGGAATGAGAGGCAAACATATGAGTGCGAAATAAACAAAGCAGGTGTTTATGCCAAAGGGTAGGTATCTAGCAGGTGAACAATTGGTTACGAACTTTTAGCCAAAGCGGCCAGTTACATAATCCTCTGTTCGCTTATCCCGTGGGGTTGAGAAGATCTCATTAGTTGTGGCCACCTCAACTAATTGACCAGGGCCACCATCTGATAAAAAGAAGCCGGTGTAATCAGATACGCGGGCAGCTTGCTGCATATTGTGAGTCACAATCACCACAATAATTGAATCTGCTAACTCTCTGATTGTCTCTTCAATCCGAAGAGTTGATCCTGGATCAAGTGCTGAACATGGCTCATCCATCAGTAACACCTCAGGAGAGACGGCAAGTGCTCTAGCAATACATAAACGTTGTTGCTGTCCACCAGAGAGTGAACCACCTTGGGCGCCAAGGCGATCTTTAACCTCTTTCCAAAGACCCGCTCTAGTTAAGCACTCCTCTAAAATCTCATCTTTGTTTTCAATCTTAAGTTGAGCAAGCTTTAAACCAGATAAAACATTCTCACCAATTGTCATCGATGGGAATGGGTTTGGTTTTTGAAAAACCATACCAATTTTTAATCTAATCTTTGTCACATCACTACCTGGCTCATAGATATCCCGGCCATCTAGTAATACCTCACCAGCCATGGCAGCCCCCGGAATAAACTCATGCATCCGGTTTAATGTGCGAAGAAATGTTGATTTACCACAACCAGATGGCCCAATTAAGGCGGTAACAGTATTTGCTGGAAACTCTAAGTTGATATCAGCTAGTGCGTGATGTTTACCAAACCAAGCATGCACACCATTTGCTTCCAGGCCTGAACCAGGTGTGAACTTATTTGCAACCCGGGCACCTGATGCAACTGCAGCCAGTGATTTAACTGGATTACTACCTGACATCGGTAATCCCCTCTGGTTTTGAGTCCGCCCCGCTATTTTGGTGGGTTGGGTATCCATATCTTGTCACCGTTTCTTCCCTGATAGTAGTCGAGCTGTAATAAAAAGAATCAGAACTAAAGTTAAAAGAATTAGCGCCCCGCCCCAAGCTCTGCTGATCGCCACATCTAACCCTGTCTTCATAAGTGAGAAGGTATATAGCGGAAGGGCGGCAATTGGGCCTGAGAATGGATTTAAATTATTTGTAGTATTTCCTAAAATTGTAAGTAGCAGCGGCGCAGTCTCACCAGCAACTCTAGATACTCCTAATATAACCGCAGTTAAAATTCCACTCTTTGCAGCTGGAACTACCACCATTGCAACGGTGCGCCACTGAGTAGCACCGAGAGCCACACCTGCCTCACGTAGATCATTTGGAATTAACTTTAAAACCTCTTCACTAGTTCTAGCTACTGTAGGTAACATCAAAATCGAGAGCGCAAAGGCGCCAGCAATTCCTGAGTAATTAATACCTAAGGTAACAATTAAGACGGTGTAGATAAAAAGACCAGCCACAATTGATGGCACACCACTCATCGCCTGCACTAAAAACCTGACTAAGTTTTCAAATCTGCCCTTTATCTCAGTTAGATATAACGCAGTTAACACACCGAGCGGCACACAAATAATTGTGGCGATTAAAACAATCTCAAAGGTGCCAAGGATTGCATGAAGGGCGCCACCTTCCGTAAATGGTGCATCAGGATTAGTAATGCGCATATCTTGGGTAAAGGTATTTAACTTAACTGCTGTGATTCCCTTAGAAGCAACGGTAAATAACACACTAGCTAGCGGTAGTAAAACTAAAGCGGTAGCAAGGTAGATAAAAGTGGCTGCAATTGAGGTTGAGATAGTTTTAAAACCTTGCCGCACAATTGATAACACTGTGTTACCGATAGTTGCTAAAACTACAAAGATAAATGAAGCACCTAACTTGCCATTTAGTGGCGTGATATTTAAGACCACCGGTGTTAATAAAACTGCCAGCAAAAAGACACCGCCATTTATCGCTAACTGCTTGCTATCTAACCGCCACGGTTTTTGGGGCTTAACCGATGAGTAATCAATGGTCGCCATTATTTGCCTGTCCGTGAGGTTCGTTTAACAATTGCATTTGATAGGAAGTTCACTAATAAGGTAACGATGAAGAGAATTAAGCCCGCTGCCATTAACCCGCGCAGCTCATAATCGCCAGCCTCACCAAACTTAGAGACAATCAATGATGCAACGTTGCCACCTGCTGAGAATAAAACTTGAAAGTTAGGTGCAAAGTAAATATTTAATACTAGGTAGATTGCAATGGTCTCACCCATCGCCCTTCCTAGTCCTAACATTGCTCCCCCGGCCACACCGGACGAACCAAAGGGCAACACAACTGAGCGAATCATCGTCCACTTAGTAGCACCTAATGCATATGCTGCTTGAATTCGATCTAGTGGAACTTGAGAGAAAACCTCCCGGCTAATTGCGGTAATAATTGGAATGATCATGATGCCAACCACAATGCCGGCGATAAATGGTGATCTTTCAAATACATCAGCTGGCATCTTAAAGAATGGCAAAAACCCTAAGTAGTTGTGAAGTAACTTCGCCCAGTAAACCGCATGGGGCATGAGGACGAAAAATCCCCAAAGACCATAAATAACAGATGGAATTGCTGCCATCAAATCAACGGTGATGGTCAGTGGCTTTTTAATCCACTCAGGTGCGTAGTAGGTAAGAAAGAGTGCAGTACCAACTGCAATCGGTAGAGCAATAATTAAACCAATTACTGAAACAAGTAAGGTGCCGATTAACATCGCACCAATTCCAAATTGCACCGGCACGCCATTATCAACATCTCCTGGGTTCCACTCAAAGCCGGTAATAAAACCAAATCCCATATCTCTTAAAACTGGAAAGCCTTGCAGTAATAAAAAGACCGCAATTAAACTTAAAATAATTAGTGAGGTAAAACCACCTGAGGTAACAACAAATCTAAATACTTTGTCTGAAAATCGTGGCTGCGTTGTAATCTCTCGAGCTTTTGGAACCACTCCGTTGTATGAGCTTTGGGTGGTGGTCATAGGCAAATCATGCTCAAAAAGCGCCAGCAATGGGTAGAGGTGCGGTGGCGGCTAGGTTAACGGAAGGTGAATTACTTCCAGTGAGGGCTTAGGGTTAGCGCATATGAGTGCTGATCTGCCAAACCTAATCTGGGTCGATTGCGAGATGACCGGGCTTGATATTGAAAATGATGCTTTAGTGGAGATCGCAGTTTTAGTCACCGATGCCCAATTAAATGTTCTAGGTGAAGGTGTTGATCTAGTAATCAAGTGTGATCCCGCCAAATTAGCAAATATGCAACAGGTGGTAATCGATATGCATACTAACTCTGGCCTGATAAATGAGATCCCAAATGGCACAACACTTGAAAAAGCAGATGAGGCGATCATCGCCTACCTAAAAAAATACGCACCAACCGAGGGCAAATCACCATTGGCAGGAAATTCGGTCTATGTTGATCGCGGCTTTATTGCCAGAGATCTACCCTTGTTAAATAAGTATCTGCATTATCGAACCATTGATGTTTCAACCATTAAAGAGTTAGCCAGAAGGTGGCACCCTAAAACCTACTTTGCAGCCCCGGCCAAAGATGGCAACCACCGGGCACTCGGTGATATCCGGGACTCAATCGCAGAGCTTGATTACTACCGCAGCGCAATCTTTCTCCCCTAGTTCACGCAGTAATTAAGCGGTATTACTGCAGTAATAAATAGGTATAAATAATCACTTGGTATTTGCCGTATCATTACCCTCGCACAAACATGGTGGGCGTAGCTCAGCTGGTAGAGCACCCGGTTGTGGTCCGGGATGTCGCGGGTTCGAGCCCCGTCGTTCACCCCATTTTTTAAAGCAGTAAGTAACCAACAAGATCTGAAGGAGTATTAATGAAACCGATGATCTTTGATGTTGTGATAGAAATTCCAGCAGGATCAAGAAACAAATACGAAATTGATCATAAGACTGGTCAGATTAGATTAGATCGAATGTTATTTACCTCAACTCGTTATCCATATGATTACGGCTTTGTTGAAAACACATTGTCATTAGATGGTGATCCCCTTGATGCACTCGTCATGCTCGATGAACCAACCTTTCCAGGTTGTGTAGTTTCCTGCCGAGTAATTGGCATGCTGCGAATGAGTGATGAAGCAGGAGGCGATGACAAATTACTTTGCGTTGCCGCCGGTGATATCCGTAAGGATTACCTAACAGATATAAAGGATCTACCTAGCTTTGAGCTAGAGGAAATAAAGCACTTTTTTCAAGTTTATAAATCACTTGAGCCAAATAAGGCAGTTCATGGCGGTGATTGGGTTGATCATAAGGCGGCTGAAGATGAGATCAACGCCTCCTACGCCCGCTATAAAAAGCATTAATACCCATTTAAGAATTTACCCTCAGTAAATCGCTGATAGGGTCGGCCAGTAATAAAAGACCGGGTTGTTAGCTCAGTTGGTAGAGCAGGTGACTCTTAATCACCGGGTCGGGGGTTCGAGTCCCTCACAACCCACTTAGGTTCAATCACTAATGCTGCGTTTTATTGAATTAAAGCCAATAATTCAATAAAACCTAGAGGTTTGCTTTCCAAGTCTTATTCCAGCCTTTACC
>JAPLBB010000054.1 GCA_026392945.1 Actinomycetota bacterium | reverse complement strand
TTATTCTCAGCCAGGCGATCAATTATCGGCCGACTATCTGAACTTTGAATTGCTTCCATCTCTGCCACTAAAAGATCTGCATCAATTTTTGCAGACTTACCAGATTTAGAATTAATCGCTTTAGCAATCGATCTAATGTGTCCGCGCGCATACGCAATGCCGCCACAAATCTCTACTGAATTATTTTCTAAACCTTTAATTACAGCGTTAGGAATATTTGTTAGCGATGAAATTTGTTCCACGGTTAAACCAGCAGCCTCTCGGGCTTGCTGTAGAGATGAAGTTTCTGACATCTATTTAACCTGACTTGTTCGGGGAGGTCTAAGGGTAGAACCGAAGGCAGGGATTGCGCAATAATTTTTGAGGCCTCTTTTGGGGACGTTACGCTTAAGAATCGGAGATTTAAGATTTCACCCATTTTTTTCACCCCAAAGGTGAACTACTGATTACCTCGAAGTGATTCCAAGACATCAGGCATTTGCTCGGCGTTAATCAAAACTGCCCGAGCCTTAGATCCTTCAGTTGGTCCAACAATTCCGCGGGTTTCCATTAAATCCATTAGCCGACCAGCTTTTGCAAATCCGATTCGTAATTTACGTTGCAACATTGATGTTGAACCAAATTGGGTAGATACAACTAACTGAACTGCTTGTAGTAGTAGATCTAAATCATCACCAACATCATCGGTTACAACATTTGATTTTATTGGTGCATTTAAATCAATTCTATAAACCGGTTGCAGTTGGCCTTTGACATGATTAACCACTGCCTCAATCTCGCGCTCTGAAACATAAGCACCTTGAATACGCACGGCCTTACTTGCTCCCATTGGCAGGAATAAACCATCGCCTTGGCCAACTAGTTTTTCTGCCCCAGGAGTATCAAGAATAACTCTTGAGTCAGCAAGACTGCTGGTTGCAAAAGATAATCTTGATGGCACATTAGCTTTGATTAATCCAGTGACAATATCAACACTTGGCCTTTGGGTTGCAAGGACTAAGTGAATTCCAGCAGCTCTTGCTAATTGAGTAATACGAACAATTGAATCTTCAACCTCACGAGCAGCTACCATCATTAAATCTGCTAACTCATCGACAATGACTAATAAGTATGGATATGGTTCTAGTGTTCGCTCACTTCCAGCAGGTGGCGTTACCTTTCCAGCTTTTACCGCCTTGTTAAAGTCATCAATATGTCTAAATCCAAAAACGGCAAGATCGTCGTACCGCATCTCCATCTCACGTACCACCCAAGCCAAAACATCTGCTGCTTTTTTCGGGTTAGTAATAATTGGCGCAATTAAATGGGGCACACCTTCGTAATTTGTTAGTTCAACTCGCTTGGGATCAATCATTACTAGGCGCACCTCATCAGGTGTAGCTCTCATTAATATTGAAACCACCAATGAGTTAATCATCGATGATTTACCTGCACCAGTTGCACCAGCTACTAGTAAATGTGGCATCTTCGCTAAATTTGCACACAAGAATGAGCCTTCAACATCTTTGCCTAAAGCAATCAACATTGGGTGTGGATCACTTGAAGAAACTGAGGATCTAAGCACATCCCCTAATGCCACAATTTCTCGATCTGAGTTTGGAATCTCAATTCCCACCGCGGATTTACCAGGAATTGGCGAGAGAATTCTGATCTCACCGCTTGCAACTGCATACGCAATGTTTTTAGAGAGCGCTGAAATCGCCTCTACCTTCACACCATTTCCTAATTCAATTTCATATCGAGTAACAGTAGGACCACGCATAAATCCGGTAACTTGGGCATCAACATCAAACTGTTCAAAAACCTGTTTAAGTGCTGCCACAACAGTTTCATTTGCTTTTGATTTACCTTTCGCCGCCGGCCCACCTCTTAACAAATCAGCCGGAGGTAATTCATACTTAGAATCTGAAGTTAGAAGTAACTGCATAGGCCGAGAGTGTTCAGACTTATTTGATTTAGTTACGGTTGGGACAGCTTGAGTAATCTCTTCAAAATCCTCCAACTCAACCTCATAATCTAATTGTTGCGGTTCAAACTCCTGCACAAGGTCCTTCACTAATGGAGTTTCAAATGGTGGACTTTCGCTGACCTCAAAATCTTCATCTACTAATCTTTCAGCTCTACGTGCTCTGGCATTACTTATGCCAGCACCACCCATTTTGAATAACTTGCCAATTCGCCCGATTACCTTTGAAAATGGAGTTTTAGTAATAACTAAAAGACCAAAGATAAAAAATATAATTAAAATTGGGATCGCTAAAATTTCAGTAACAAGGGCAACTAATCCGGTAGAGACTCCATAGCCAATCCAGCCACCGCCCTGTCGCATTGCTGTCGCACCGGTTCCAGTTGAGCCATTAATAATATGCATTAACGCGGTCGCGCTAGTAAGCAGCAACAACGTACCGATTGTTATTCGACCGAGCTCATTTGACTCATCGGGAGATTTAAATAGTCTGTATGCAAAGTAAACAAAAATAACTGGCACAAGATATGCCAGTCGGCCAACACCGCCCAACAAAAATGAATGTATTGATCTGCCTAACAGATTATCCAATTTAAACCATGTGCCAGCTATTGCGATTAGGGCCAAAATAAATACAAAGAATGCAATGCCATCTCTTTGATGTGCAGGATCTAACTCTTTAGAT
>JAPLBB010000040.1 GCA_026392945.1 Actinomycetota bacterium | reverse complement strand
ATCTTGGATGAGGCTGGATTTAAAAAATTACTAGAGAAGGGGATAAAGTAAGCACATGAGATTTGCTGAAGAGATTACCCGTGAACTACCGATGTCACCGGTTTTATTTGGCGTCACCGCCTTTGCAATTCTCTTTCTACTTCTTTACATAGTGCTTCGAATTGATAAGGATTAATTATTCCTGCAGTAAATAAAGAATTCGCCATTGTTGGCGGAACCTTTGATCCTATTCATCTAGGTCATCTTCACCTGATTAAAGAGATTTCAAATAAATTTGAGAAGGTAATTGTTATCCCATCTGGAAATCCTTGGCTTAAAGAACATCCACCAGTTGCAAGTGCTGAACAAAGATTTCAAATGGCAGATCTAGCAGTTACTGCGATGGGGCTTAGCCAAAGTGTTGAGGTGTTACCACTTGAAACTAGAAGAGCAGGTAATAGCTATGCAATCGACACAGTAGAGGAGCTTAAGAAGATCTATCCAGATACAAACTTCACATTAGTTTTAGGATCAGATGCAGCTACCAAGTTAGAAAAATGGCATAGATCTGATGAGTTGTTAAAGCTTGTGAAAGTATTAGTTATCAAGCGACCTAATACTGCTGCCAGTGAGTATGAGGAGATCTCGATTAAAGCTTTAGATATATCATCAACTAAGGTTAGACAATCAATCGCAAATCGTGAGAATGTAAGTAATTTACTACCAGCAAAGGTAGTCACATTTATTAGAGAGTATGGGTTATATGGCAGTCGGTAGCAGAACCATTGAGTTAACTAAGATTGCAGCAGCAGCCCTTGCTGACAAATTAGGGGATGAGATTGTGGCAATTGATCTCTCTGAGCAATTAGTTTTAAACCAAGTATTCTTACTTGCAACTGGCAGTAATGAACCGCAACTACAAGCATTATCTGAAGAGGTACAGAAAAAACTTGCCGAAGCTGGTGAGAAGCCAGTTCGCAAAGAGGGAAGTGGCGCCTGGATTCTTCTTGATTACTCCGATCTAGTTGTTCATATTCAAAGTACTGAATTGCGTAATTACTACATGTTAGATCGCCTTTGGAATGATTGCCCGAAGATTGAATTAGGTTTAGCGAAGGCAGTTAGATAGTGAGCACACCAGATTCACCGATTCGCGTAGTTCTCTGGCGTCATGGTCAGACTGATTGGAATGTCGAAAACCGTTTTCAAGGTCACTCTGATATTCCGCTAAATAAAGTTGGACATTATCAAGCAAGTGAGGCAGCAAAGGTATTAGCAGCACTTCGACCAGATCGAATTATTTCCAGTGATTTAATTAGAGCACAAGAAACTGCGGCACCACTTGCCGGCTTGACCGATATAAAGATTGAAATAAATCCAAATTTGCGCGAGACAGATGGTGGACTTTGGGAGGGCAAATTAGCTTCTGAAAATAGAGCAACTCATGGTGAATTATTTGCTAATTGGTATGAAGGCGGAGATGAACCGGCTGGAGTCACTGGTGAGCGAAGAAGTGATGTGGCTAAGCGGGCGGTTGCAGTAATTGAGAAAGAGACCACAAACTTTTCTGGAACCATTGTTTTTGTGACACATGGTGGCACAGTTCGAAGTGTTTTAGGTTCAATTCTTAAATTACCTATTGCGCAGTGGGGTGTAATCGGTGGCCTATCAAATGCATGTTGGTCAATATTGGAATTAACTAAGCATCACACCGGCTCTAGATGGTATTTAGCAGAACATAACGCGGGCTCACTACCTGAGCCGGTCTTTGGAGATGACGCGGTAAATTAAAAAACCCGCCCACTATTTCTAGTGAACGGGCTTTTTATTTAATTGGTTATACGTGAATTGTTGCTACCGCCTTGATTGCTTCTGGCTTATTTTTGCTTAGATAAGCAAGTGTTACAAAACCAAGCAGTATCCAAACTCCCATTGCATATGCACCAAGAGTTAGCGGTGATGAAAGTGCCACAATAAACTTCAATCCAGGTACTCCAGTAATTCCAGCTGCATTAAAGAAGCCAGGAATTAAGAACAGGAATCCAACAATTGGAACCAAGATATGAAGTAAAGGGTGACGCTCTTCTTTGCGATGCTTTGTGAAATACCCAACGCAAGCAAGATTAGCAATCATATAAACCGGAACAATTGCTACTACTAATCCAGTAGCGACAATTCCGAATGCTGTCTGAGGTGTGTATTTCGCACCAAGCCCAAGGGCTAGTGCAAGACCAACAACTAATTGAAGTAGAACAGCATTACGTGGTGACTTGTATTTTGGATCAAGCTCAGCCAATTTACCTGGGAAAACACCAGCGCGGCCAAAAGCATATGCAGTTCTAGTGAACACGTTAGCGCCACCGTTTGCATTAGCAATTGTTGAGTTAATGATCGCAAATAGGACTAGTAACCAGAATATGGTTCCAACACCCTTTGCTAAACCATCCCAAGGCACGCCATTGTTATAACCAGCGAAATCTTTGAACTTTTCTGGACCAAATGTAATCGCAGCAGCATATGTAGTTAGTGCATAAAGTGCACCAATTGAAACTGTTGCAATCATTACTGCTTTAGGAATATTTTTCTTAGGATTTTCAGTCTCTTCAGCAAGTGGGGCTGCTGCTTCAAAGCCAGCGAATGCTAGAAGACAGAAGACAGATCCGGCAATAACGCCTGACCAACCAGTAAATCCTTCAGCATTTGCATACTTTGTTGAAAATACTGCTAGATCGTTATCTCCGCCAGCTTTAACAATTAAGTAAAGCCCGAATAACACGAATACAGAGATTTCAATAGCACCAAGGATTACACCAGTTTTAGCTGAGGTACGAACTCCACGGTAAACCAAGAAACCAACGAGTAATGTGCCAAGGGTGGTAAAGATCCACCAATTACCGGTAGAGAATGATGAATTCTCAGAGTTCCACTCACCAGCAACTGTGTAACCAAGTTGCAACATAACAAGTGGCACGATCAAGATTTCTACAGCGGCATATGCCCAACCAACTAAGAATCCAACCCATGGACGCAAACCAACTGCGCTATAAGTTGCAACTGATCCGGCTGATGGAATGTGCGCTGCAAGCTGTCCGATACTGGATGCTGTAAAGAAAATTCCAACAAATGCAAAGATAACTGCAAGTGGTAGTGCTCCACCTGCTAATGGGGAACCAAAGGGAATGGATGCTGCAATTGCAGCAGCCGGTGCCATACAACAGATTGATTGGAAAACTACTTCGCGTAGTCCAACCGCATTACGTTCTAGTTGTGCCAAGGCTCAACCTCTTTCCTAGTGTTTCAGAGCTATCTCTGAAAGCATTAGAAGAAGTTTTGCAGGTTTTCTCAGGTAGTCCTAGGTATCTTCTAAGCGTGTTTGTTATATTTTAAACGGCTTAGGCGCACGAGAAATCTTTGGCACCCGCATCTTGGCAATCACACTACCTGGGGATGGATGACAGTATTGGGCGATTCCAAGATCGCCGGCAACTGATAAAAATATAAATGCATCCTCAATTGTAAAGCCCCACTCATCAACTAATAATTTAGCTGCTTCCTCTGCTGCATTTTTTAATGCATCATCAATATTGTCAGCGGTTGTGCCATGTGTTATCCAAGAATCTTTTGTTTCCGTAACTGGCCAACCAGCAGCTTTTCCTTTTATCAAATCAACTTTAATAATTCCAATACCACCAATTTCAACACCAGTGCCTGATATTTCACCATCACCCATTGATGCATGCATATCACCAATTGCTAACTGACCACCTGGTTGAAAAACTGGTAAGTGAATAGTTGCGCCAATGCCATTTTGATTATCATCCATATTTCCACCATGACGATCAGCGGCAAAGGTTGGAATCTCACCACTTGCAGGAGCAACACCAATCACACCAAACATTGGGCGCTTAGGAAATGTCACACCATTAGAGACCATCGTGATGGTGTCGCCTTCTACTTTAAAAATTCTAGTAGTTGGTGATTTTGCCTTATGAATTAATTGGCCCCACTCTGGAATTACCATTCCAGCACCTTGTGGTCCTGGCTTGATATCAATCAAAGTTACTGAAATTGAATCACCAGGCATCGCACCTTTAACTGCAATTGGTCCGGTGGCGCTATTAATTCTGGCTAAATCTAATTTTTCTAATGTGTCGCTCTCACTTTGCACCTGACCGGTAAAGCAATCCCATGTTTCTATTTCTATTACAGTTCCTGGATCAACTGTTACAACTGGTTGCATGTCGGCTTTAAATGCCCAAACATGTTGGTCTTTGCTGATTTTTACGGTAGGTGTGCTCATATCGAAAACCTACCACGCAAAGTTAAGCCGAGGAAGGCAATCACTCAGGCATAGATTTAGATCTTCACCATTTAATTGGATAGGGTCAGCACTCGTAAGTAAGCGGGGCTGTAGCGCAGCTGGTAGCGCACTTGCATGGCATGCAAGGGGTCAGGGGTTCGACTCCCCTCAGCTCCACGTAAAGATCAATAAAGAAGGAGCGATCATGGTGAAGGTGTTAACCATTCCAGATCGCTGGAGCGCAAAAGATATCCCTGATTTAACCGGCAAAAGATTTTTAATTACCGGCGCCACCTCAGGTATTGGCTTAGCTGCTGCAACTGAGTTAGCCCGTAGAAATGCCCAGGTAGTAATTACTGCTCGTAGTGAAGAGAAAGCAAAAGCGGCAATAAAAAAGATTGGCCCAGGATTAGTTTCATCTTTAATTATGGATCTAACCGATCTTTCAACGGTTAGAAAAGCCATCGCAAGTATTAATACCCCATTTGATGTGGTGGTTTTAAATGCAGGTGTGATGGCAACACCATTTACCAAAACAGTTGATGGCTTTGAACTTCAGATGGGCACAAACCATTTAGGACACTTTGCCTTTGCTGGTTTAATTAAAAATCAGATTAAAGATCGCTTAGTTGTGGTTTCAAGCTTTGCCCACCGTATGGGAAATTTTGGCGACAATAATATTGAGACGATTAGAAATATGTGTTTAGGAATTGGTAAGTACCAAAAGTGGCCAGTATATGGCGCAAGCAAGTTAGCAAACCTGTTATTTGTTGCCGAGGTTGAACGGCTTAGAATTCAAAACAATTGGTCATTTATTCCAATCGCAGTTCACCCTGGTTACTCAGATACTAATCTGCAAGCAGTTGCCTCCCAGATGAGAGGCGCAGCGGTTGAGGAAAAAATTACGATGGCAATCAATAAAGTGTTAGCCCAGCCAGCATCCCAAGGCGCACTACCAACACTTGCAGCCTGTGTTTACCCTGAATTAATTGGTGCCAGCTTTATCGGACCAAATGGTTTGATGGAGATGCGCGGAACTCCTAAGTTAACTAGGGCAAGGGCGCTTGCTTATGACAAGTCATTAGCGAAGAATTTGTGGCAGGTAAGTGAAGAGTTAACCAAGGTTAGTTGGTCATAAAAAATGCATGAGGCGTATGACTTTAAGGCGGTGCAGGATAAGTGGCTGCCAATTTGGGACAAGTTAGAGCCATTTAAATCCGGCAAAGCAGATGATGCTCGTCCTAAAAAATATGTATTGGATATGTTTCCTTATCCATCAGGAGACTTACACATGGGACATGCTGAGGCATATGCATTAGGTGATGTGATCGCAAGATATTGGATTCAAAAAGGTTTTAACGTAATGCACCCAATTGGTTGGGATGCATTTGGTCTACCGGCTGAAAATGCGGCAATAAAAAGAGATGCAGATCCGCGGGCTTGGACCTATGAAAATATTGCAGTTCAAAAAGCTTCTATGCGCAGATATGCATGTTCATTTGATTGGGATCGCACTCTTTACACCTGTGATCCTGAGTATTACAAATGGAATCAATGGTTATTTCTTAAGATGTTTGAAAAAGGTTTGGCATACCGCAAAGACTCTGCAGTTAATTGGTGTCCAGATTGTCAGACTGTATTGGCAAATGAGCAGGTAGTTGCAGGTCTATGTGAGAGATGTGACAGCGCGGTAACAAAGAAGAAGTTAAACCAATGGTATTTAAAGATTACCGATTACGCAGATCGCCTACTTGATGACATGGATCAACTAGAAGGTGCCTGGCCGGAAAAAGTATTGCTAATGCAGCGCAACTGGATTGGCCGTTCAACTGGCGCCCAGGTTGATTTTGCAGTTGAAGATTTTGATCAAAAGATAACTGTTTACACAACTCGTCCTGACACTTTATATGGCGCAACCTTTATGGTGGTGGCCGCAGATTCAGAGCTAGCTGCAAAGTTAGTTGCCGGAAGTTCGGTTGAGGGTGAGTTTAAAAAGTATTTAGATTCAGTAAAGGCAGACTCTGATATTGATCGGCTTGCAACTGATCGAGTTAAAACCGGTGTTTTCTTAAATCGCTATGCAATTAATCCAGTAAATAACGAGAAGATTCCAATCTGGGCATCTGATTATGTATTAGCAGATTATGGAACGGGCGCCATTATGGCTGTTCCTGCCCATGATCAGCGAGATTTAGATTTTGCTCGGGCAATGAAATTACCGGTAAGAGTTGTAATTGATACTGGTCTAGAAGATCCAAATACAACAGGTGTTGCAACTGCAGGAGATGGAAAAGTTATTAACTCAGGCTCTATTACTGGTCTTACAAAAGATGAGGCGATTGCAAAGATAATTAAAGAGTTAGCAGATAAAAAATTAGGTAAAGCAACTAAGAATTACCGCCTGCGAGATTGGTTAATCTCACGCCAACGTTTTTGGGGAACACCGATTCCAATTGTGCACTGCGATAAGTGTGGATTAGTTCCAGTACCTGAGACTCAACTACCAGTTGAATTACCAGATGCTAAAGGTTTAGATCTAAAGCCAAAAGGATCTTCCCCTCTTGGTGCAGCCCCTGATTGGGTAAATGTTAAGTGTCCAAAATGTAATGCTCCAGCAAAACGAGATGCTGACACAATGGATACCTTTGTTGATTCATCTTGGTACTTCCTTCGTTACACATCGGTAAATCATCATGATGTTGCCTTTGATAAAAAAGCGGTTGATACCTGGCTACCTGTTGATCAATATGTTGGTGGCGTAACCCATGCGATCTTGCACCTTTTATACTCCCGCTTTTTCACCAAGGTATTACATGATCTTGGCATGCTGACCTTTAACGAACCATTTACTAGATTGTTAAATCAAGGCATGGTGTTAATGGATGGCTCGGCAATGAGTAAGAGCCGAGGCAATTTAGTTAAATTATCTGATGAGTTAGATAAGCATGGCGTTGATGCAATTAGAGTTTCATTAGTTTTTGCTGGCCCGCCTGAGGATGATATTGATTGGAATGATGTTTCACCTGCTGGCTCATTAAAGTTTTTAAACCGTGCTTGGCGAATTAGTCAGGATGTAACAAGCAAAGCCGGAGCAGATTTTAAGAAGGGTGATTTAGAGCTGCGCAAAGTAACTCATAAAGCATTATCTGATATCGAGTTAGCAGTTGAATCATTTAGATTTAACGTAGTAATTGCCAGAATTATGGAGTTGGTAAATGCCACTAGAAAAGCAATTGACTCTGGTTGTGGCGCACAAGATGCAGCAGTTCGCGAAGCAGCCGAAGCAATCGCAATCACCTTATCTCTTGTTGCCCCCTATACGGCAGAAGATATGTGGGAAAAGTTGGGACATAAACCTGCGATTGCTAATGCTGGTTGGCCAGTAATCGATAAGACACTACTTGGCGCAGATAATGTAATTGCCATCCTGCAGATAAATGGCAAGATCAAAGACCGGATTGATGTCTCACCAAATATTACAAAGGATGAGCTAGAAAAATTAGCCAAAGAAAACCCAGAGATTAAAGCAGCTTTGATTGGTGCGAATATAAAGAAAGTAATTGCAGTTGCACCAAAGCTAGTTAACTTTGTTATTTAAGTTAATAATATAAAAAGCCCCGCGGAAGGGTGCGGAGCTTTTTACTTTAAGAAGCTCGGAAAAGCCTTCCTAGGAGATCTACTAGAAGTGTCAACTCTCATATGAAACTTGGGCCAGTCGATCTGTGGTGAAGTATTTCCAAGAGTGATTAACTAAGGGTAAACAAAGAGGCTTTTGTGGATGAAGTACCAGTGAAGATCACACCAGAATGGGTTGATTAAACTGAAATGAAATATAGAATTTGACCTATGTTTACTAAAACTTTAGGTGCCCTGCTTATTGCATTGCTGCTCTTTCCCCAACCTGCCATTGGCGCGGGCAGTGAGGTGCCAGCACCAACTGTGCAAGAGACGGCTAAACCACAGCCAGCTGCAACACCTTCGACTACAAAAAGTGATCCATCCCCAACAGCTGCGCCAACAGTTAAAACTGTAACCAGTGAGTTAACTGCAATCCGTATCTCTATAAATTCTGGTGAATACACCACCGCTCTTGCCTCATTAAAGAGTGCCGATAAGAGTTATCCAAATAATGCAGATGTTAATAATTTACTTGGCTACACCAGCCGTAAGCTAAAGCAGTACTCCCAATCTGGTACCTACTACACCAAGGCGTTAAAGATTGATCCAAAACATTTGGGAGCACTTGAGTATCAAGGTGAACTGTTTATGACTTTAAAGAAAACCTCATCTGCAAAAAGTAATCTGGCAAAGATAAAGGCAATTTGTGGCACAAGTTGTGAGGAGTACATTGATTTAAAGAAGGCGATCGGTAATAAGTAAGTAACAACTAGTATCCTTAAGATTATGAGGATATTGATCGGCCTGCTTAAAGCTTGCCACTTTGGGCCAACTATGACGGTAACAATTACCTCACTACTACTTGCCACAAATCTTTGGTGGGAAGGCCCAGCCCTTGTCATAGCTTTTGGGGTATTTCTTGGCCAACTACTAGTTGGCTTCACCAATGATCTAAATGATTACCAAGATGATCTAAAACATAATCGTACTAATAAGCCTTTAGTAAGTGGCCAAATTACTACAGCCCAATTACAACGAGCGATAAAGATTGTTGCCCCAATTGCTGTGGTGGTAAATATTGCCGGCCCCCTTGGAGTTAAAGGTGGACTTATTTATCTATTTGGCGTTGGGATGGGCATCTCATACAACCTCTACTTCAAATCAACTCTACTTTCACCACTTCCATATGCAATTGCATTTGCTGCTTTAGCCTCCTGCATTGTGGTGGCAACTGATCGAAACCCACCACTTTGGTTAATGGCAGCAGCCTCCTTACTTGGTGTTGCCGCCCACTTTGCTAATGTGCTTAAAGATTTAGATCAAGATCTAACCTCTGGTATTAAGGGATTGCCGCAAAGATTAGGCAAAAAATACTCAAGGATTATTGTTTCTATTCTTTTAATCACAACAACCTTGCTATTAAATAACACTCATCCAAATACGCCTTTATTGATAATTGGTCTGGTTGCATCCGTGATTACCTCATTTGCACCAAATAAACTGATGTTCTCTTGCCTAATGATTACGGCAATAATTGATGTGGCATTGCTGATTAATGCTGCCGGGTCGGT
>JAPLBB010000001.1 GCA_026392945.1 Actinomycetota bacterium | reverse complement strand
ATTAAGTATCGCAATCTCACTATTTATGGTCAGCCACCTCCCACACAAGGAATGATTTTGATGGAGGAGCTGCTCATTAATGAGCGCTTTAATGTGGCCTCACTGAGTGAGGCAGATCGTATTCATGTTGGTGTGGAATCTAAAAAGGCTGGTTTTGCTGATCGCAACGCGATTCTGGGTGATCCTGAATATATTGAGGTCAATGTTGCAAAGATTTTGTCGAAGGAAAACATTGATAAGAGATGCGCCCAGATATCTATGGATAAAGCAGATGTGGATATTGCCCCCGTCAGTGAAGGCAGCGACACAACCTACTTTTTAGTTGCAGATAGTGATGGCAACGCAGTTTCCTGGATTCAATCTGTTTTTCATGGCTTTGGTAGTTCATGGGTAATACCTGGAACTGGAATCATTTTAAATAAGCCAGGAAAGCGCCCAGCACACACTCTCAATGCCTTCACTGCAGTTAATGCTGATGGAACTTTACATTTAGTGGGTGGCACACCTGGTGCAAATATCCAGGTGCAGACCAATCTGCAGTTAATTATCAATGTTGTTGATCTGAAGATGAATGTGCAGGAGGCAACAGAGGCACCTAGATGGCAACATCTCAATGCTCCTGGGCAGAGCTCTGCTGAAGAGAATGGTAGTGGTGTGCTTGAGATTGAAAATCGAGTTTCAACGCAAGTTCTTGATCAACTGCGCGCCAAGGGCCATGATGTGAAAGAACTTGCTGCTTGGGCCCATGGTTCATCTGTGCAGTTAATGCAGGTTTTGCCAGATAAAACCTATGCCTTTGGTTCAGATCCTCGCTGTGAAGGTCACGCTTCAGGAATTTAACCACCTGTGCTAAGCCCCTACGATTAGACAATGATAAGCGCGCAACTAACAGATGATTCTATCGATTAATTAATAACATATAAGTTAGGAATTATGAATTACTCTTCGGGAAAGTGACAGGCGACTTGCGAATTACCGACTTGCAATAGCTCTGGAATATCAGTCCGGCACTTATCTTTAGCCTTCCAACAGCGGGTATTAAAGACACAGCCAGATGGTGGATTCATTGGGCTTGGTAGATCTCCCGACAAGATAATTCGTTCGCGAGTTTTTTCCGTACGTGGGTCTGGTTGAGGAACAGCCGATAGCAAGGCCTTTGTATATGGGTGGTGCGGGGCTGCATAGAGTGCATTCGTTTCACCAATCTCCATGATTTTGCCCAAATACATCACGGCAACGCGATCAGATATATGTTGCACAACAGATAAGTTGTGGGCGATAAAAACCATACTGATTCCATCTTGCTCTTGCAGATCTTCAAGCAGATTAATTACCTGGGCTTGAATTGAAACATCGAGTGCACTGACTGGCTCATCGGCGATAATAAAACGTGGCTTTAAGGCAATCGCACGGGCGATACCGATGCGCTGGCGTTGTCCGCCAGAGAACTCATGTGGATAGCGGTTGTAGTGCTCAGGGTTTAATCCCACTCGCTCCATGAGAGATTGAACAGCACTCTTTAAACCACCTTGGGGGTCGATTCCTTGAATTTCGAAGGGCGCTGAAATAATCTTGCCGATTGTCTGGCGTGGGTTTAGTGCTGTGTAAGGATCTTGAAAGATTATCTGCATCTGCGAACGCAGCGGGCGCATTTTTCGCGGCTTAAAATCGGTGATGTCCTGGCCTTCAAAAATTAAAGTTCCAGAGGTTGGTTCATTTAACTTTAATATGGTGCGACCCGCCGTGGTCTTGCCACAGCCTGATTCGCCAACTAATCCAAGAGTTTCTCCCGCCCGTAAATCAAAGGAGATTCCATCGACTGCTTTAACGGTCTTGCCTATGCGCTTACTACCAGAGGGGAAATGCTTAGTCAGATTCTCTACCTTTAAAATAATATCGTTACTCATGGGCGCACCTGCTTGAGTTCCTTTACAAAGATTGAATCGCGCGTAGATTCATCGACGTGACAGCGCGATAAATGTGAGGGGCTCTTGCCAAGAAGCTGTGGACGTAGCGTTGCACAAGCATCTGCGGGTGCATGAGAGGAGTACTCACAGCGAGGTGCAAATGCGCAACCTGTAGGTAAGTTAATGAGTGATGGTGGTTGTCCTGCAATAGCTTTTAAGCGATCAGAGCCATGTGTTGAGATACGCGGAACGGATTTAAGTAACCCCAATGTATAGGGAGCTTTGGGTTGATAAAAGACACCATCGGCTGTACCTGTTTCAACTATTTTCCCGCCATACATCACACTCACATCATCGGCCACCTGTGCAACAACGCCAAGATCATGAGTGATGAGCAAAATCCCCATATGAAACTCTTTTTGTAAAGATTTCAGCAGTATAAGAATCTGTGCTTGCACAGTTACATCAAGGGCCGTTGTGGGTTCATCGGCGATAAGTACGCGAGGTGAGTTCATGAGCGCCATTGCAATCATGACACGCTGGCGCATTCCCCCTGAAAACTGGTGAGGATATTCATCGGCCCGTGTCGCAGGCTCTGAGATTCCAACTAGATCCAGCATCTCGATAGCGCGCGCCAGCGCCTGCTTCTTTTTTCCTGGGTTGTGCACCAAATAGGCCTCGGCCAATTGATTGCCGATTCGATAATAGGGATGCAGAGATGACATGGGATCTTGAAAAATCATCGCCACTGTTCCTCCGCGAAGCATGCGAATCTCTTCTTCACTACTAGAGACGATATCAATCTCACGATCGCCATCTTTGATTAGGATTGAACCTGAAATCTGAGTTGCACCTCTTTTATGCAGTCCCATGATTGAAAGTCCAGTCACTGTCTTACCTGAACCGGATTCACCTACTATCGCAAGGGTTTGACCTTCATTGAGTGAGAGTGATACTCCATCAACGGCGCGCACCAGACCATCATCGGTTGGAAATGTGACGTGGAGATCATTAACTGCCAAAATGTAAGCCATTAGATCCTCACTCGCGGATCTAAGACAGCATAGAGCATGTCAATAATTAAGTTCATTATGATGACAACCGCGGCCGCTAAAATTGTTGTGGCAAGCACAATTGGTAAATCAAACTCAAAGGTTGAGCGCAGAGTAAGGCGGCCTAAACCTGGAAGATTAAAGATGGTTTCAGTAATAATTGCACCACCAATCAACCCGGCAAAATCAAGACCCGCTAAGGTAATAATGGGAGCAAAGACTGCGCGCATCGTGTGCTTGAAGAGAACTGTGCGCTCTTTAACGCCTTTAGCTCGCGCCGTACGGATGTAATCCTCGCCTAAAGTTTCAAGGACTGCAGCACGGGTGAAACGGGTATAGAGAGCTGCATATGCAATTGCCAAGGTAATCCAGGGCAAGATAAAGAATTGAAAAAACTTAACTGGATTTTCATACAGTGGCGTATAACCAATAACAGAGAGTGGGACTAGCTTCCACTTAATCGTTACCCAGATTAAGAGCGCCAGACCTGTAACAAATGTTGGAAGTGACGTACCGAGTAATACAAAGATAGAACTGGTTGTATCTGGCCATCTTCCCTTGAAACGGGCGGCAATTAATCCCAGGCTCACACCGGCAATGAGCCAGATGATGAGAGCTCCTAGAGCAAGGTTGACAGTCACTGGAAGTGCTTCGGCTAATAGTGAGGATACACAGCGATTTTCATTAAATGAATATCCAAAGGATGGTGCTGGGCATGAAAAGGCGGCCGAGCCCGTGCCATACGAGCGACCGAGGAAGATTCCACTTAAAAACAACCAGTACTGGATATAGAGCGGTTTATCATATCCAAGCTTGATTCGATTGCCTTCGATGATCTGATCTGTGCAGCGCTGTCCACATGAGAGAGCGGCTGGGTCAAAGGGCAAGAGCGAGAAGATTGTAAATACAACGGCCGAGACTGCTAAGAGAGTGATGATTGCAAAGAGTATGCGGCGGCCAACAAAATTAATCACCTGTACTCCTATCACTTGTTACTGATTACCCTTGGCAGCTATAGCCAGCTTTAAGTAAATACTCCTGGCACAGATTGTGATCTGTGCCAGGAGTACCTTACTTCGTACTACTTATCTTTTATTGCATTCTTCTCACGTGAGATTAGTTATTAATCCACATCTTGCCGAATGCAGGGTTGCCCTGAGGTACCCAGAAGAACACACCGCCTACTTGTGATCCCCAGACGAACTGAGCCTTACCAAAGATTGTTGGCAGGACCCAGAAGTTCTTCATGGCTTCTGCATCCAATGCCTTCCACATCTTTGACTGTGCGGCGCGATCTGTGGTCTTCATTGCGATGTTGACCTTATCTTCAAAGGCCTTGTGTGCTGGATCGCCTAAGTTCTGGGAGATATTAAATCCACCATAGGAGGTGAAGAGCTCTGGAATAACTGTTGAAGCATTTGCCCAGTCGGCGCCCCAGCCTGATGCTGAGAGGTCGTTCTGCTTAGCTGGGTTCATAACCGTTGGGTAATAGCCTGAGCTAATTGGGTTAAAGGAGACCTTAATTCCAGCACGTGCATATGCTGCAGTATCGATTGGAATTGTGTCGTTCAGAGTAACTGATTGGCGTACGTCAATCTTGAGTCCAGTCTCTGTTGCCTTCTTGTAGTCGGCAGGACACTTTGTCTTTGCAGTCTCCATAAGCGCCTTAGCCTTAGGAATATTTCCTTCTGGAATAAAGTCGGCAGACCCTGGTCCTACAACCTTAGTTGGTGCATAGTCAGTTGCAAGCAACGGGCTAATAACACCAGTTGCATATGAACCTGCATATGTTGATCCACCAGCATAATCAAGCAGCGCTTTTGCATCACGTGCGTAATACATCGCCTGGCGGATTTCCAAACAAGGCATCGCCTTTACGTTAAAGGCAAAATAACGAGCATAAGGATCTGGATTATTCATACGACGGTTCTTCATAGAAGAATCTGAGAAGAACTTATCGTTGTTGGTTGAGAGTGGCTCACCAAAGCTCACTGCAGTTGGAATTGTATCTCCCAAAATAATCTGGTCGATTACTTCTTCGTCGTAACCAAACAAAATGATAACCTCGTCAGGATATGGAGTACGTACTGGATCTGAAGCCTTTGACCACTTTGTATTGCGGACGAGCTTCATCTGAGTAGCGTTATTCTCTTCAATCTTGTAAGGACCTGTTGATTGTGGTCGAAGGTCGTACTTGTCGCCATTGTCCTTACTAGCTTGAACAGGAGAGATAACTCCGTATGTTGCAAGGTAGTTAAAGTCGGCAACTGATTTATTGAGTTGGAAAGTAATTGTGCGGTTATCCTTTGAACAAGAAACAGCCTTCTTAAAGGCTGCTAAGCCTGCTGCATCCTTCTTATATGGACCCTTGAATGCTGAGTTACCATCGCCATCTTTTGGAATATCCAACCAGGCCTGTAGGTAGCCAGGGCCATCGGTAATAACATCAGTTGCAAAAACACGCGAAACACCATATTGGACATGCTCGCAGGTAATTTTTACGCCATCTTCAAAAGTTGAACCTGGGCGAAGTGTGAACTTCCAGGTCTTAGCATCGTTACTTGGTACACCTGTATTAGTTGCAAGGTCTGGGACAAGGTTTGCACCAGCGGCCCCTGGGACTGGGTTATAGGCAACGAGAGTACGTGTCATGAATGAGTTCATAAACGCTAAATCGCGGCCGGTATAGATACGTGACGGATCGTAGTGATCTAATCGTGGAGTGTGCTCAAGGAAGGTGAGAATTCCACCAGTCTTTGGCTTAACTGCAGCTGAGGCAGATGTTGCACCAGCGACCATTACGGTACTGACGGCAAGTGCACTTGCAGCTGTAATTACAACGGCACGACGAAGAGCAGAGAGATTGCTCATTGACGTATTTCCTTTCATTAGGGGCGCGAAATCAACGCCATTGAGGCTATCCAATCAGAAACCCCTAGATATATGTATGGCCTTGGATAACGAAAACGTAACGAAGGCCGTGAACTCCCTGGTTTTAGCGCTCTGCCTTGGGATCTAAGGCATCACGTAAAGCATCGCCTACAAGGTTAAATGCCAAAACCACTAGCACTAATGAGCCAGCGGCGATGAGGAAGAAGCTGGGCATTACCGTCACATAGCGCGTTGCGTTAGAGAGCAGAATTCCCCATGTAGATGCAGGGGGTTGAACTCCAAGGCCTAAAAATGAGTAGACCGCTTCGGCAGCCAGATAGCCCGGTAGAGAGAGTGAGACAACAACGATGACTGGCGCCCAGAGATTAGGTATGAGCTCCTTAGTAATTACTCGCCAACGCGTAGCCCCCATCGCCGCTGCAGCCGTTACAAACTCGCGCTCGCGAAGAGAGAGCACTTGTGAACGCACAAGTCGTGAAAAGCCTGGCCAGCCAAAGAAAGAGAGAAAGAAAACTAAAAAGATGATGCGTGCACTGTTGCCCTCTGCGATTCCAGACTCTTCAATGCGGGCGACCATAGGTTGATTGAGTGCAACGATCATGAAAAAAGCTGGAAATGCGAGGAGGAAATCGGTAACGCGCCCTAGGTAGTTATCAATACGTCCTCTGAAATATCCTCCAATGATTCCGACAAATAAACCAATGGTGAGCGCAGTCATTGTTGTGAGAATTGCAATTAAGAATGAGATTCGCGAGCCATAGAGAAGTTGTGCTAAGAAATCACGACCAGTACCTGGAATCAATCCCAGTGGGTGATCCCAACTAATGCCCACCGTTGGGATTCCGCTGACATCTAATACATCTAAGTTAAGAGTATCGGGATCAACACCTATCACCTTGGCAACTATTGGAGCACAGAGAGAAAGCATCAGGATTGCAATACTCATCATGGCTGCGCCAACTCCGACCTTATTGCGTTTAAAGCGCATCCATGCAATCTGGCGGGGGGAGCGCCCCACAATTGCCTCAACACTTATCGGTTCTAGGCTTTGGGGAGATTTAGGGTTCACAGCGCGTACTCTATACTCGCGTTATTGATTCTGACACCCTGGTGAGGTGCAGGCGAGTTCTAAGGAGTTTCATTCAATGACAAGTATCTACTCCAGTTTCAAGGTGATTGCTTCAATCTGCACTGTGCTTCTACTTACCGCCTGCGGTGGTGGTCAAACACAATCCTCATTAACTCCCGAAGAGGGTCAAGCACTTGTAGAGCCTACCCAGGCCCCACCTCAAGCAACGGGTGGCTTTGATAACCCAGTAATTACTCCCGATAAAGTCAGTTATACGCTCTCATCTCCATCACACTTTACTCCTGGAAAATTTGCATCGGGCCACTTGCCTGGTCAACTCAATGAAAAATTCACAGTTTCGATTACTAATAACTCTACGGCTGCGCTAGATCTTGCAACTTTAATTGTTAAAGGAAGCACTGCCGCTGGAGAGTGCGTAGATATATTCGATGGCGATAACATTATGGAAGGTGCACCGACCGAGCCACTTACAATCGGTGCCAGCACCACATTTGGCTGGGGTTTATCCTGCCCAGGAAAGGCTGGCGATGAGTTCTCGGTATCGCTCTCAAATGCCGGAACTACCTACGTAGAGGTAAAGGGCAAACTCGCCTAATCTCTTAGTGTAAATGGGCCGCTTCGTTAAGGCTACGCACTGCCCGCAGGCCATCACTTGGCCAAATCGATAACGTCGTGATCGAGCATGGTCCAATGTCTATGTGAAAGATTGAGTCAGCAGGAGCGCCTATTGCTAGTTTGGCCGCCGTTTTGATCGTGCCATTATGAGTGATGACTGCAACGCGCTGTCCCGGATACATGGCAACGATTTTCTCAAGTGCTTCATCAATACGCACCGAGACACTGTCGTAGGACTCCCCTTCGGGCGGTGCAAAACCAGTAGAGCAGAGCCAGGAGTTGTAATCAGCTGGATAGCGCTCTTTTACTTCATCTATAGACATTCCATCCCAGATACCAAATGAGCATTCAATCCAAGCATCCTCAAAAACGATAGGTAGACCAGTTGCTTTTGAAATAACTTCTGCAGTTTGTGTTGTGCGCTTAAGCGGTGAAGCAATAATTACTTCAGGATTTAATTCGGCAACAGCTTTAGCAACGAGCTCGGCCTGGGCTAAGCCCTGCTCTGTTAATTCGGGGTTGAGTGGGCCATCTCCTGAAAACTTCTTGAGTGGGGTCAGTGGCGTTTCTCCATGGCGGATGAGAAAAACCGTCGTAGATACTTCCTTTGTTAATAAACGCTCAGTTAAATAGTTCTTCTGGGTCAGAACTATCTCTGTCCCACCAGCCTCTTGATCAAGGGCTTTATTTGCCAAGCGATCGGCATGTGAGTTTTCATCACGTGGAATCCAGGTGTAGTTAACAAGGGCTGCAGTGTGGGCAGAACGGGCATCACTGGCTAGTTTTCGCATATCTGCATGCTTAATCTGCCAACGGCCCGACATCTGTTCTACTACTAACTTGCTATCCATCTTCACGTCAACGCTTGCTTGTGGATCAAGTGCGTTAATGGCAGTTAGACCAGCAATGAGTCCGCAGTACTCAGCAACGTTATTAGTTGCAATTCCTATGAAGTCATAGAGCTCTGCAATGATTTTGCCGTTTTCAGTTATAACTGATCCATAACCAGCAGGGCCAGGATTACCGCGTGAGCCACCATCTGCGGTTAATGAAAAATGACGG
>JAPLBB010000036.1 GCA_026392945.1 Actinomycetota bacterium | reverse complement strand
AGGAGTATAAGTACCAAAGGGAAAAGTATTATTTCTTGGCGAAATTTACGTTTACTCAAATGTGAAAGATTTCTCTTCATGTTAGTTCCTCAAGTGGGACCTCTCGTCGCTTACGCCCAGATGGCAAAGCTAAAATAATTACGGTAATTATGACTATTAGTTGTAAAGAAACCCACGCACGTCGGCTTGTCCCATTATGTACTAATGAGATGTTTCCTTTGCTCGGAATCTTAAATTCTGGCAAACCGTATTGATTCTCACTGGCTTTAATTAACTTTCCCTCTAATAATAGTTCCCAATGCTTATCAAATTTCTCAGCCAAAATTATTACGCCATCTCCAGGTACATAGGCAATAGGAGTATCATCAAGATTTATTGGAAAATACTTTCCGTTATTATTTAAATAAGTAACCCGTGCAAGTGAGTTATTAACTTTCCAGACAACTCCATCTTTAGTCGCAGAACTTCTTGTAAAGCCACCGATACCGTCTATTGTCCGAACTAAACCAGCATCAGCAGGATTTTTCATATAGATATATTGGATTCCATAGAAACCTAATACTCGACCACTATTTGCGCCAATACCGTTTACTAAATCTACAATTGAATTATGAACTTGGTCCGGGGTTTTACTTGCAATATCTGGATCTCCTAATTTTAAGTCCTCTCCCCGAGTAACGAAATATTGCAATTGTTTTGGGCTTTTCCGGATCACCAGTGTTTTTGGCTTCTCATTTGTACTTGCTAAATCAGTTATGAATGCTGGGATAACTTCTTCTTGATTAGCTTTAACTAATGAATTTGCTCCAACAGTAGTTGTCCAAGTAGTAATCAAAACCATCGAAATAATAGTTGCAACTACGGTAGCGGCTGATGCGATATGTTTGAAACCAAAATTTGAACTTCTAAGTTGAGGCAGAATTCTCTCTGCAATTGCAAAAATTGATAACAGGGCAAGTATCTGGGCAAAAATTATTAATGGTGCACTCCAAACTCTTTGAGAGCTGCTGCCATTTCCATCTATAAAGTAAGAGCTCAATGTCGCAGAGACTGCAATTGCTACCATTGAAACTTTTGCTGATTTACGTTGATCGGAAGATATTAAACTTATAAGTAAGTACAGTAAAAATGGGGCAAATATGTAAAGGGCTGGAGAGCTAGATCCACCTGGATTGAAAAGGAGAATTGATGACCAATCACCAGATGGAATTGAAAGTCCGGGCTCACGCAACGATGTAATCGGATGGCGGATTAGGTTGAAGGAGTTTGGAATATTAATCAATACTGGAGTAATTAGTAGCGCAAATCGTTTTTTAAACTCATCATTATTTATGTTTTCAACAATTTTATGCCATTTAGTAGCTCGCCAGTTGGTAATTGTTGTATACAGGTGCACCAGAACTGAGGTTTGGAAAAGTACCCAGCTAGAGAGAAATAGTGGCGAAAATGCGGCTGCTATTCCGGCGAGCAAAGTTATTGAATAGATTTTGCGCCAAGTAAGATTTATGAGATTTCTGTTTTTCTCAAGTAATGTGAAAATAGGCGGCAATAAAATTGCAGTAGCAATTGTTCCAATCCGCCCCTGATTTATAGCGGTCAATACAACAGGTGATAATGAGTAAATGATGGCCGCGAAAACTGCAGAGTAACTGGTTAAAGTGTATTTCCTCGCAGTTCTATAAAATAATATGAATAATAGAACTGGAATCAAAAAATAAGTTATTGAAATTAGTAGTTGAGGATTTCCCGATGTTATAAGTGATGCAAATCCAATAAGTGGAATCCAAGATGGAGCAGCGTTGCTGCTGCCAAGCCCAATTAAATGCCATGAATTAGCATATGAAGT
>JAPLBB010000058.1 GCA_026392945.1 Actinomycetota bacterium | reverse complement strand
TCTTTATTGCAGTTGGATCTGAAAGTGGCGTAAAGATGTAATAAAGAATTACCTTGGGAAGATCCATGCAGTGATTTTATCTCTGATTGGTGGGGTCGATAATTTGAGCGTAAATTAGGGCTGTTCTGCCTAATATCCCCCTGCATATCACCCTAGTAGGGGTGAGATTAGGTTTGATTTATCACCTTTTTGCCTCACCCTTAGGGGGTGACTAAAGAGGCCGCTAAATCATCCCTGCCTGGTTATGCCAGCAGCGTGCACAAAATTATTGAAACTGCAATTGAGAAAAATGATTTAGATTTTTTCTATCGTCTGTATTTAACCAGAATGGCTGAGTTGTCCCTCACCGGTCAAGGTAAAGAGTTTATTGAGTATGCAAAAAGTTCTCTTGATGATTCACAAAATAGCTTGTTTATGGCCAAAGGATTTGAAGCTATTGGTAATTTAATTGATTTAAATTTTTTAAAGTGTATTAAATTATTAAATGAGCTTGAGGTAGCTACCCGCGACAATGAGATTAAAGTTTGGGTTGATCAAATTAGCAATTTATGCCGTGCATATGTAAATTTTCATAATGGCGATTATCAACTGTCATTAAAGCATGCTGAAGTAGCAATCTCTTCACCAGTTAAAAGCGGCACCTTGGACCCGATGGATATGGGTCGATTGATTAGGTTGGTTGCCTGTATTGCCCTAGTGACATCAGATATAAAGCAACTTGATAAGTGCGCAGCGGACATTTTAAAAGTTGATAATCCTGACAATCTATCTGTATTGGATCATGCAAAATCAGCAATCAAATCCATGCAATTACTAGTTCAAGGTGAATACAACCAAGCATATGAGTTAGCCAAATCAACTATTGCCATAGAAGAAGCCTCTGGTCGGGTTGGTATCTCCTCACCATTTGATTGCAAATTTGTACTCATTCGTTGCCTATATGAATTCTCCATGGTCGAGGAAGCATTAAGTGAAATGGTAAAGCTTCAGAAAGAGGCTAAAGAAAGTAACCTTAAATTTATTGCCTATCTATGCAGTGTTGGTGAGATAAGAATTTTGTCACGCATTCCCAATAGCCAAGATAAAATCTCGACTAAAATGCTTAAGTTAAGAGATGAAGTTTTATTAGATCCAGAGCTTAAATCAATGACTTGGCTAGTGGATTTAGCTGAGATTTTTGTAAAGAAGGACACAAATGATCTTGGGCGAATACAAAACATCATAGAGCGCAACCCAGAGGTTCTTTATTTACAGAGGTTAGGCAAAAGTATTTTAAATAGGTTCAAAGTAGATGATGAGGCTTTGGCAAAGAATCTTCCAGAAAAGTCAACTTTTGAGGTAATCAAAAAGAACTTGCACCTTGCTAAGGCGAAAAATGTAGGCAGTAAGAAGCGACGTGAATATCTACGGGTGGCAATGGCAAAAGGTGAGCAGGTAGGTGCGCGTGAAATTTTCTTGCGCCAAGATAATTCAATCCTTGAGGCGATCATAAATTTGACCTCCGAGAACAACTCATTGTGGCTGGAATCGTTGAGTAGGGCGGCAATTGAGCGTATTAAAGAGCGTAATCAGTTGGTAGAAATTAGTGGTGAGCAGTTAACTGAGCGTGAAATTGAGGTCTTGAAATACTTAGTTTCGGAAAATTCAATTGCAGAAATTGGAAAAAGTTTGCACATCTCAAAAAATACGATGAAAACCCACCTACGTAATATTTACCGAAAGTTGGGTGTAGATGGCAGAGGCGCAGCTGCTAAGAAAGCGAAAGAGAATCTAATAATTTAGTTAGATTTTAAAGCTTGGCCGCAGCGGCAAATTGGAGGCAAGGTAAGCAGCATCAATTAAAGTTGCTTGCGCTAGTGCATCCTTTGCATCAGTTTTAAGTGGCTTATCAAGATCTATTGCATCAGCAAATGCCATTAATTGGTAGGTATAGGTAGAAAGTGATGGCAGGTGTTCAACTCGTTTGCTGCCATTGATATCAACAATTACCCGAGGATCCCAGCCAGCAACTACAAAATTAGGAAGATGAACAGTTCCTTTGCTTCCAGTTACGGTAATTGGTCCATCAAAGGCAGGGGATTCCATATCGCCCTTAGCAAGACCGGCAACACCATTTGGATATTTAAGCTGCATGTATAACTTAGTATCAATCGCACCATCTGGGGCGTTTGATTCAGTTTTAACAATACTTGGCTCACCATCTGCAATTAATTGGCTGATCATGCGCTGGCTATGTAGTGCGTAGCAACCAACATCCATCAATGAACCGCCAGCTAACTCAATTTGTAATCTCAAATCACTCTTATCTGGCATCGGTGTTAATAATGCTGACTCCACCTTTATTACTTCACCGATCTCACCAGATTTAATAATCGCAAGTAATCTTTGAAACACTGGGTGGTAGTAATAATGAAACCCTTCCATAAATACCTTGCCAGATTTATTTACAGCAGCTAAAACCTCTTTTGCCTCAGCAGCATTACTCACAGATGGCTTCTCACTTAAAACATGTTTGCCAGCTGCTAAAGCTTTTATATTCCACGGTGCGTGGGCGCCGTTGTGGAGCGCGTTGTAGATAACATCAATATCTGGATCATCAATTACCTCTTGGTATGAACCGTATGCTTTTTCAATCTGATACTGCTTGGCAAACTCCGCTGCTCTTGATTTATCCCGAGCACCAACCGCTGCTATTTGATGATTTGTAGCATTTGCTGGAAATATGATGGCACGAGGTGCAATACCTGCTGCTCCTAAGATGCCGATTCGAAGTGGTTTGCGGGCGTTATCCATATCCTTAATCTACCTCCTAATTACTTTCCGTAGTAACGCTTCATAAAACGATCTTTAAACTCAAAAAATGAGCCATCTTCAATACTTTGCCGCATCTGATCAACTAAGCCAACAATAAAGTGTTGGTTATGAATTGTGGCCAAGGTGGCAGCCACCATCTCTTTTGCTCTAAATAGATGGCAAAGATAAGCGCGGGTGTAGTGCGTGCAGGTATAACAGGAGCAATCTTTTTCAATTGGGAAAAACTCATTCTTATGCGGCGCATTTGAAATATTTAGCCTGCCATCCTTGGTAAAGACTGAGCTAGTTCTAGCCTGCCGAGATGGGGCAACACAATCAAAGGTATCTGCGCCATTTTCTACGCCAACAAATAAATCATCTGGCTCACCAATTCCTAGGAAGTGACGCGGTTTATCAACCAGCAGCTCTTCATTTACCCACTTTAAAATATCACCAAGTGTTTGTTTATCTAACGCCCCACCAATGCCAAAGCCATCAAAGGAAATCCCATCCATACTCATTTGCGATAAGTCTTTAGCAGCTTTTCTTCTTAAATCTTCATATTGGGCTCCTTGCAATACCCCAAAGAGTGCTTGGTATGGTTTACCTTTTCGTTCTTTAGTTAATCGATCATGCTCTACTAAACAACGCTGTGCCCATAACCTTGTTCGCTCTAAAGCTTTTTCTTGATAACTTCTGGTGTTATGCAAGGTTGTGCACTCATCAAAGGCAAAGATAATGTCGGCGCCAATTTGATGCTGCACCTGCATTGAAATCTCTGGCGTAAAGCGGTGCATGGAACCATCTAGATGTGATTTAAAGGTAACACCATCATCATCAACATGAGCAAGCCGTTCCTTATCATCGGCAATTACATCATCTGCTTGAAAAGTATTTTCATCCATTGCAATAACTTTTTTAAAGCCAACACCTAAAGATAAAACTTGAAAGCCACCAGAGTCGGTAAAGGTTGGCCCTTGCCAATTCATAAACTTCGCTAAGCCACCTGCTTGATCAACTAAATTAGATCCTGGTTGTAAATAAAGATGGTATGCATTTGCTAATACCGCTTGTGCTCCTAAATCTTTTAATGACTCTGGCAAGACAGATTTAAGTGTTGCTTTAGTTCCAACTGGAATAAATGCAGGGGTTTTAATCTCACCGTGCGAAGTTGTGATTACTCCGGTTCGGCCCAGCCGGCCATCAAGTTTCTTGCCCACCTTGAAGCTAAAGCCATTACCCATACGCCCAGTCAACCATTTGCAGGGGAAAGGGGGAAAAGGGGGTGAAATAACGGTTTTGGCACTTGGGCTAAGCGTGAGTGGGTAATCCTCAGGTAGTCATTTACCCACACTTTGGCTACCGTTCATCTCCGCCTAGTTACGTCTTGAAAGGTCCCTAATAGATATGAGTACCCAGGTAATTGCAGTGGATGCAAGCCGGGTTGAGGGGCGCTCGCCATCACAGATGGCATGGGAGCGGTTAAAAAAAGATCGAACCGCAAAGATCTCAGCAACTGTCGTATTTATATTTATTTTTCTCTCTGTCTTTGCACCACTCTTTGCATGGCTTACAAAAGATACGCCAAATGCATTTCACCCTGAAACTTTAGATTCAGCTATGGGCGCTCTGCCTATCGGCAAGCTAGGTGGCGTAAGTGGGGACCATTGGTTTGGGGTTGAACCTCAAACTGGGCGCGACCTTTTCCTACGATTTGTATATGGAGCTAGAACTTCACTTTCAGTTGCATTAGCTGCCACCTTTGTTGCGACTGTAGTAGGTGTTGTAATTGGTTTAGTTGCCGGATTTTTTGGTGGAAAAATTGATCAAGTACTTTCTAGATTAATGGAGATTGTTTTAGCATTTCCATCCATTTTATTTGCACTTGCAATCACTCCTGTACTGGAGGATTTTTTAATTGGCCGAGGGCTACAGTCTGGAAATGGAACACGAATCCCAGTGATTATTGTTGTGCTCGCTTCTTTTGGTTGGCCGTATATTGCCAGAATTGTTCGTGGTCAGGTTATTTCACTTCGCGAACGGGAGTTTGTTGATGCCGCCCGCGCGCTGGGTGCATCAAAGTTTCACTTAATTTTTAAGCAAATCCTGCCAAATCTGTGGGCACCAATTTTGGTAACTGTTGCTTTAAATATTCCAACCATGATTACGGCAGAGGCTGCATTAACCTTCTTAGGTGCAGGTGTAATGGCGCCGCTCTCTGACTGGGGTGCGATGCTTCTATCTTCTGTTGCTTTTTATAGTGTGGATCCAATGTTTACTGCAATCCCTGGCTTTGCTTTGTTCTTTTTAGTTTTAGCCTTTAATTTATTAGGAGATAGCGTGCGCGATGCACTAGACCCAAAGAGTTCCCGGTAGTTCGATCGATTACCGGGCACGAGTCAGAAATGACTCAATCCCTAGGAGAAAAAGAAAGCAGGAAAGTTAGATGATGAAACTAGGTCGTAAGACTGGTTCAGTTATTGCTGCGTTTGCACTATGTGCGGGCGTTGTAGCAGCTGTTCCTTCAGCTTCGGCTGCATCCTCATTTGCTGGACCAGCTCCAGTAGTTAAAGGTGCAACTAAAGGTGGAACTCTCAATATTTTTGACCAATCTGATTTCGAGCACATTGATCCAGCTCGTAACTATGTTGGTGGAACACTTGATTTCTACCGTTTCTTTACCCGTGCGCTACTTAACTACCGCACATACGAAGGAAAGACTGAGCTTCTTCCAGATTTAGCTGCCGATATGGGCACTGCATCTGAGGGCGCAACAGTTTGGACTTTCAAACTTCGCCAAAATGTGAAGTGGGAAGATGGCAGCAAGATTACTTGCGAAGATATTAAGTACGGAACAATGCGTTCTTACGCAGATGATGTGCTAACTGGTGGAACCACATACGCTAAGGATTTCTTACAGAATCCAGGTAGCTACAAGGGTCCATACATTCAGCCATCAGCTGATCTTCCATCAATTATCTGTTCACCATCAGGTGATTCAATTACTTACAAACTGTCACAACCAGTTGCATACTTCCAATCAATTGTTGCTTATGGTTCATTTGCACCAATTAAGAAGTCAAAAGACACTGGCGTAAACTACGACAACAAGCCATTCTCATCTGGACCTTACAAGATCCAGACATACAATCGCGGTAAGGATCTAACACTGATCCGCAACGCTCAATGGGACCCAACAACAGATCCAACCCGTTGGAACTACCCAGACAAGATTGTTGTGAAGTTTGGTGCTGATCAAGCAGTTATTGAAAATGGTTTGATTAGTGACTCTGGCTTATACAAGACTGCAATGTCATTAGACACAGAGCTTGTATCAGGCCTAAGTACTGTGGTTGGAAACGCTAAATATAAGAGCCGTTTCCTTCAATATCAGTCACCATACTCACGCCACTACCTAATCAATATGGACACCGTTACGGATGTAAATGTTCGTAAAGCTATTCAGTGTGCAATTGATTACAACACAGTGATTTTGGCTGCTGGTGGATCAAACGTTGGATCACCATCTAACTCAATGATTCCATCATCTCTAAGCAACGCATACCGCAAGTTTGATATTTGTGGTCGCGATACTTCAAAGAAGCCAGAAGCACAGGTAGCCGCCGCTAAGGATTTCTTATCAAAGGCAACAGTTAAGAAGACTGATTTAACTGTGGCATTCCGCGATAAGGGAACTGAAAAGGCACGTGCTTCTGCTGTTGGAGCTGCTCTTGAAGCCGCAGGCTTTAAGGTAACTCTTAAGGAGTATCCAAAAGCAACTTATTACACTGCAATTGCAGTTCGTGGTGCTGGCGAGCCAGATGTAATCCAAGGTTCATGGGGTTATGACTGGGCAGCAGCAACTGGAATTGTTCTAGCACTTCTCGATGGTGACACAATGACCAAAACAGATGCTAAGAGCAACTACTCACGTCAAAATGATTCTGCACTGCAGAAACTCTTCCGCGCAACAGATTCAATTACTGATGTGAAGAAGTCTGATAAAGCCCTTGGCGATATCGAGCAGAAAGCAATTCAGGATCTAGCTACCGTTGTACCGGTTTACATGCAGGTTGCTAACGCAATCTTCGGTTCAAAGGTCGGCGGTATTCAAGCAGATGGTGGATATGGCACAACCAGTCCAGCAGCTGCTTACATCAAGAAGTAATAAATAAGTAAGAGGCTTAGGTGGCAGGAAACTGCCACCTAAGTTTTTAAATTCGACAGGAGGCGCCAAATTCTTAGTTATATCGCCCGTCGAATTACCAGTGGTGTTTTAGTTCTATTTATTGTTTCAGCGGTAATTTTTAGTATTTTTTATATTTTGCCAGCAGATCCAGCACGTCTTGCCTGCGGCAAAGCCTGTACACCAGAATTGATGGAACGTATTCGTCATGCGATGGAGATTGATCAACCACTGCCAACGCAATACGGCAGATTTGTTAAAGGTGTATTTGTTGGCAGAACCTATAACGCAGGAACTGAGGTTCAATTAGATTGCGCAGCCCCTTGTCTTGGTTACTCATACCAAACGGACCTTCCAGTAACATCTTTAATCAAAGATCGGCTCCCGGCAACGTTATCAATTGCAGTTGGTGCTTCACTGCTTTGGTTGTTAGTTGGCCTATCCGGGGGAATTCTCTCGGCAATAAAACGGGGCACATTAATTGACCGCGGCTCACAAGCATTCGCTTTAGCAGGTGCTTCGCTTCAGATTTATTTCGTAGGACTCATATTGCAATTTATATTTGTTAACAAGCTCGAATGGTTACCGATGCCAGGTTATATTTCGCCATTTGAAATGCCGCTTGAATGGGCTAAAGAGATGGTTTTGCCTTGGGTTACATTGGCATTTTTACTATCTGCTATTTATTCACGACTGACTCGATCTGGAATGATTGAAGTGATGAGTGAGGATTACATCCGAACAGCTCGCGCAAAAGGATTATCGGCTCGTCGAATTAACTTTAAGCATGTTCTGCGCTCTGCAATTACGCCAATTGTTACTGTGTTTGGCTTAGATCTAGGCGCCCTATTAGGTGGTGCGGTAATTACGGAGTATGTATTTAATATTCCAGGCCTTGGAAAGCTAGCAACCGAAGCGGTTGAAAACGTTGATATGCCAGTTGTTACTGGCACAGTTCTTTTAGCAGCCATATTTATCATTACGGCAAATATGATCGTGGATATTGTTTATTCTTTCCTAGATCCTAAGGTCAGGCTTAAATGAGTAAATTTTTAGATGTTAAAAATCTTTCAGTAAAATTTAATACTGAAGATGGTGTTGTTAACGCGGTAGATAATCTCTCTTTTTCAGTTGAGCGGGGTAAAACTTTAGGAATCGTTGGTGAGTCTGGCTCTGGAAAATCTGTAACCAGCCTTGCAATTATGGGCCTTCACAAAGGAAGCAAGGCAGAAGTAACTGGTGAAATTTGGCTAGATGGACAAGAGATCAATCAATTAGCTGAAAAAGATATTCGCAAGCTTCGTGGCAAGAAGATGGCAATGATTTTCCAAGATGCATTAGCAGCGCTACATCCTTATTACACAGTAGGGGATCAAATCGCTGAGGCTTATCAAGTTCATAATAAGGTTTCAAAGGCCGTAGCTAAAAAGCATGCAATTGAAATGCTGGATCGAGTTGGTATACCTGAGCCACAAAAACGAGCAG
>JAPLBB010000057.1 GCA_026392945.1 Actinomycetota bacterium | reverse complement strand
AAAACTTTGTGCCCATTTGTTAACTCAACTCGGAACATTGCGTTCGGTAGTGCTTCAGCAACAGTGCCTTCGATCTCAATAGCACCGTCTTTCTTGGCCAAGCGATACCTACTTATCTGTTCTAAATTAGGTTTACCCCTTACGAGGCAGGAGGGTTAGTTTAGGCGGGGCGGGTAAAAAAGGAAAATCCGCTTCAGAATGACCAAATCTGTGCGGGAGAGCCAAGATTTAATCGGCCTAATTCCGGCATTCCCATCAAATCAGCCGGCCTGGATGTGAGTGAATCAATTGCATCCTCAAGTGCGACGCCGTACTCCCACATCAGCGAGAGTGAATTTCGAAGCGAGCCAACCCCACCAGCTAATGTGCCATCTGCTCTGGTTGCACGGTTTTCTTTAACATTAATCTCAACCTCACCAAGAGCGAATGATCCATCACCTAGGCCAGCTGCAGCCACGGCATCTACTGTGACAATAAATCTATTTGAGCATTGCTTGATTGAATCAATTGCTAATTGCTTATCCAGGTGAACACCATCAATAATTAATTGAACAATCACATCTTCTCGTTCTAGCGCTACCTGAGCTAAGCCAGATTCATTCTCAGTCTTTTTACGCATCGCATTCCAAAGATGAGTAACTGTTCTTGCTCCGGCATCAAAACCAGCGTTGGACTCTTTAGTATTTGCATTTGAGTGACCAAGTGAAACAACCACACCAGAGTCAACTAAAAATTTAATAGCCTCAATAGCCCCCGCTCTTTCTGGAGCAATCGTTACTTGGGATATTTTTCCAGCCCGAATAAATTCACCCAGTAATTTAAGATCTGGCTCTAAAATGTATTTGACTGGGTGCACACCAGGTTTATCTGGTGAAATAAATGGACCTTCTAAATGGGTGCCAATTATTACTGCCTCCCCAGGCATTGGCTCCTTTCGCACCTGTTCCAATAATGAAATTACTCGAAGGTGATTTTCAATCGGGCCAGTTATTAAGGTTGGCAGATATGCCGCAACGCCACTTTCAAATAAGGATCTAGATAATTTTCTAATCTCGGCAACATCTTTTGCTTTTAAGATATCAATGCCGCCATGACCATTGACTTGTAAATCTACAAAACCAGGAAGTGCCATGCCTTCAAGACCTGCTGCTTCACCATAAGAAGTGAGTTTGTTATCGGTAACCTTTATTCCACCATCAACCCAATTGTTATCAATATAAGCACGATTTGTTGCGAAACTGCCTTGCGTAATCAACATTTAAATAGTTTGAGTAACTTTAAGTAAACCAGTTGGTGCATCTGGATTTAGACCATTCTTCACCGCAAGTAACATCGCAAATTGCTGAAGCACGATTGAGTCTACAATTACTGATTCAATCTCATTCAGATTAACTGCTCCGCCAATTAACTCTTCACCGCTTTCAACTTTAAAGCCGCTACCAATCCAGTAAATATTCTTAGTTATATCTCGCACCTTTTTAACTGTGGCAGATATTGCATCCGCTGCTGAACTAGCAGGGGAAAGCAAAATAACTCTTGAGTTTGAAGTAAGTGATGAGATTGGTCCATGTAAGTAATCGGCCGATGAGAAGGAAGCGACCGGAACCTTTAATGTCTCCTGAATTTTTAATGCAGCCTCATGCGCATTGGCATATGCAAAGCCACGGCCCATCACAGTTACACCACTTTTGTGATCAAAACCGTCAACTACTTTTTGAACCTCGCTAATTTTGCCAACTAGTGATTTCGCCTCTGAAATTAGGTTACTTAATTGGATTTTCTCTTTTGCCCACAAACTCACAAAGATATAGGAAAGTAGAAGTTGTGCTGAGTAGCTCTTAGTTGCTGCTACTGCTTTTTCTTCACCAGCTTCAATATAAAGATGTAAATCGGTGGATTTGGCTAGTGGACTACTTGCATCATTAGTCATTGAGATTGTAATTGCGCCACCAGTTTTTGCTGCCTGAGTGTAGGTAACGATGTCTGGTGATTGACCGCTTTGAGATACGGCAATTACTAAGCAGTTGGTAAACCTTAATTTACTCTTATAAATTGTTACCACCGAAGGTGAAGCTAAGCCACAGGGAATACCTATTTTAGTTTCAATTAGATACTTAAGAAAAAGGGCCGCATTATCTGATGTGCCACGGGCAACTAAAATAACTGAATCAATTTTGCTTAGATCTAAGCCATCAATTGCGGATTGATAATCTGATAATTTGTTTGAAAGGTTTTGAAAGACATCAGGGGTTTGAGCGATCTCAGATCGCATAATTTCCCCAAGATTTTTACTCACTGACATACTTTACAACAGTGAGGAAATTTCAACTCCAAGCCTGCTTAAATCAGCCTTTCCGCCATCTAGTGCGGTTAAAACAAAGGGTTTTCCATCTGGTGCGATTGCATAAGTGTGTTCAAAGTGGGCACCTTTAGATGAATCATGTGCGACAACTGTCCAATCATCACTTAAAACTTTAGTTCTCTCACTGCCTCTAGTAACCATTGGTTCAATTGCAAGTGCCATGCCTACAACTAACTCTGGACCATTTCCGGCTGGACCAAAATTTAAAATGTGTGGCTCTTGATGCATTGCGCTACCAATTCCATGTCCGCCGTACTCGCGCAAAATTCCATACTTACCTTGTGAGTTTATATAACCTTCAATAGCAGCTGAAATATCAGTTAACTTAGCGCCGGCCCTGCCAGCAGCAATTCCCCGCCACATCGACTCTTGGCAAACATCCATTAACTTTTGGTCAGCAGCTTCAATCTCACCTAACCCAAAAGAAATTGCTGCATCACCATGCCAACCATCAATAATTGCGCCGAAATCAATTGATAAAACATCTCCCGAGATTAATTTTCTTTTATTAGGAATGCCATGTACGACCTCTTCATTAACTGAGGCACAGATAACTGCTGGAAAGCCGTGATAGCCAAGGAAGGATGGGGTTGCGCCATGTTTTTTAAGATTAGCAATTGCGATCTCATCTAGTTCGACTGTAGTCATGCCTCTCATCTAGTTCGACTGTAGTCATGCCAACTTGAGCAGAATCTTTAATTAATTTTAAAGTATCAGCAACTACTAATCCTGCTTTGCGCATAGACTTTAATTGATCTATATTTTTTAATTCTATTGCCATATTCGCTACTTTAAAGATGCAATAGCTTTTTCAGTGATTGAGTTAACATCACCTAAAGCTGAGATATTTTTTAATAAACCCTTAGTGTTATAAAAAGTGATAATAGGTTCAGTTTGCTCCGCATATATTTGTAATCTGCGCGCAATAACCTCTTCTTTGTCATCTTCGCGTTGATAAAGCTCACCCTGACACTTATCACAAACTCCGGCCACCTTAGGTTTTTCAAACTCAACATGTGACGGGCCGCCACAACCTTTACAGGTTCTTCGGCCAGATAATCTCTTAATAATTTCAGCGTTATCAATCTTTAGCTCTAGCACTGCATCTAATGGCATCTTTTTGTCAGCCAAAATCTGATCTAGAACTTGCGCTTGATTGGTATTTCTTGGAAAACCATCTAACAAAAACCCGTTTGAAACATCGGAGTTTCCTAGGCGATCTCTAACCATCTCATTAGTTACTGAATCTGGTACTAATTCACCACGATCCATAAAACTTTGTGCTTGCTTACCTAAATCTGTGCCATTTTTTAAATTTGCGTTCCTTTACCAGCACCTGGTGGGCCAACCAGGATTAAACGCATTAGCGCAAGAACCCCTCATAGGAGCGTTGTTGTAGTTGAGACTCAATCTGCTTGGCAGTATCTAAACCAACACCAACAACGATCAAAATAGCAGTTCCACCAAATGGGAAGTTTTGTGAAGCTTGGAAAAGAATTAACGCAATGATTGGAATAACAGCAACAAATGCTAAGTAAATAGATCCCGGAGCGGTAATTCTTGATAACACATATTGTAAATACTCACTTGTTGGTTTACCTGCTCTAATTCCGGGAATGAAGCCGCCATACTTCTTCATATTCTCAGCAACCTCATCTGGGTTGAAGGTAATTGCCACATAGAAGTAGGTAAAGAAAATAATTAAAAGTGCATAGGTAGCAACATAAATTGGGTGATCGCCACGAACAAAGTTCTTAGAGATCCAAGTTGCCCAAGCAGCTTGACTACCGCTGAAGTTAACAACTAATGATGGAAGATAAAGTAATGATGATGCGAAAATAACTGGAATAACACCAGATTGGTTTACCTTAATTGGAATATAGGTACTTGTTCCGCCATATTGCTGGCGTCCTACTTGGCGCTTTGCATACTGAACTGGAATACGACGTTGAGCTTGCTCAACAAATACCACCGCAGCTACAACTAAAATTCCAACCGCCATTACAAATGAAAATGCGAACCAGCCCTTTTGTAATTTAATAGACCACAATTGGCCTGGAAAACCAGCTGCAATTGAGGTAAAGATCAAAATTGACATACCGTTACCAACACCACGGTCAGTAATTAATTCACCTAACCACATAATTACTGCAGTACCTGCGGTCATAACCGCGATCATGGTAACAATTCGCTCCCATGAAGTATCTGGAATAATTGGAAGTGAACAATTAGCAAAGATTCTGCCTTGAATTCTTGCAACTGCAATTAAGCCAGTTGATTGCAAGATCGCAAGACCAATCGTTAAGTAACGTGTGTACTGAGTTAATTTAGCTGTACCAGATTGTCCCTCTTGCTTTAATGATTCAAAGCGAGGAATAACTACAGTTAATAATTGAACAATAATTGAGCTGGTGATGTAAGGCATGATTCCAAGTGCGAAAACGCTTAGGTGAAGTAGCGCACCACCGCTAAATAGGTTGATCAACCCAAATAATCCACCAGTATTTGCAGTCTTTAAACACTCCTGCACATTTACATAAGAAACTCCAGGGGTCGGAACTACTGAACCGAATCTAAACAAAGCCATAATTGAAAGGGTGAAGAAAATCTTCTTACGCAAATCAGGTGTTTTAAACGCCTTACCAAATGCTGCTAACATGATATTCCCCTTTCTTTATTACTTAGTATTTAGAGAGTTTTTGCAGAGCCGCCAGCTGCTGAGATCTTCTCAGAGGCTGAGCTTGAGAATGCATGAGCTAACACAGTTACCTTCACTGAGATCTCACCATTACCAAGTACTTTAACTGGATAACCCTTACGAGCTGCACCCTTTTTAACTAAATCATCGACTGTTACATCTCCACCCTTTGGGTAAAGTGAATTAATTGTTGAGATGTTAACCGCCTGATACTCAATTCTTTCTGGGTTTTTAAATCCACGAAGTTTTGGCAAGCGCATAACTAATGGCAACTGACCGCCTTCAAATCCAGCGCGAACTACGTTACGAGCACGTGTTCCTTTACCACCACGACCTGCGGTCTTTCCCTTAGAAGCTTCACCACGACCCTTACGAGTCTTAGCTTTTTTAGCTCCAGGGGCTGGACGCAAATGATGAACTTTAAGCACCATTGTTATTCAACCTCCTCAACTGCAATTAAGTGGCGCACGGCGTAAACCATGCCACGAATCTCTGGGCGATCTTCTTTAACAACTACATCACCAATTCGCTTTAAACCTAATGAGCGAAGTGTGTTGCGTTGATCAGGAGGATTACCAACCTTTGATCTAACTTGGGTAACTTTTAATCTAGGCATTAAGCACCAACCTTTACTTGCTCAGCAATTAATCTAGTTATCGCTGCCGGTGCAACATCCTCAAGTGGACGTCCACGACGAGCTGCAATTGCAGTTGGATTCTCAAGCATCTTCAATGCTGCAGCAGTTGCATGCACCATATTGATTGGATTACCAGAACCTAAAGATTTTGTTAATACATCAGTAATTCCAGCACACTCAAGTACTGCGCGAACTGGACCTCCTGCGATTACACCAGTACCTGGGGATGCTGGACGAAGCAAAATAACTCCAGCAGCTTTCTCACCTTGAACTGGGTGCGGAATAGTTCCATTTAATAATGGCACCTTAAAGAAATTCTTCTTGCCATCTTCTACTGCTTTAGCAATAGCTTGAGGAACCTCTTTGGCTTTGCCATATCCAACGCCAACCATTCCTTTGCCATCGCCAACAACAACTAGAGCGGTAAAGGAAAAACGACGTCCACCCTTTACAACTTTGGCAACACGGTTAATGAAAACTACGCGCTCGGTGTATGGAGACTTCTCCTTTTGGAAATCACCATCACGACGTTCGCGTTTTTCGCGACCGCCCTTAGGTCTTTCCTCCCTGGTACCGGTGGTAGGGGTTGTATTACCGGCCATTAGAACTCCAATCCATTTGCACGAGCACTTGTTGCAACAGCTGCAACGCGGCCATGAAACTTATTACCGCCACGATCAAAAACCACGGCAGAAATTCCTTTTTCCTTTGCACGCTTTGCGATTAACTCGCCAACCTGCTTTGCCTTTGCAGTCTTATCTCCAGAGAAAGTACGTAGCTCTTTCTCCATCGTAGATGCATATGCCAAAGTAGTTGATGAAGTGTCATCGACAACCTGAACAAATAAGTGACGAGCAGAGCGAGAAACCACTAAACGTGGACAGACCCTTACCTTTATAAGGATCAACCTTCCGTAATTTCTGAATCTTTGCTGCGGTCTCACCAACCATTTGCTTATTAATGCCAACTACGGTGATTTCAGTTGGGGAATCAATTTTGAAAGTGATTCCTTCATCAGCGATGAAGTTAATTGGATGGCTGTAACCAAGTGCGAACTCAAGGTCTTTGCCTTTAGCTGCAACTTTGTAACCAACACCAACAATATTTATCTTCTTGGTATATCCCTTTGTTACACCCTCGATCATGTTTGCGATCATGGTGCGAGACATTCCATGTAGTGAGCGAGCTTCGCGGCTCTCATCTGGACGAGTAATAGTAAGAGTTGTTCCCTCTTGAGTTGCAGCAATTGGACCAGCAAGAACATGGGTAAGCGTTCCCTTTGGACCTTTTACTGAAACAGATTTTCCAGCCACATTTACCTCAACTCCAGATGGAATTGTGATCGGCATTTTTCCAATACGTGACATCAGATCACCATACGTAGGCGAGAACTTCTCCGCCTACTCCTTGTTTGTTGGCTTGCTTATCTGTCAGCAAACCAGAGGATGTTGAAATGATTGCAACTCCAAGACCACCTAATACTTTAGGTAGTGCGGTTGATTTTGCGTAAACGCGAAGTCCTGGCTTTGAAACGCGGCGAAGACCTGCAATTGAACGCTCGCGGTTTGAACCGAACTTAAGATCTAAAACTAAAGTTTTTCCAAACCCAGTTTGATTGCTCTCAATATAAAAACCGCCGATATATCCCTCTTGTTTTAATATTTCAGCAATTCGAGCTTTAACCGATGATGAAGGCATTGAAACCTTCTCATGGTAAGCCGAGTTGGCATTACGCAAACGTGCAAGCATGTCTG
>JAPLBB010000066.1 GCA_026392945.1 Actinomycetota bacterium | reverse complement strand
TGGCGCAGAACACCTTGCTGTTGCAGTTGACACTGATCGAGGCTTGTTGGTTCCAGTAGTTAAAGATGCTGGTGATTTAAATATGGGTGGAATTGCTCGCAAAATTGCAGATGTTGCAGCTCGCACTAGAGAAAACAAAATCACGCCAGATGAATTAGGTGGTGGAACATTTACCATCACAAATACTGGATCACGTGGTGCATTGTTTGACACACCAATTATTAATCAACCGCAGGTTGCAATTCTTGGTTTAGGCGCAATTGTTAAACGGCCAATGGTTGTTAAAGGTGCTGATGGTGGTGAAACGATTGCAATTCGTTCAATGGTTTACCTTGCCCTGTCATACGACCACAGAGTTGTTGATGGCGCCGATGCTGCTCGTTTCTTGGCAACATTGAAAGAGAGATTAGAAGAGGGTCGCTTCGAATCTGATTTAGGGTTGTAATTTGCCTCGCGTTAAAAAAATTGCAGTAACAGGTGCCTCTGGCTTAATTGGGAGCGCATTAGTTGCCCAACTAAAAAGTGATGGCCATGAGGTACAAAAAATTGTTAGAAGGCCAGTTAGAACATCTGATGAAGTAAGTTGGAACCCAATTAAGGGTGAGATAGATCTGCAGGCATTAGCGGGTGTGGATGCAATATTTCATTTAGCTGGTGCTGGTGTTGGCGATAAAAGGTGGACCGCCTCATATCGTTCTGAAATTTTAAACTCTCGGCTTTTGGGCACCACCACAATTGCAACAGCTTGTGAGCAATTACAACCAGATGTCTTTATCTCAGCAAGTGCAATCGGCTACTACGGTGAAACTGGTGATCGTTCAGTTACTGAAACTGATCGCGGTGGCAGTGATTTCCTATCGATTGTTTGCCGTGAGTGGGAAGCGGTTGCCAACCTTGCGCCAAGTATTAGAACAATTAAGTTACGAACTGGTTTAGTGCTTGATCCAACTGGTGGCGCCCTAGGGAGAATGATTCCATTATTTAAGTTCGGCCTTGGTGGAAAACTTGGCTCTGGTAAACAATGGTGGTCCTGGATAACTCTTCATGATCAGATTAGAGCAATGATATTTCTAATGAATTCAAAGATTGAAGGTGCAGTTAACTTAACCTCACCAAACCCAGTTACTAATCAAGAGTTCACCGCAGCACTTGCAATGGCATTAAAGCGCCCGGCGATATTTCCTGCACCAGCATTTGCACTTCGCGCCGTATTGGGCGGGTTTTCAACTGAGGTTTTAGGTTCTAAAAAAGTTATTCCGAAGGTACTTGTGGATAATAAATTTGAATTTGATTATCCACACGTATCTTCAGCTCTTACTACTTTAGTTGAGTAGCTTTTTTTCCTTCGTGTTGTAACTTTGAAGGCCACCAAACCTTTGGTCCAATTTCATGGACAAGCGCCGGTACCAAGATCGATCTAACAATAATTGTGTCTAGCAATACGCCAAACGCGACTGCAAAACCAATCTCTGCCAGTGGAACAAGTGGTAACAAGCCTAGAACAGCAAAGGTTGCAGCAAGCACAATTCCAGCTGAGGTAATTACTGCGCCAGTTACCGTTAAGCCCTTAATAACACCAGCGCGGGTGCCAATTTTTTGAGACTCTTCACGTACTCGAGTCATTAGGAAGATGTTGTAATCAATACCTAATGCAACTAGGAATATGAATGCAAAGAGCGGGAATGAGTTATCTCCCCCAGCAAAGCCAAAAATATGGTTGAAGACCAACGCACACACACCCAATGTTGCAAAGTATGAAAGCACAACAGTGCCTAAGAGCAGAACTGCACTGAGAATACTTCGAAGCAGCAATCCAAGAATTAAAGTAATTACAAATAAAATTATTGGAATAATAGTTCGATTATCTCTGCCATTTGCAGTTCTAACATCAAAGTAAACGGCACTTGTACCACCCACTAATGATGTGGCATCGGCAGCATGTGCTAATTCCCGAATCTTTGGAATGTCATTTCCAGCTTCAACGCTATCTGGCGCTTTATCTAATGTGACATTAAGAATTGCCTTATTATCAACAATTTTAATTTTCGGAAGTGGCTGACCTGGTATCGCAAAGCCATCAAGTAGTGGCGTTACATCAGTTACACCTGGTGCACCTTTAACTGCAGCACTCACCGCATCAATTTTGTCCACGGCAACAACGATTTGGGTTGGATCACCCTCGCCACCCGGGAAATGTTTAAGAAGTAATTTTTGACCAACTACAGACTCTGGATTTCCAGTAAATGTATCAACTGTGCCAATTCCATCTGCCTTTAAAGTTGTTGAGGCTGACGCAAGTAATAACAGGAAAGTACCGGCAATGATCCACGATCTTCTTGGGTGTTTATCAATCATATTTCCAACCTTGCTCCAAGTACCAGTCATTACATGATCATCACCATCAAACTCTGGCCGTCTTGGCCAGAAAATCCAGCGTCCAAAAAGTAGTAGGAATGCCGGAAGCAAAGTAAGGATTGTGATCATCGAACAAACAATTCCAATTGCGCCAATTGGCCCAAGGCTTGCAGTATTTGTTAACTGGCTAAATAATAAAATTAATAATGAAATTGAAACTGTTGAACCGGAAGCTAAAATTGGCTCCCAAACACCTTTATATGCCGCACGCATCGCATCAAATCGTGATTCATGATGGTGTAGCTCTTCGCGGTAGCGAGCAATTAATAGAAGTGCGTAATCGGTAGCCGCACCAAGTACTAATACCGAGAGAATTCCTTGGGACTGACCATCCACATCAATAATATTGTTCTTTGCTAACAGATAAACAATTCCACCAGCTGTTGATAGGGCAAACATCGCTGAAATTAATGGAATGATCCATAAAATTGGTGAGCGGTACACAATAATTAAAATAATTGCTACTACAGCAAGCGTTGTTAGCAACAAAGACGAGTCTAATGTTCCAAAGGCGCCAAATAGATCGCCAAGTAATCCACCAGGTCCAGTTACATAATGAGTTAACCCGTTTGCTTCTGCAATTGGCTTTATATCGGCACGAAGTGCATCAACAATCGCTGGTAATACTGGCTTGTCATTAGGTAAGGTTTTTGCAATTGAATTTCCATCTAGTGGAATATTTCCTAAAATTGCTTTGCCATCTTGGGCTGGAAAAACTGTAATTTGTTGCCCAGGTGCTAAATAATCTGAAATCTTTGCACTTGTGCCATCTAAAGTTAATGTTCCAATAGTTACTAGGTGATCATTGACCGCTGCAATTGTTTTAGGCGTTACGTCGCCTTCAAAGAGAATTAAGGTTGGAAAATTAAATGAATCCTTGCCGGAGAAAGTTTGAATAACTTCAGATGCTTGAGTTGCCTCAGCACCCTTAGGTAAAAATGAAGAGTTGTTGTTCTCTTGGACTGAGGTTAACTTGCCAAAAAGTGGGCCAAATACGCCGGTGATAATGAACCAGGCAATGACGACCAGCATCGCAATCGCGAAGGGCTTACGGTTTTTGACAGTTGTAGAACTCTTACTTTTTCCAGCCATGGGTATAAAAGCCTTTCGGTAATTAGGATTAGGGGGTAAATCTATCAGCGATGCTATTTTGCTCACACCAACGGCACGCAAGATCACAACCTTTAGCCAAATATTCATCTGCCAATTAGGCTAGGTGAGTGAGTTCAACCTTAATAACACAGAAAATACTCAGAGTTGAAGAGCTCGGAGTGGTTGATTATCTGCGTGCTTGGGAATTGCAAAAAGAGATACAAGAAAAAGTTATCAATGACTCTGAGCCAAATACTTTATTAATCCTGCAGCATCCATCGGTATACACCGCAGGCCGTCGTACTGAAATTACTGATCGCCCATTAGATAACACACCAGTAATTGATGTTGACCGGGGCGGAAAAATCACCTGGCACGGGCTGGGACAAATTGTTGGCTACCCAATCATTAAGTTAAAAAATTCAACAGATGTAGTTGGTTTTGTTAGAGAGTTAGAGACAGCAATTATTGAAATATGTGATGAGTTTGGAATTAACGCGCAGCGTTATTGTGAGCGAAGTGGTGTTTGGTTAAGAGATGAAAAAGGTGATCGTAAAATTGCCGCAATTGGATTACGGGTTGCAAAAGGTGTGACCATGCATGGTTTTGCTTTAAATGTGAATCCAGATCTATCTGCTTATTCAAAGATCATTCCATGCGGTATTGCAGATGCAAAGGTGACTTCTTTATCTGCAGAGCTTGGCAAAAATGTTACGATCGATGAGGTAATGCCAGTATTGAAAAAACATATTTTGCCTATGCTGGAGCGAGTATCCCAATGAGCATTGATCCAAATGGTCGCAAGCTTCTTAGAATCGAAGCACGGAATTCACAAACTCCGATTGAAAGAAAACCTGAGTGGATTAAAACCAAAGCAAACATGGGTCCTGAGTACACAAAACTTCGTTCATTAGTTGTTAAGGAAGGTCTTCACACTGTCTGCCAGGAGGCAGCATGTCCAAATATTTTTGAGTGCTGGGAAGATCGAGAGGCAACATTTTTAATTGGTGGCAGCGCCTGCACCAGAAGATGCGATTTTTGTAACATCGATACCGGTAAACCTGATCCGTTAGATCGTGATGAACCAAGAAGAGTTGCTGAATCGGTTAAAACTATGAATTTAAAGTATGCAACTATTACAGGTGTTGCTCGTGATGATCTAGATGATGAAGGTGCTTGGTTATACGCTGAAACTATTTCTCAAGTTCATGCACTAAACCCTGGTGTTGGTGTTGAAATGTTAGCTCCTGATTTCAGCGGTAATCCAGAGTTATTAAATCAGGTCTTTGAAACCAGACCAGAAGTTTTTGCTCATAATCTTGAAACTGTGCCAAGAATTTTTAAAGAGATCAGGCCAGCTTTTAGATATGAACGATCTCTTAATGTAATAACCCAAGCAAGAGATTTTGGTCTGATTACGAAATCTAATTTGATTTTAGGCATGGGTGAAACTCGCGATGAGGTAACCCAAGCACTGCAAGATTTACGAGATGCCGGATGTGATTTGATCACCATTACGCAATACCTACGGCCAACTGCCAAGCATCATCCGGTTATCCGTTGGGTTAAGCCAAATGAGTTTGTTGAGTTGAGTAAAGAGGCGGAAGAAATAGGATTTCTTGGTGTTATGAGTGGTCCATTGGTACGTTCTAGCTATCGAGCAGGTCGTCTGTATAACCAGGCGATGGCTGCCAGAGCAGTTAAATAAGGGAGAGATATGTTCGGCAGAAAAAAGAAGACTGAGGAAGCCCCAGTAAAAGGTGCTGCACCAGAAAAACAATCACAGCTTTCAGTATTAAAGGATGCATTTAAATTAGTAAAAGGTAACTCCCCCTTAGCTCTAGTTTGGTGTTTATTAGTATTTGTTTTAATTGTGGTCTTTGGTGTGATTATCGGAAACAACTTAGGTCATCCAATCTACGCCGGTTTTTTATCAGCGCCGCTTGGATTTTTAGCTGCATTCTTCTTGTTTACAAGATTTGCAAATACTGCCGCCTTCTCATCAATCGAAGGTCAAATGGGTGCTGGTGCGAGCGTGCTGATGTCAATCCGTCGAGGTTTTGTAACCACTCCGGCAGTTAATGTTAATCGTGACCAAGATATGGTTCACCGAGTCTCCGGTAAAGCTGGAATTATATTAGTTGGCGAAGGTGGATTTGCAGTTCGCTCCCTAATGCAAGATGAGAAACGCAAGATGGAGCGCTTTTTATCTGGAGTACCAATCACTGAAGTTTATGTTGGTGATGGCCAAAATCAGGTCTCAATTCGCAAACTACAAAAGCATTTAAAGAAATTGCCTAAGAAGTTAAATACCTCCCAACTTCGGGAAGTCCGAGCTCGACTTCGCTCAGTTGGTGGTTTGAATCTGCCAATGCCAAAAGGTCCAATGCCAGGCAATGCCAGAATGCCACGTAGATAAAGTAAGTTGTTAAATCGCTTTAATTGTTTGGCTCTGGGTTAAGTAATTGTGAAGTGGTCGGCCCTCTTTCGTAAACACAGCCGGGATCACCAAGCAGATTAGTAAGGTACGAAGCACTATTTTTTTAGCTGCCACCCGCCCTAGATCTGGGTAAGTTACAACTTTAATTCCCAAGATTCTTTGACCAGCCGATGCTTGGAAAACTATGGTAAAAAACGCAACCTCCAGAAAGAAAATAAACAAGGTTGAAAAATCATTTTTAATAAAAAAATAGGGATTAAGTAACCCAGCTATCAGCCGTGACATCGTCCAGTCGATCGCCAAGGCTAAAACCCGTCGGCCTAGGGAGGCTTCTGGCATTTCTGTGGGTGTTTTTTCGAAAACCATGCGGGTAACCCTACCTTCTACCTAGCCTAGGAAACATAGATGTAACACGGTCTTTACTGCTTTTTCATTGTTATCTACTAAGTTTTACCCATCTGAAGCGGTGCAATGTGGCCCTCCTTTCAGCGAATTAATCCAAGGAGAATAGATGTTTAAGAATTCATCTGAGATCTTCGATTACATCAAGAAAAATGATGTGAAGTTGATCGACGTTAGATTTATTGATTTACCTGGTATTCAGCATCACTTCAATGTGCCGGTTGAATCATTTGATGAAAGTGTATTTAAAGATGGCTTAATGTTTGATGGTTCCTCAATTAGAGGTTTCCAATCAATTCATGAATCAGATATGAAGTTACTGCCAGTTCCATCCTCTGCATATCTTGATCCATTCCGTAAAGAAAAAACTTTAATTATTCTCTTCTCTGTGCACAACCCAAGTGATGACACTGCTTACTCAAGAGACCCACGCGGTGTAGTTGCTAAGGCTGTTGAATTCATGCGCAGCACTGGCATTGCCGACACGGCATTGTTTGCACCAGAGGCTGAGTTCTATGTTTTTGATAGCGTTAGATTCGAAACTGGAATGAATCAAGCTTTCCACCATGTTGATTCTTATGAAGGTGCTTGGAACACTGGTATCGAATCAGATCCAGATGGAACACCAAACCGTGGTTATCGCACACGTATTAAGGGCGGATACTTCCCAGTTTCACCAACAGATCAGTTCGCAGATCTTCGCGATGAGATGGTGATGAACCTTGGCAAAGTTGGCTTACTAGTTGAGCGAGCTCACCATGAGGTAGGAACAGCTGGACAGATGGAAATTAATTATCGCTTCAGCGATATTTTGACCGCCGGTGATGAGTTAATGAAGTTTAAATACATCATTAAGAACACTGCATGGGCTGCTGGTAAGACTGCAACCTTTATGCCAAAACCATTATTTGGTGACAACGGTTCAGGTATGCACGTTCACCAATCACTTTGGAAAGATGGCAAGCCATTGTTCTGGGGCGATGGTTATGGTGATCTATCTGATGTTGCACGTTGGTATATCGGTGGCTTACTAAAGCATGCACCGTCACTTCTAGCATTTACCAACCCAACTGTTAACTCATACAAGCGCTTAGTGCCAGGCTATGAAGCACCAGTTAACTTGGTTTATTCAGCTCGAAATCGTTCTGCCTGTATTCGTATTCCAATTACTGGATCAAATCCAAAGGCAAAGCGAATTGAATTCCGTTGCCCAGATCCATCATCTAATCCATATCTAGCATTTGCTGCGATGTTGATGGCAGGTCTTGATGGAATTCAAAACAAGATCGAGCCACCAAAGCCAGTTGATAAGGATCTGTATGAATTAGAAGGAGCAGAAGCTGCCGCAATTCCGCAGGTTCCAGGCTCACTAGATGCAGTTCTAAATAATCTTGAAAAAGATAATGACTTCTTAACTCGTGGTGGTGTATTTACCAAGGATCTAATCGATACTTGGATTGACTTCAAGCGCAAGCAAGAGGTTGATTATGTTCGCCTACGTCCACATCCAGCCGAGTTTGAGCTTTACTACGATCTATAAGAACTAAATAAAAAAGCACCCTAGTTAGCGCTGGGGTGCTTTTTTAATTCCGATTTCTGCGTCGGTATGAGTAAATTGCAAAAAATAATCCGGTTGTTATAAAAAGTCCGGAAGCTAAATAAATTCCAACGGGATATTTGCCTTCATCGGTGTTAGTTACTCCTTCAGCAGTAACCTCACCTTCTCCAAATGTGAATTTATACTCCCCCTCGACCGCATGGCCATCAGCAGATACGACATGGTAGAAAACCAGAGCAGGTCCTTTTACTATATTAGGTGAGAGAGTTAAAGTGACGGTATTCCCATTTAACTTTTCATCATCCTCACTTACCTGATCCCCCACTGAATTATTAACCACAACAAAATTTGCCTTTTCGCTGCCAATATTTTGTAATTCCTCATCAAACACCAAAGAAATCTGAGTTGGCCAAGTATCAACTACGCTGCCGGCAGCAGGAGTTGAGGAGAGAAGTTTTGTGTGAGCAAGTGCCGCTGGCATATTTGTCATTAACGCAATCAAACTAATTGTCATAGCTGTTGCAATTAATGATTTGGAAGATTTAAGTCTCATAGATAAACAGTATCAACTCTTATTTCGAAAAATTGCAGTTGCAAATCGTTTGCAATAAGATTGGGTTATGAGCAAGAAAACCACCCTCCGGGAGCATTTGCGGTTTTCACGCGAAGAGATGCCCGCCCTGATTGGGGTTATCTCAGTTGTTGCCTTTCTTCATATTGCAGGTTGGGGCTTGTTTATTCACTACAACTCAAACCCCGCCTACAGCTCACTCACCGATGGTTCAGGTGCTCTTATTTATGCTGGTGCTGGCGCGCTGGCTTACTCATTTGGCTTAAGACATGCATTTGATGCTGATCATATTTCAGCAATTGATGACACCACTCGCCTTATGTTGGCAAAGGGAAAGAAGCCACTCGGAGTTGGATTATTTTTCTCACTCGGTCACTCGACAATTGTTTTAGCACTTTCCGTTGGTATCGCATTTGCCGCAAAACAGGCAACAAAATTTCAGAAGGATTTCGCTGAAACTGGCGGAATTATTGGTGCCTCGGTATCAACTTTATTTTTATATCTTGTTGGAATCTTAAATCTTGTAATTTTGGTTGGAATTATCAAAGTTTGGCGACAAGCAAAAACTGGCAATTTTTCCCATGAGCACTTAACCCAACTTCTAAATGAGCGTGGATTAATGAAGCGTATTTTCCGGGGCGCATTTAAAAATGGCTTTGACCACTCTTGGCAGTTATACCCAGTTGGAGTTTTATTTGGATTAGGTTTTGATACCGCAACTGAGGTTGCACTCCTTGCTCTATCTGCAACAGCCGCAGTTGGAACTGTCGGCGGCACACTTCCACCGCTGGCAATCATCGCCTTGCCACTAATTTTTGCAGCCGGAATGTCGCTTATGGATTCATTAGATGGCATATTTATGACCAAGGCATACTCCTGGGCTTTTACCTCACCTCTTCGCAAGATTTACTACAACATCACTACAACCGGTTTATCAATATTTGTAGCCTTTGTGATTGGAACTATTCAATTAATCAGTGTTCTATCTAAGAAAACCAATATCGATAACTACCAACCTTTTACTTCAATCTCACATATTAATCTAAATCGAGTTGGCTACTTTATTGTCGCTTCATTTGTTGGTGCCTGGTTACTTTCAGTGGTGATCTGGCGGGCTGGAAAGTATGAACAGAAATACTCTTCCGGAATTGCTGAAACTGAGCATATCCACACTGAGTTTAAGATTTAATCAACGTATAGATCGTTTATAAACTCTTTCGTTCCGGGAACCACTGCATACTTATCTAAGTCAGTAATTCCCTCACTAGCCAATACCTCATCATCAATAAAGAAATTGCCGCTGCACTCTTTGCCTGCCCGATCTAAAATAATGTAAGCAGTGTCAGAGAGAATCTCTGGAGTGCGACAAAAAGCAGTATCAATCCCTGGAATCATCGCTAAAGCTGCGGTATCAATTGCAGTTCTTGGCCACAGCGCATTAACGCCGATGCCATCTCGTTTTAATTCATCTGCTAATCCCAATACACACATGCTCATTCCATACTTTGCCATTGTGTAGGCAAGGTGTGGTTTAAACCATTTTCCTTTCATGGAAAGTGGTGGCGAGAGCATCAAGATATGAGGATTTCTTCCTTCTTGCGCACTCTTCTTTAAATAAGGAAGTGCAGCTTGCGAGGTTAAAAAGGTTCCACGAGTATTTACGCCCATCATTAAGTCAAATCTTTTCGCCGGGGTATTTTCAGTATTTGTTAAGTTAATTGCTGAAGCGTTATTTATCAGAATATCAATTCCACCAAATGCCGCCGCTGCTTGTTCAATAGCTGAAGTAATCTGATTTTCATCTCTGATATCGCACTGAATAGCAAGTGCTTTCCCGCCAGCTGCCTCAATCTCTTTTGCCGCGGTATGAATTGTGCCGGGCAGTTTGGGATGTGCCTCAGTAGTCTTTGCTGCAATCGCAATCGATGCACCATCTTGGGCAGCTCTTAGCGCAATCGCTAAACCGATTCCACGTGAGCCGCCAGTAATAAATATTCGCTTGCCAGCTAGTGTCATTATTTCGCCTTACTCTTTTTTGTTAAGAAGTTCATAAATGCAATTTGGGCTTCATCAGATTGGGCTGCCAACTTGAATAAAATACCTTCAGCTTTCATCACCTGATTGAGCGCCTCATGTGATCCGCTCTTAAGTAGCGCTTTAGTATTTATTACCGCTGTTGGTGGTTGCTCAGCAATCTCAGTTGCAAAAGCCATTGCAGCAGCTAATTCATCCTTTGCCACAGTATTAATTAAACCCATCTCAAGTGCCTCTGTTGCAGAAAAAGTTCTACCAGTTAATAAGATCTCAGATGCTTTTGCATGACCAACTAATCTTGGGAAGTAATAACTTGAACCACCTTCGGCAACTAAACCAAGGGAGACAAATGGCATAGAAAATTGGGTATCTGGATTAGCAGTTACTAAATCACAATGCATCAACATGGTTGTGCCAATTCCAACCGCGTTGCCTTTAACCGATGCGATTAATGGCTTTGGGAAGTTGTGAATTGCAAAGAGAAAATTAAATACTGGTGAGCCTTCATCCATTTGTGGATCATTAGCAAAATCATTGATGTCATTACCGGCGGTAAATGAATCACCATTTGAATTTATTACTACCGCCCGGATTGAAAAATCTCCAGCAGCTTCATTAATTTTGTCTGCCAACCTTTGATACATATCCTGAGTTAGCGCATTTTTCTTTTCAGGCCGATTTAGGGTCAGGCGCAGAACCGCACCGATTTGTTCATCCAAGATAAAACTCACGCGGTAATAGTAAGCGCAAATTGCCAAAATGCCATCTGGTTATAAAGTATCATAAATAGGGTCATACTCAGAGATAGATCATTGGAGAGTGGCCTTGGACGTTAATATTTTGCTTCGGGAGTTAACCCCGTTTGAGCAATTAGTTTGTGAGCACTTATGCGATGGCATGACCAATGTTGCGATCGCAAAGGCCACCGCCCACACCGAAAAGGTAATTGAGAATACGGTCTCAAGAGTGGCTCATGCATTTTCAATTAAATCTAATGGTGATGTAAATGTCAGAGTATTACTAGCTCTTGCTTATCGAACACATTTTGGAGATAAAGCTTTTGATAAATTAGGCACAGCTTGCCAACACTTAACAGTTGGACCAAATGGTGAGCAAATTTGTTCTCGTCACACTGACTAACATATCTAGTGATCTAAATCTAAGTGCTAGCACTTATGATATTTAGGTAAGTGCTACCCCTTGTAAATAACAGTAATCACCTCCTTAATTCAGAGTATTAATAGCCATGGAGAGTTTGTAACTCTCTAAGGTAATAAAACTGGAGAAATTAGGAGAAATCAATAATGAAACGTCGCACCTTCGATCGAATCGTCAGCTTTGTCGGTTTGGGACTTTCTATTTTTTTATTTGTAGCAGCTGCTCTACTTAATTGGGGAGCTAGTTTTACAAGTAATGAAGTTAAGACACAGCTTGCGCAACAAAAAATCACAATGCCAGATAAAGACAGTGCCGGCTTTAAGGCGCTATCTGAAGAGGCCCAAGCAAAGTTGGCACCATTTTCAAATATGCCACTAACAACTGGTAAGCAAGCACAAGCTTATGCTGACTTTTATATTGGCTCCCATCTTAAAGGAATTGCCGGTGGCAAGGTTTACTCCGAAGTTAGTGGTGAGGCTTTAGCAGCAAGTGCTGCATCAAAAGCTGATCCAACCAATATCGCACTAGCTACTAATGCTGGCCTCTTAATGGGACAGCGCACCACTTTATTTATGGGTGAAACATTACGTGGTCTACTTCTTTATACATTTGCATTTTGGCAAATTGGCCAGATTGCAATGTATGCATCATGGGCAGCAGCCCTTGGTGGCCTTTTGATGTTAATTCTTACTCTGCTCGGCTTTGCGCATATTCGTCGCGTAGAAGCTGACGCGACGATTTAAAGCCCTCACTCTCCAAGAGGGCGAAAAGCCCCTAAGGTGTTAAATCCTTAGGGGCTTTTTACTTACTGAAATTATTTAGCGATCAATACTGCCATCGATAAATTGTTCAACCTTTTGGTATGCCTGCTCATCGGTGTATTGCACCGGTGGAGATTTCATAAAGTAACTAGATGGTGAAAGAAGTGGTCCACCGATCTTGCGATCTAACGCAATCTTGGCGCAACGAAGTGCATCAATAATTACACCAGCTGAGTTTGGTGAATCCCATACCTCAAGCTTGTACTCAAGATTAAGTGGCACATCTCCAAATGCACGGCCTTCTAAGCGAACATATGCCCACTTGCGATCATCAAGCCATGGAATGTAATCAGATGGTCCGATGTGAACATTCTTAGCGCCTAAGTCGTAATCTAACTGCGAAGTAACAGATTGCGTCTTAGAGATCTTCTTTGACTCAAGGCGATCACGCTCTAACATGTTTTTGAAATCCATATTTCCACCAACATTTAATTGGTAGGTGCGATCTAGGTGAACACCACGATCCTGGAATAGTTTGGCCATAATTCGGTGAGTAATCGTGGCACCAACCTGAGACTTAATGTCATCGCCCACAATCGGCAATCCTGCCTTTGTGAACTTATCTGCCCATACTGGGTCAGATGCAATAAAGACTGGAAGTGCGTTAACAAAAGCACAGCCAGCATCAATTGCGCATTGGGCGTAAAACTTAGCTGCCTCTTCTGATCCAACTGGTAGGTAACAGATAACTACATCTACCTTGTTAGATTTAAACTCTGCCACTACATCTACCGGTGCTGCAGTTGATTCAGTAATCGTCTCTTTGTAGTAGCGACCTAAACCATCTAATGTGGTTCCGCGCTTTACAGTTATGCCGGTTTTGCCAACATTTGCAAACTTAATTGTGTTGTTTTCACTCGCCCACATCGCCTCAGATAGATCAAGGCCAACCTTCTTAGCATCAACATCTAGCGCTAAGACAAAGTTAATATTTTTAATATGGTAGCCACCAAGGACTGGGTGCATTAAACCTGGGATCTCGGTTTCGTTGGTTGCATCCTTGTAGTAGGTAATGCCTTGAATTAATGAGTTGGCACAGTTTCCTACTCCGATTATTGCTACTCGGATCTCACCTTTATTTTCTACGCTCACGAGCTCTTCCTTTCGGTTTGGATCATTTTTTCCAACCAAGCGATCTCTCGCTCAGCTGATTCCAATGAGT
>JAPLBB010000012.1 GCA_026392945.1 Actinomycetota bacterium | reverse complement strand
TAACTAACTCAGTTACCTTCACAAAGTTTTTCACATCAAATGAACCATCAGCTTTTAAGAACTTCATTAAGTTCAAAGATGCCAAGTTACATGATGAGTTATCTAGTGACATGTACTCAGAGCATGGATTGGATGCGTTGATCCGGCCAGTTTCTGGGTTGGTGTGCCACTCATTAATTGTGTCGTCATATTGAATGCCAGGATCAGCACATGCCCAGGCAGCTTCTGCCATCTTTCTAAATAATTGCTTGGCATCAACTGATTCAATTACTTCACCGGTTGAACGTGCTACTAAACCAAATGACTCACCATTCTCATATGCGCGCATGAAGGCATCTGATACTCGAACTGAGTTATTAGCATTTTGGTATTGAACTGAAACAATATCTTTTCCGCCCAGATCCATATCAAAGCCAGCATCACGCAGGGCGCGGATCTTGTCCTCTTCGCGAACCTTGGTCTCAATAAACTCTTCGATATCTGGATGATCAACATCTAGCACAACCATCTTGGCTGCTCTTCTAGTTGCACCACCTGATTTGATTGTGCCAGCTGATGAGTCAGCACCACGCATAAAGGAAACAGGGCCTGATGCAGTTCCACCTGATTTTAATAGCTCCTTTGATGAGCGAATTCTTGAAAGATTAAGTCCTGCTCCTGAGCCACCTTTGAAGATAAAGCCCTCTTCGCGGTACCAGTTAAGGATTGAGTCCATCGTGTCATCTACTGAAAGAATAAAACAAGCAGAAACTTGTTGAGGTGCATTTGTTCCTACGTTAAACCAAACTGGTGAGTTGTAGGAAAAGATTTGGTGCATCAGCATGTGGGTTAATTCATGCTCAAAAATTTCAGCATCGTTTGGCGTTGCAAAGTAACCATTCTCTTTGCCAGCTTTTGTGTAGGTTAAAACAACGCGATCAATTACCTGCTTAAGAGATCTCTCACGGTTCTCAGCTCCCATTGCGCCACGGAAGTATTTAGTAGTAACGATTGTTGAAGCATTTACTGACCAGAACTCAGGGTATTCAACACCTTTTTGTTCAAAGATAACCTCGCCAGATTTCCAGTTGGTCTGAACAACATCGCGGCGTTCCCACTTGACGGTGTCATATGGGTGAACTCCGGCGGTGGTGTAGATCCGCTCAATGGTCAGCGCTTTTCCAAGATTGGTCTTGGCTGGTGCACTCTTGTTAACAATCGACATTTACATATCCCCTTAACTAGTTGTTTAAATTTCTTTTTTTCTTCACTGCTTCTTTACTGCAAACTTTTTCTACTTTTCTTTTTTCCGCTACTTATCTCTACTTCTTATCTACTTAAAGGGCTTACTAAATTAATTCTTGGGTACGAGAATCATTTAATGCTTTTGAATTTCTGGAAGGTTCGGCACGGAGAAGTGCGATCTCACCTTCAAAATCTTCTAGGGAGGAAAAACTACGCTATACCGAGGCATATCGTAGGTAGGCGACCTCATCGAGTTCACGGAGTGGCGCAAGCAATGCCATTCCAACCTCTT
>JAPLBB010000018.1 GCA_026392945.1 Actinomycetota bacterium | reverse complement strand
GGCAAGATTCGCTCTCGCCGAATTACCGGTGCTTGTACCCAACACCAACGAGCAGTTGCCGCTGCGGTTAAAAATAGCCGCGAGATGGCGCTTCTGCCTTACACCTCAACTGCGCGATAAGGAGATAATAAAAAATGAAACTAATCCTTACTCGTGAAGTACCTAACCTAGGTGGCGCCGGAGATGTTGTAACTGTTAAAGATGGTTACGGCCGTAATTTCCTATTATCAAGAGGTGCGGCAATTTTGTGGACCAAGGGTGGTGAGGGCCAGATTGAGGGAATCAAGCGCGCTCGCACAACTCGTGAGATCCGCGATCTTGATCATGCCAAAGAGATCAAGACCAAGCTTGAAAAAGCTAATGTGATTGTTAAAGTCAAAATTGGTTCAACTGGCACCATGTTTGGTTCAGTAACAGACAAGGCAATTGTTGCTGCAATTAAGAGTGCAACCGGTGAGACTGTTGATCGCCATAAGATCAAGATGGATAAACACATTAAAAAGGTTGGAAAGTACACCGTAAAGATCGCACTTGAATCACAAATCGTGGCAAATGTGCCAATCAGTGTGGTTAGCGATAAGTAATTACTAAATTATGAAAGCCCTCCAAGAAATTGGGGGGCTTTTTTATTGGTTATCAAATAATGAGATAGACAGATATTTCTTTCTCCACAGCTATAACTAGAAATTCACGCTTAAATTTACTTAACTTAAATACTTATCCACTACTTATCAACACTTACCCACATCTTCATCCACCGCAATCCCCAGTTACTACACAGGTGAGCGCACAGGGTTAGAGCCGCCATTACCAAAGCGCATCAAGCAGGATTATCTTTGCTTCCTAGCGTAAAACAATTGATTTTAAGCAGTTTTGTTTGATTGTCAGTGGCAGATGGGAGGCTTTGTAACATGAGTATCGCCGAGTTCCCAGGTAATTCCAGCAGAGCTAAAAACAACGCTGCTGAGTTTGAGCGCACCCCACCACAAGATGTAATTGCAGAACAATCTGTATTAGGTGGAATGTTGTTATCAAAAGATGCCATTAGTGATGTGGTTGAAATTTTAAGAGAGCGTGATTTTTATCGACCAGCACATGAATTAATTTATGACGCGATTGTTGATTTATATGGCAGAGGTGAACCGGCTGATCCAGTAACAGTTTCTGCTGAGTTAACTAAACGAGGTGATTTAGTTAGAGCAGGTGGTGCGCCATATCTGCACACACTTATTTCATCTGTACCAACTGCAGCTAATGCTGGTTACTACGCAAAGATTATTCGTGAACGCGCAATTATGCGCCGCTTGGTTGAAGCTGGCACAAAGATTGTCCAACTTGGTTACACCGATGAGGGTGAAGTTGATGACGCAGTTGATCAAGCACAAGCTGAGGTCTACGCCGTAACTGAGCGACGTGAGTCAGAAGATTATGTTCAGTTATCTGAGTTACTTCCGGCTGCATATGATGAGATTGAAAAGATTTCCTCCGGTGTTGCTGGTGAAGGTGTTAAGACTGGTTTTAAAGATTTAGATGCATTAACAAATGGTTTCCACCCAGGAAATATGATTGTGCTCGCAGCACGTCCGGCCGTTGGTAAATCAACACTTGGTTTAGATATTGCGCGTTATGCATCAATTCACAAACGTGAAACCTCAGTTATTTTTTCACTTGAAATGAGCCGCTCTGAAATCACCATGAGAATGCTCTCTGCTGAAGCTCGAGTGCCACTTAACAACATTCGCTCTGGCCAATTAGGTGAAGAGGAGTGGGCCAAGATGGCAAGGCGTATGGGCGAGATTTCAGATGCACCACTATTTATTGATGATTCACCAAATCTTTCATTGATGGAAATTCGCGCTAAATCACGCCGGCTAAAGCAACGCCATGATTTGAAATTAATTGTGATCGATTACTTACAACTTATGACTAGCGGCAAGCGCGTTGAAAACCGTCAACAAGAGGTATCTGAGTTCTCTCGCCAATTAAAGTTGTTAGCAAAAGAATTAAATGTGCCAGTTGTTGCGATCTCTCAGTTAAATCGATCTCCAGAACAACGCTCTGATAAGAAGCCAATGCTTTCTGATCTTCGTGAATCTGGTTCGATTGAGCAGGATGCAGATGTGGTTATTTTGCTTCACCGTGAAGATTTATATGACTCACAAAATAGATCAGGTGAGGCAGATTTAATTGTGGCAAAGCACCGTAATGGTCCAACTAGAACAATTACCGTATCAGCTCAACTTCACCTTGCTCGCTTTACCGATATGGCTGCAAACTTCCCAACTAAAGAAAACTTTGTTAAAGATAATTAAATCTTGGTAAGTTTGCCACTCTTAACATCATAAATCGCTCCAACTATTGCAATACCTTTTGGAAGTAGTGGAAATTGTTCAATTCTTACCAAATCAGATTTCAACGCAGTAACCTGATCAGTCACAGTTCTAATCTCAACACTTCTAGTGTCAATGCCACTCTTCTTAAAGATTGCAGCATGAATTTCATCCTCTGTGCCGCTGGCCATCTTGCAATCAGTATGTGGCATAACAAGTACACGGTTAACATTTAATAGGTTGGTAGCAAGGATTAATGTTCGGAGCACATCCTCAGTAACTCTGGCACCAGCATTTCTTAATATTTTTGCATCTCCAGCCTTCATACCAATAATTCGAAGTGGATCAATTCGAGAGTCCATGCAAGTAACAATTGCTAAGCCTTTTTTAGCTTCACCAGTTAGATCTTGAGATTTAAACTCTTTAACAAACTCATTATTTGCCGCAAACAAATCTTCAAAATTACTCATTATTTACCCACCGTTGCTCTTGCTTTATCTGCTAGATAAATACCAAACAACACAACCACGCAGCCTATTAATTGAATGCCACTTAATGCCTCATTTAGCAGTATCCAAGCGATAACCCCAGCAAAGATTGGCTCAATCATGCCGATAACACTACTTGTTCCAGCAGATAGCTCGCGGATACCGGTAACTGTTAATAAATAAGGAATCACGGTGCCAACGATAATAATCCAAAGAATTAAAACCCAGCCAGGTGCACTGTAGTCAGAAAGGTTTCCCGACAATGAAAAACTCTTAGTTAGATACTCAAACGGGAAGTTCCACCACGGCAAAATAATTGTCCAAAATATTGCTGCTACCCCAATACCCCAAGTCATAAGAGAAAGAGAGGTACGGGTTTGAGTTAGTCGATCTGCGGTTAAGAAATAATAGGAAAGCGCAATTGCGTCAGCAAGAGCTGCCAAAACACCAATTGGGCTTAATGATGAACTGCTCCAAATTTGGGAAACTAAAATTAATCCAGAAAAAGCACATGCAATTCCAACCCACATAATTGGGGATATATGTTTTTTCTTTACAAACTTTAAATACAGGGCAATCCAAATCGAGGCGGTAAATTCAATAATTAGCGCAACTGATACGAATAAGTATTTAATCGCAAAGAAGTAAAAAGAGGTAACGGCGGCAACACCAACTACGCCAAAAATTATTAAATCCTTTAACTCATCCCGCCTGGCTCTTAGTTGGTCCTTGCCTTTAATTAGCGCAAAGGTTAAAAGAATCAACGCAGCTCCAGTTGAGCGAATTTGAGTTAACCGGAAAGCATCCATATTGGCTTCACGTAACACTTTGGCAGCTACGCCACCGAGTGCAAAACCCATTGATGCAGAGATAAGTAAAAATTCAGCGCGGTGTTTCACGCCGTTACTTTACATTAATTAAATTTAAAAGGCACTCTCTGCGATATCCATGATTTCGCCAGTCTCAGACTCAACAACTGCGCGCTCTACTGAAATATGTGGCAAAACTGATCGAACAAAGAATTTTGCTGATGCAATTTTTCCATTATAAAATTCAGTATCGCGTCCGGCATTTGCTAACTTTGTTTGAGCAATATCTGCTTGGCGAAGCAGTAACCAAGCAATTATTAATTCACCAGTTGCCATTAATAAACGTGAGGTATTTAAACCAACCTTGTAAATCTCTTTTGGATTCTCTTGTGATTCCATTGCCATACCAACCATGTGACCAATCATCGCTTGCACATCTTCTAATGCCTTAAGAAGTGCTTTCTTTTCTTCAGGCAGATTTCCGCCAGCTGAAGCAAACTTTGCAATCTCTTTACCTAAAATAGTTATCGAGCGACCACGATCTCTAACAATCTTACGGAAGAAGAAATCTAATCCTTGGATAGCAGTAGTTCCTTCATACAAGGTATCGATCTTGGCATCTCTTACATACTGCTCAAGTGGCCAATCGGTAGTAAAGCCAGAGCCACCAAAGGTTTGAAGTGATTCAGTGCCTAGTAATGTCCAGGATTTTTCACTGCCATAACCCTTAACAATTGGTAGCAGTAGATCATTTACTAAATGTAAATCATCAATAGTTTCCTTATCCGCACCCTCTGCTTGGGCAATTGCAAATGCATCTTGGATTGAGGCGGTGTATAAAACCAATGCCCGCATTCCTTCTGAGTAAGACTTTTGCACCATCAAAGAACGGCGCACATCTGGGTGTTTAATAATTTCAACCCGTGGGCTGTTTTTATCTTTGGCTACTGTTAAATCTGGGCCCTGTACACGTGTTTTCGCATAAGAAAGTGCTTGTTGGTAGCCAGCGCTAAGAGTTGCAATAGCTTTAGTTCCAACCATCATGCGGGCGTACTCAATAACTTTAAACATTTGAGCAATACCGTCATGCACCTCACCAAGCAAATACCCAACCGCTGGCTCTTTTTCACCCAAATTCATTTCACAAGTTGTTGAAACATTTAATCCCATTTTGTGTTCTAGTTTTGTAACATAAACTCCATTGCGCTTACCTAACTTGCCGGTATCAAAATCAAACATAAATTTAGGGATCATATAAAGATCTAATCCTTTTGTTCCAGCTACGCCACCTTCAGGGCGTGCTAATACAAAGTGGACAATGTTTTCAGTTAAATCAGAATCTCCTGAGGTAATAAATCTTTTTGTGCCAGTGATATGCCAGGTGCCATCTGGTTGCTTAACAGCTTTGGATCGACCAGCACCAACATCACTGCCAGCATCTGGCTCAGTAAGCATCATGGTTGCACCCCACTGCTTATCAACCATTAACTTTGCAACCTTCTTTTGTTCCTCTGTTCCATATGCATAAGCAACATGTGCAAAGGCAGTACCGGATGCGTAAATATGAATTGAAGGGTTAGAACCTAAAACCATTTCAGCAATTGCCCATCGAACTGATGGCGGAATCGCAGTGCCACCTAATTCAACTGGTGCATCAATACGCCACCACTCATTATCCATAAATGTTTTATAAGATTTTTTAAAAGATTCCGGTAATTTGGCATCCCCGGTTGCTGGATCAAACTTAACTCCCAAACGATCACCATCAATAAATGAGGCAGCTAAATCATTTTCAGCCATTCGCTTAACCTCTTCAAGCATGCCCATTGCAGTTTCGCGATCTAAATCTTTATAAATAGATTTACCCAAAATTGATTCGCGCTCTAGTAAATCAAAGAGGCAAAACTCAATATCGCGCAGGTTGGCTATGTAATGGCCCATGGGATAAGCATGCTACTGATCAGTAACTTAAGCAATACCCGCCAGTAGGTTTTCCCAAACACATCCCCTACTTCAGGATAGGGTCAGCGACGTGTTACTAAGCGATCGCGATATTAGAGCAGAAATTGCTGCCGGCCGGGTCAAGGTTGAACCCTTCACTGAGGCGATGGTTCAGCCATCAAGTGTTGATGTGCGGCTAGATCGTTTTTTCCGCGTCTTTGAAAACCATAAGTACTCCGTAATTGATCCATCAACTGAGCAACCAGAGTTAACTCGCGAGGTAGCAGTAACAGCTGATGAATTTTTTATTTTGCATCCAGGAGAGTTTGTTTTAGCAAGCACTTATGAAGTAATTACTTTGCCCGATGATATTGCGGGCAGATTAGAAGGTAAGTCATCCCTGGGCAGATTGGGATTGTTAACTCACTCAACTGCCGGTTTTATTGATCCAGGATTTTCTGGACACATCACACTTGAACTTTCTAATGTAGCAAATTTGCCAGTGAAATTATTTCCCGGCATGAAGATCGGTCAGCTTTGTTTAATTAAATTATCATCACCCGCTGAGCACCCATATGGCTCTGCAGTTTATGGTTCAAGGTATCAAGGTCAACGCGGCCCAACGCCATCAAAGTCTTGGCTTAATTTTCACAAGAGCAAGATTGAATAAGTAATTACTCCTGATTTAAAAAGTGAAGCGTGAAGGTTGAACCCTCACCCAGTTTTGATTTAACCGATACATAACCACCATGAGCGGTCATTACGGCATCAACTATTGATAAGCCAAGGCCACTACCTTCATTTCCACTTCTAACTCGAGCTGGATCTGCGCGATAGAAGCGCTCGAAGATTTTCTCTTGATCCTCAACTGATAACCCTGGGCCATTATCTGAAACTGAAATTGTCGTTTCATTAATACCCTGTTCTGCAGTAATTTTTATTTGTGTGCCAGCCGGTGTATGAGTGCGGGCATTTGCAAGCAAGTTGGCCAGAACTTGATGAATACGTTGTGAATCACCTAAAACAAATATTTCGCTCTCGTCGAGGTTAACTTCAATTGGATGTTCCGGGCCGGCAGCTCTTGCCGAGGCAGCAACCTCTGTAATTAAGGTGTTTAAATCAACTGGATCAGAAATTAACTCTCTCGACTGATCAAGCCGGGCAAGCAGTAATAAATCCTCAACCAATGTGCTCATACGAATTGATTCTTTTTCAATACGTGTAATTAACTCTTTAGTTTTATCCTCACCAACAACTGCTCCTTGTCGGTGCAACTCAGCAAAACCACGGATTGCAGTAAGTGGTGTTCTAAGTTCATGAGATGCATCAGCAACAAACCTTCTTAATTTATTTTCACTTTCCACACGAACTGCAAAGGACTCTTCAATTCGAGCAAGCATGGAGTTAAGTGAGGTGGTTAATCGACCAACCTCAGTATCAGGTTTTGCTGCTGGCAGACGAGCAGATAAATCACCAGCTGCAATAGCTTCCGCCGTGTCTTCAACTGCCTCTAATGGTCTTAAACCAATTGCAATAATCCATCTAGAAGATATGGCAATACCTAACAAAGCAATTAATCCTAAGATTGAAAACAAAAATCTGAGCCGGCTTAAAGTTTTTTCAACATCTTCAAGAGAGTTAGCAACTATCACCGTTCCCATACCAGTTGGCAAAACTTGGGCGAGTGCTCTGATATCAGGTGAATCATCCTTGCCCTTAATTGTGAATGGTTGATTTTTATACTTTTCAACCTCGCTAATTTTCATTCCAGTTACGGCAAAAGTTTTGCCACCTAACTCACCACCTACTTGTCCAATTAATATGCCATAACTATCTAGAAGTGTTACTGAGGTGGCGGTTGGAACACCGCGAAGTGGAGCCAATATTTTAAAAGGTGAGTCATCCTCTTCAACTTCAGAGGGTGCAATACCTGCGCGATCTAATCTGTTTAGTGAGGTACTAGAGATATCAATTAATTGCTTATCTACCTGTGAAACTAAGTAATTTCTAAGTGCAGCGTTTGCGGCAAAATCAGAAGCAATAATTGCCAAGCTGGTTAAAACAACCGCTGCCAAGATAAGTCGGTTGCGCAATGACCAAAGTGAAAGAGGTGTGCGCACCCGACTTAACGGTGATTTCATCTGATAATTGTGATCAATTACTTACTTGCTGGCAAGCGCAGCCGGTATCCAACTCCTCTTACTGTATGAATTAAGGCTGGATCGTAAATATCAATCTTTTTACGAAGGTATGAAACATAGGTTTCAACAATTCCCATATCCCCTCTAAAGTCATACTGCCAAACATGATCGAGAATTTGTGATTTGCTCACAACTCGGTCGGCATTAATCATTAAGTAACGAAGTAGTAGAAACTCAGTTGGTGACAGATCAATTAGGTTTCCAGCTCTGCGCACCTCATGAGTTGCTTCATCTAACTCAAGATCTGCAAATCTAATTTTTTCTTCATCGGCAACTACTTCAGTAGCACCGGTTCTACGAAGAAGTGCGCGAAGACGAGCAACTAACTCCTCAAGTGAGAATGGCTTAGTTACATAATCATCGCCACCGATAGTTAAGCCAGCAATTTTATCTTCAGTTGAATCTTTTGCAGTTAAAAACAAAACTCCAACGTTGTGACCCTCGCTGCGAAGTTGGCGGCAGACTTCAAAACCATTTTGGTCTGGCAACATCACATCAAGGATTAATGCATGAGGTTTAAACTCCTCAGCAATTTGTAATGCTTGGGCGCCAGAAGAAGCGGTACGAACATCAAAGCCAACAAACTTAAGGCTGGTAGCGATTAACTCGCTAATACTGTTCTCATCATCTACAACCAGAATTCTCTGGGTAGTTTGATCTAGCTGATCTGTATTGCTAACTCTTTCTTTAAGAGCGGACATTTGGCATCACCTCGATGTAGATCATTATCTACTATCCTGAGGATTTACTGAGAAATGGGTGCTATTTAACTTGGTCTTTTAACGCTACGCAGCATTATTTGAGCCACATCAAGCACCTCAACCGAGCTATCCCTGGCCACCATGCCATCTGAGACCATCACGCGGCAGAAAGGACAGCCAACTGCAACCTCTTGCGCCCCAGTCGCAATCGCCTCATCAACTCGGTTTAAATTAATTCGAGTTCCAATTTTTTCTTCCATCCACATTCGCCCACCACCTGCGCCACAACAAAATGATCGATCTTGATTTCTTGGCATCTCAGAAACTTCAACACCAGCTGACTCTAATAATTCCCGTGGTGGTTCATAAATTTGATTGTGGCGTCCTAGGTAACAAGGATCATGATAGGTAAGTTTTTTAGCATCAGCTGCTGCTGGTGCGATTGGTTTTAATCTTCCCTCTTTAACTAATGTATTTAATAGTTGAGTGTGGTGAACCATTTGTAATTCAAAACCTTGTTGTTTGTAATCTCGACCAATTGTTGTAAAGCAATGCGGACAGGTAACCACAACTTTTTTTACTCCCCGAGTTCCAAAGGTTTCTTGCAGTGTTTCAATATTTTCTCTAGAAAGAATTTGATACAAAAATTCATTACCGCTTCGCCGTGCCGGATCTCCAGAGCAGGTCTCACGTTTTCCTAAGACACCAAAGGTAACTCCAGACATATATAAAAGTTCAGCAACTGCTTTAGTAGTTTTCTTAGCCCGCTCTTCATAGGCACCCGCGCAACCAACCCAGAATAAGTACTCAACATCCTCTGGAATAACTGAATCAATTACTGTGATTGGAAAATCAACCTCTTTAATCCAAGCATCACGATCGGTTCGATTAGCACCCCAAGGATTTCCAGCTTTTTCTAAATTACGGAAAGTATTTCCTAATTCAGTTGGAAACTCTGATTCAACTAAAACTTGAAACCTTCGCATATTAACTATGTGATCAACATGTTCGATATCTACTGGACACTCTTCAACACAAGCACCACAAGTTGTGCAGGACCATAAAACATCTAAGGAGATTGCATTCTCATGAGCATTACCAACAATCTTTGTCTGCGCTGCTTCTGTGCCAACTTTGGTAAGTGCGTGATCGCGCATCGCCATGATTAAAAGCTTCGGGGATAGCGGTTTTTCAGTATGCCAGGCTGGGCATTGAGATTGGCACCTTCCGCACTCAGTGCAGGTAGACATATCAAGTAAGCCCTTCCAAGAAATGTCAGCTGCAGTTCCAATGCCAAAAACATCATCCTCTTTTGGATCTTCAAAGTTAATTTCATGACCATGGGATATCATTACTGGTAGCGGCCCTAATGCATTTTCCTTATTTGGGTTGCGTTTAAAGTAAATATTAAAAAATGCTAAAAATCTATGCCAGGCCACACCCATAGTTAGGTTTATGCCAACCACAATAAACCAAACCATTGAAACGGTAATTTTTGTAAAGGCAATAGCTTGAATTAAGTTTTCAATCTGATTAGTTGAGTAATTACTAAAAAACACAATAGCAGGGTATGAGATTGCATAATGCCAATTCCAGGATGAAACATTGGCAAGGGCGCCCTCTAAACCACGGAGCGCAATTACACAAAATACAATTACCAGAATGGTTGCTTCGACGTAATAAGCTTTTTTATTACCAGAGCCATAAAATCTAGATGTGCGACCCTTCTTAAATATTATTGTTGCTTGTCTAATTCCAATTAAGGTAACAATTCCAATGCCAGTTAAAATTGCAATTAACTCGGCAAAGAGTTCATAACCAACAAAGTGGCCAATTAACGGAAGTGCCCAACTTGGATTTGTTAATTGCCCGTAGGCGGTAATTAATGTGCCAAGCAGTGCGCCAAAGCCAATCATTACAAACCAATGCGCAATACCGGTGGCGGTGAAGTTAAGCATCTTGGTATGAGATAAAACCTCATGCAACATATTGGTTAAGCGTTTGCCTTTATTATTAAAACGAGATGGATCTGCTTGACCTGCTGATATCTTTTTCAATAATTGAAAAGATCTAAATGAGAATATGCCAACTGCAACAACAGTTAGTAGGTAGGCAATTAATGCGAGCACGGTGTAAGGGTAGGCGAGGAGATGGTTTTTAAGGGTTAAAAGTTATCCACAACACTTATCCACCGTGTGGAGAATTACAGGTGTGTAATTAGCGCCAGCGGGTAGAAAGGGAAAAACCAACGCCCACAAAGCCAAACCCGACCAACATATTCCAAGCACCAATGCCTGGGATTGGGTAGTTAGTGGAGCTGATGTAGAAAATCACGATCCAAATTAAGCCAATAATGAAGTTAGCGACCATTACTGGAGCGAGCCACTTTGGGCTCTCAGCTTTAGCACTAACAACCTCAGGTTTGATCTCAGCAGCAACTTTTCGTTGCTTGGCGACCTTATCGCGCAATTTTGACTTCGGCATAGGGGCAGATTACTACACAATTGGCCAATGAGCACCAATGCCCGCAAAATCTTAGTTGTCGATAACTATGACTCCTTTGTCTTTAATCTGGTCCAGTACCTGCAACAACTTGGCGCTGCTTGCACTGTTGTCCGCAACGATGAAATCAAGGTTAGTGAAGCTGATAAATATGACGGTGTGTTAATCTCACCAGGGCCTGGCACACCTGAGGCGGCTGGCATAAGCATTGAATTAGTTAAATACTGCGCAGCAAAAAAGATTCCACTCCTTGGAGTTTGCTTAGGACATCAAGCTATTGGAGTTGCATATGGCGCAACAGTTTCTAGAGCGCCAGAACTTTTACATGGCAAGACCAGCGTAGTAACTCATAAAAATAAATCACTCTTAGAAAATATTCCATCGCCATTTACTGCAACCCGTTATCACTCACTTGCAATTGAAAAGAACACATTGCCAGCAGAGCTTGAGATTACTGGTGAAACTGAGTCCGGGGTTGTAATGGCAGTCCAACATAAAACCCTACCGATTTGTGGTGTGCAGTTTCATCCAGAGTCTGTTCTTACCGAACACGGTTATCAAATGATTGGCAACTGGTTAGAAATTTGTGGTGATAAGGGCGCTCGCGCAAGATCTGAAGGATTATCTCCAGTTGTAATTAAAGCTTAATTACGATTAATTGTAATTGTTACAACACTGCCAATAGTTTTAGTAGCACCTGCTTCTGGTGCTTGAGCAAGTACCTCTCCATTTTGCTTGGCTGGATCACTCGCGGTAATCTCTCTAATTAAAAAGCCAGCTTGGGTTAATACAGTTCTAGCATTAATTTCCGATAAACCAACTAAAGCCGGCACTTGGACATTGCCACTTGCAATCTCAAGAATTACGCCATTGCCAGCAGTAATTGTTGTGCCAGGTACTGGGTTAACGCTTAAGACCACACCAGGTGCTTGATCTGAATCTGTTGCAATAGTTTGCGATATTAATAAGCCAGCTGCAGTTAATTTATAACGTGCCTCTTCAAGAGATAACCCAATAATTCCAACTGGAACAGTGGTATTTCCAGGTCCATCTGAAATTGTAAGTGTCACGCTGCTGCCAGCTTTTGCATCGCTAGTAGCTAGTGGTAATTGAGATGCGATTCGATTAACTGGTATTTGTGCATCTGGTGCGTGCTGAATATTCACATTAAAATCTTTAAGTAGCACTCTTGCTTCTACTTCAGTTAAACCCACCACATTCGGCACTTTTAGTGGAGTAGCACTTGGTGAAAGTGCGAAGTAACCAAGTCCGATTAAAACTGCAGCGACCACACCAATTGAAAGTAATTTTCTTCTTGGAACTACCTTCTTAATTTTAGTTGTTACTGGCTCACCTTTAATTACATTTTCTAAATCTGCCAACATTGCTTGCGCATCTTGGTATCTATTTTTTGGATCCTTTGCTAATACAACAGCCAACATGCGATCTAGATTTGTATCAAGCGTTGGCTTAATTTGTGATGCTGGAATTAAAGGCGCAGATACATGTTGGAATGCAACTGATACTGGGGTGTCACCAGTAAATGGTGGCTGCCCAGTTAATAACTCATACATCAAACAACCTAGCGAATAAAGATCACTTCGGCCATCTGCTAACTCGCCAGTTGCCTGCTCTGGCGATAAATATTGCGCAGTGCCAACCACATTCCAAGTGTTAGTCATAGTGGCACCCATATCGTCAGTAACTCTGGCAATACCAAAATCCATCACTTTAATATCACCGGTATTGGTAATCATTATGTTTCCAGGCTTTATATCTCGGTGCACGATTCCCTGATTGTGTGAGTAATCAAGTGCCTGCAAGATTCCTTTAATTATTTCTAATGATCTAGGAAGTGAAATACTTTGTGTTTGCATCTTTTCTCGAAGAGTTTGCCCATTAACTAACTCCATCACAATATATGGTGAATCATTTTCTTCACCAGAGTCATAAACTGCAACAATTCCCGGATGGTTTAAACCACCTGCCGCCAATGCTTCTTTACGAAATCTGGCCACAAATGCTGGATCTTTTGCTAAATCACGGCGCAAAACTTTAATTGCAACTTGTCGATCTAATCTGGTGTCTAACCCAAGATAAACATCGGCCATTCCACCAGTACCAACCATTTGGCTGACTATGTATCGACCATCAGCTAATTTCGTAATTGGGCTATTCATTTGCTGCCCCGATTTTTTTAATCTCACTACTTACCTTTTTATCAGTAACTTGAGCCCAGATAATTGTGATGTTATCTGGCGCTCCCTTGGCTTTGACCTCTGAGATGAGTGCAGCAATAAGATCATTATCTGTTTTTGATTCGATAATTTTACCTATTTCGTAATCAGATAAAAGATTAGTTAAGCCATCTGAGCAAAGTAAAAATTGATCATCTGCGTTTATTTCATAACTAACCAAAATCGGATCAAGTCCTGAATCACCCATTAATGCTTGGGTAAGTAAGGATCTTTGTGGATGGTCAAATACTTCCTCAGGTGTAAGCCGTCCTTGATCTAATAACTCCTGCATCACTGTGTGGTCATAACTTAATTGCTCTAATTTGTTGTCGCGATATCGATAGCAACGAGAGTCACCAATATGTAGTAATTCAACATTATTTCCTGAGATATTTAGCGCAGTTAAAGTTGTGCCCATTCCGGCTAACTCCGGAGTTTGTTTACTTTTTTCTAATATCTGTGAATCTATTTCATAAGTGATGTTTAGAAACAAATCTTCTCGCGAATCGATATCAATTTCTGAATCACTAATTACTGGCAGAAGTTGGGCAAGTGCGTTAATTGCAATTGCAGAGGCAACCTCACCACCAGCATGACCACCCATGCCATCGGCAACCGCAATTAAATTTGCGCCGTAGATCGCCGAATCTTCATTGCCCTCACGCACTAAACCAAGATCTGTTTGTGCGAAGGAGTTAAACTGCCATTTCATAGAGCCAATCTCACCACATAATTGAATCTATAAAGAAAGGGCGCCGACGCAATGCTCATCTATGCCCACCGCGGTGCCAGCAGTGATTTTGCTGAGGGCTCTAAAGCTGCCTATGAGGGCGCAATTGCACAGGGCGCAGATGGATTTGAATGCGATGTGCGTCTGACAAAAGATCGGCAGATTATTTGTTACCACGACCGCAATACCGCCCGGCTTTCAAAGATAGATCTTGAGATTGCAAAGACCACATACTCTGAATTAAAAGAGAAGGTAAATCCCTATCGATTTGATCAATTATTAGATCTAGCGATCGAAAACAAAAAAGATTTAGTAATTGAGTTTAAACACCCAGTGCCAACTGGTGGCTTAGTGGAAAAACTCACTCATAAATTACTTGCTGAAAAAGCTAATGAAATTAAGAAAAGTGAAATTAGTATTTCATTGATCTCCTTTTCCTATCTTGCAACTTTGCGAAACTTAAAAAGTGGGTATCAGAGTGCATATCTTGTGCAAAGTAAAATACTTTCAAAAATAAATCCAGCCCCAATTATCGGCCCAAGCATTAAATTAATTCGAGAAAATCCAGAATTTGTGGCAAGTTCGATTAAAAAAGGGAAAAAGGTATTTGTTTGGACAGTGAATAACGAGGAAGATTTACGTTTATGTGAAAAGTTAGGGGTTAGTGCGGTGATGAGTGATAACCCGGCGCGTGCTCGAAAGCTACTCGGCTACTCTTAACCCATGTCGATTAAGTATGCCTACCTTGGCCCAGCTGGAACATTTACTGAGGCTGCTCTTTTAAAAATTGCTGCAAGTGATGATCAATTAATCGCATATGCAAATGTGACGGCAGCACTGGACGCAGTTCGTAAAGGTGAGGCTAATAAAGCATTAGTGCCAATTGAAAACTCAGTTGAAGGTGTAGTTGCTAGAACCCTAGATGAGTTAGCAAGTGGTGAGCCGTTAGTAATTACCGCAGAGACTACATTGCCAGTTACTTTTTCATTAATGACCTTAGAAAATAAAGATCCAAAAGATATTAAATCAATTGCTACTCATCCCCATGCTGAATCTCAATGCCGCTCTTTTATTGCAAAAAACTATCGAAATGCCCAAGTTATTGAAACCGCTTCAACTGCCGCCGCTGCAAAAGGATTAAGGAAGGGTGATTATGACGCCGCGATTGGCGCAGCAATTGCAGCTAAAAATTATCAATTAAAAATAATTGCCGAAGATATTGGTGATAACACAAATGCGGTGACTAGGTTTGTGGTGGTAGAAAAGCCAGGTAAATCACCAGCTGCAACGGGTAAGGATCGAACCTCACTGGCTGTCTTTATTGCAATTGATCACGCCGGCGCACTTCTTGAAGTATTAAATGAGTTTGCAAAACATCAGGTGAATTTAAGTTTTATTCAAAGCCGCCCAACAGGTTCACAGCTCGGTCACTACCACTTCATTATTGATGCCGAAGGTCATATCGATGATAAGCCAGTTGCTGCGGCATTGGCTGGGCTTAAAGAAATTTGTGAGGATATTCGTTTTCTAGGTTCCTATCCTCAAGCAAAGTAATCGGTAGGCTACTTTCATATGATCGATTTAAAAGCACTTCGGGAAAACCCAGAAGCATTTAAAGCATCTCAAAAGGTGCGTGGTGAGGATGCTGGCATTGTTGACCAATTACTTAAAGCAGATGATGTGCGGCGTGAAGCGATTAGTGAGTTTGAAAAGTTAAGAGCAGAACAAAACACATTATCTAAATCAGTAGGAGCTGCCAAAGGGGATGAAAAGAATGCCCTGCTTGAGAATGCTAAACAGCTTGCAACTGCAGTTAAAGAGGCAGATGGTAAGCGTGCTGTAGCAGAAGAAGCTGCAAACAAACTTGCATTACTGATTGCAAATTTAATTGATCCAGCTGCTCCAATCGGTGGTGAAGCAGATTTTAAAGTTATTGAAACTGTAGGAAAGCCTCGCGATTTTAAAGCAGAAGGCTTTGAACCAAAGGATCATGTTGAGCTTGGCAAAATAATTAAGGCAATTGATACTGAGCGCGGCGCGAAGGTGGCAGGCGCTCGCTCTTATTACTTAACTGGAGTTGGTGCACTACTTGAGTTGGCATTAGTTAACTACGCAATTGCATCTGCAGTTAAAGCAGGTTTTATTCCAATGATTCCGCCAGTACTGGTTAAGCCGGCGGCAATGGAAGGTACTGGATTTTTAGGACAAGCGGCTGAGAATGTTTATCACTTAAAAGAGGATGAACTTTATTTAGTTGGTACATCAGAGGTTCCGCTAGCTGCGTATCACATGGATGAAATTTTAGATAACCTACCAATTAGATATGCCGGTTACTCACCATGTTTTAGAAGAGAAGCAGGCAGTTATGGGAAAGATACCCGCGGAATTATTCGCGTGCACCAATTTGAAAAAGTTGAGATGTTTACATTTTGTAAACCAGAGGATGCTGAGGCAGAACATAAAAAATTATTAAATTGGGAAAAAGAGTTCTTTAATTCATTAGAGATTGCCTACCGAGTAATTGATGTGGCAAGTGGCGACTTAGGAGCAAGTGCGGTTAGAAAATTTGATATCGAAGCTTGGATCCCAACTCAGGATGCATATCGTGAGGTAACTAGCACCTCAAACTGCACCCAGTTCCAAGCCCGCCGATTAAATATTAGATACAAAGATGAAAAGGGAACAAAGCCAGTTGCCACTTTAAATGGCACATTAGTCGCAGTTCCGAGAACAATTGTGGCGATCTTAGAAAATCACCAACAAAAAGATGGCAGCATCAAGGTGCCAAAGGCATTAATTCCATTTCTAGGAATGGACACATTGGTTCCAGCGTGAGTGTTTTAAAAACTGTAACCGGCAAGCGGCCAAAATTAATTGGCACAGATCTAGATGGCACAATCGTTGCTCATTATGGATTTATTTCTGAGCGAACAAAAATTGCATTTGCTGCCGCCCATGCTGCTGGGATTGAGATTTACTTTGTAACGGGCCGGCCGATTAGATGGATGGTTGAGATTAAAGAGAACTTTAATTTTGGGTTAGGAATTTGTGCAAATGGCGCAATGCTCTATGACTTTATAAAAGGTGATGTATTAGAGGAGTGGTTGTTTTCAGTTGAGGCGCAATTAGAAACAGTTAAGAGATTGCGGGAAGTAATTCCGCCTGTTTCCTTTGCAACTGAGATTGGCGCAAATTTTCACCGTGAAAAAGATTATGTGCCAAGGTGGGATATTGGCGCAGATAATGTTGGTGTTAATAAAATTGAGGAAGCAATTACTGCCCCAGCACTTAAAATGTTAGCAAGATGTAGCGATGGTGAGTTTTCATCCGATGAGATGTTAGCTCTTGCTAGTAAAGCCTTAGCGGGTATTGCAACTGTTACCCACTCAAACTCCACTGATTCACTATTAGAAATATCAGCTGATGGCGTTAGTAAAGGCGCAACACTTTCAAAGATTGCAGCCCGTCATGGATTTACTGCCGATGATTGTGTGACATTTGGTGATAACCCAAATGATTTTTCAATGCTCTCTTGGGCCAGCCGTTCTTGGGGTTAATTTTGGCACCACCGCTATTGCAGGTAAGTTTGCCCACGGAGGGCTCGCATAGCGGCCGAGTGCACCGGTCTTGAAAACCGGCAAGGGAAACCTTCGTGGGTTCAAATCCCACGCCCTCCGCCAGAATTTATTAATTTGTGTTTGATTTCATATCCACTCAGCCCGCTCTCACCTAGCGCTTAACAACCACCAAGAGCAAACTTGGCCCGTGGCGATGATTGATTCTGGCAAAAAGAAAACAGGTGTTTTCTCCGCCGGTCGCGCACTTATAACTGATCGCACGCTACGCACCGATAAGTGGTGGTTGCAACCAGCTTTAACATTTAGCGTATTAATTTTATTTGTTATCTATGCAACCTTTAGAGCTTTTGAAAACAAAAGTTATTTTGCAGAACCCTTAATCTCACCTTTTTACTCGCCATGTTTATCAACTGCATGTGTGGAAGGTGCATCTCATCTTGGTACACCAGTTGGTTCAATCACAATATTTGGATTACTAATTTCTCCAGCACTATTAATTTTAATTTTCCCACTAGGTTTTCGAATGACTTGCTATTACTACCGTAAGGCTTATTACCGATCATTTTGGATGTCACCACCTGCATGCGCAGTAGCAGAGCCTCATAAAACATACACCGGTGAAACTAGAGCGCCATTGATATTACAAAATGGTCATCGATGGTTTTTTTATGCGGGCTTAGTACTTAATGTTTTACTTACCTACGATGCAATTATTGCTTTTAAAAATCCAGAAGGTCAATGGGGGCATATGAGTGTTGGCACATTAGTGCTATTGCTTAACGCGAGCCTGCTTTGGCTTTATTCCGCCTCATGCCATACCTGTCGTCACACCATCGGTGGCCGGTTAAAACATTTCTCAAAACATCCAATCAGATATAAAACATGGACAATTGTTTCCAGATTAAATCATTACCACCCAAACTTTGCTTGGGTTTCATTAATTTGGGTTGCGTTTACTGACTTCTATGTCCGCCAGGTCTCAAGTGGGGCCATAACCAACTTTTACTTCTTCTAAGGGTTATTAATAATGAGTGAAAAAATACAGATGGAACGCCACAACTATGACGTGGTAGTAATTGGTGCAGGTGGGGCTGGATTACGTGCCGCAGTTGAAGCACGCACTGCTGGCCTACGCGTTGCGATTATTTGTAAATCATTATTTGGTAAAGCCCACACTGTTATGGCCGAAGGTGGCGTAGCAGCATCAATGGGAAATGTGAATGAAAATGATGGCTGGAAGGTTCACTTTAGAGACACTATGCGAGGCGGAAAATTTTTAAATCACTACCGAATGGCAGAGCTGCACGCTAAAGAAGCACCTGATCGAGTGTGGGAGCTAGAGCTATGGGGAGCACTATTTGATAGAACAGCAGAAGGAAAAATCTCACAACGTAACTTTGGTGGACATGAGTATCCGCGTCTTGCTCACGTAGGAGATCGAACTGGTCTTGAGTTAATTAGAACAATGCAACAAAAGATTGTGGCAATGCAACAGCAAGATAAAAAAGATCATGGTGACGCCGAAAGTTTTATTAAAGTATTTGCCGAGGTAACAGTTACTGAAGTTTTAAAGGAAAATGGAAAAGTATCTGGTGTTTACGGATACAAACGCGAAAATGGCGTAGAGGTTTTATTTGAAGCACAAGCAGTTATTTTGGCAACTGGTGGCGTCGGTAAAACATTTAAAATTACCTCAAACTCTTGGGAAGGCACCGGCGATGGACATGCGCTGGCCTTAAAAGCTGGCGGCAACTTAGTTGATATGGAGTTTTTACAATTTCATCCAACTGGCATGGTTTGGCCACCATCTGTGCGCGGTATTTTAGTAACCGAGTCAGTGCGTGGTGAAGGTGGAGTTCTTACCAATAATAAAGGTGAGCGCTTCATGTTTAAATATATTCCAGATGTATTTAAAGATAAGTATGCCGATAATGAAGCAGAGGCAGATCGTTGGTATGTAGATCAAGATAACAACCGCCGGCCACCTGAGTTATTACCAAGAGATGAAGTTGCTCGCGCAATTAACACTGAGGTTAAAGCAGGCCGTGGCAGCGAACATGGTGGCGTATTTCTTGATGTTTCAAAGCGTTTAACGGAAGAGGTAATTAAGAAACGTCTGCCATCGATGTGGCATCAATTTTATGAATTAGCTGGCGTTGATATAACTAAAGAAGCAATGGAGGTCGGTCCAACCTGTCACTACGTTATGGGTGGCGTTGAGGTTGATCCAGATACCGCAGCAGCTGTTGGTGTCCCTGGTTTATTTGCAGCAGGTGAAGTTGCTGGTGGAATGCATGGTTCAAATAGATTAGGTGGAAACTCACTCTCTGACTTATTAGTTTTTGGACGCCGTGCTGGTGCAGGAGCGGCTGATTATGTTAAACAATCACAACCAACAAAAGTTTCTGAAAGTGCAATTAAAAATGCCCAAGAGAAGATCGCAGCTCCATTTAAGCGCACCGGAGGTGAGAATCCATACTCACTTCACCAAGAGTTACAAGAGATCACCCATAATCTAGTTGGAATTATTAGAACTAAAACTGAATTAGCCGATGCAATCAATAAAATTGCAAATATTAGAAAACGAATTGAAAATGTTTCAGTAGCGGGTAATCGCTTATTTAACCCAGGCTTTCACCTCTCATTTGATCTCGACAATATGTTGTTAGTTGCTGAGAGCACCGCTAAATCTGCGATTGTCAGAGAAGAATCCCGCGGCGGACACACTAGAGATGATTTCCCAACCATGGATGCAAAGTGGCGAACTTTAAATAACATCACATCTTTTAATGGCAAAGAGGTAGTTGTTAAACAACAAGGACTACCATCAATGCCTAGTGAGTTATTTGATCTATTTGATATCCATGAATTAGAAAAATATATGAGCAAAGAAGAGACAGCGAAGGGTGGCAGATAATGGCTAAGAATATTAAGTTACGTATCTGGCGCGGTGATGCTAATACTGGAAAGTTAGAAGATGTTTCAGTAGAGGCTAATGAGGGTGAAGTTGTCTTAGATGTGATTCATCGTGTGCAGGCAACTCAAATGGGTGACTTAGCTGTTCGTTGGAATTGCAAAGCTGGTAAGTGTGGTTCTTGCTCAATGGAAATCAACGGTAAGCCACGGCTTGCATGTATGACACAGGTAGCAAACTATGCAGATGATGAAACCATCACCATCACACCACTTCGGGCATTCCCAGTGATTAAAGATTTAGTAACTGATGTTTCATTTAATTATAAGAAAGCAATGGAGGTTGAATCCTTCACGCCCCCAGCTGATTTAAAGCCGGGTGCGGCCCGGATGCAACAAATTGATGTTGAGCGCAGCCAAGAGTTTAGAAAATGTATTGAGTGCTTCCTATGCCAAGACACCTGCCATGTAATTCGCGATCATGAAGAGAACAAGAAATCATTTGCTGGCCCAAGATTTTTTATTCGAATTGCAGAGCTTGATATGCACCCACTTGATATGTTGAAAAACCGAAAGCAAAAAGCTCAAGAAGAGCATGGACTTGGTATGTGTAACATTACAAAGTGTTGTACTGAGGTTTGCCCAGAGCACATTCGGATTACTGATAACGCAATCATTCCGATGAAAGAGCGCGTAGTAGATATTAAATATGATCCAGTTAGATGGCTTGGATCAAAAATCCGCAAACGTGAGGGTATTGTTTAAGACATGAATTTGCTGGTTCGTCTTGCCGCCGGCGCTTTAGGATTTTGGGCAGCAACCTCACTAATTTCTGGAATCACCGTAAATGGCGGGGCGCCAACTTATCTCTGGGTGGCAGCGTTATTTGGATTGATTAATGGCTTCATCGGCTCACTAGTAAAACTTTTAACGCTGCCAGCAATCTTACTTTCACTTGGATTATTTGCCTTTGTAATTAATGCGGCAATGTTGATGTTAACTGCAAGATGGAGTGACCGACTAGATGTTAATAACTTTTGGTCAGCGTTAGCTGCTTCATTAATTATCTCAATTGTTACGACAGTAGTAAGTAGATCATTTAAATCACCTAGGAATTAATCCATGGGCGCAAATAATCAAATGCCGTGTGATTTTTGTGGCGCTCCATATGATCCAGTATCAACTAGATGGCTTTGCCCAAATTGCCATATGAAAACTAATTGCTGCGATGGCGCCCCGTGTGAGATTGTGGAAGTAAAAGAAACGCGAAGCAGCTAAATTACTTAAGCAGCTTTGCCATGTAAGCCTCAACCTCATCAGGGTGACGAGGAAGTGCGTTACTTAATATTTTCGCGCCAGATTCGGTAACTAAAATATCATCTTCAATTCGCACACCAATTCCGCGGTACTCCTCTGGGAATAATGTGTCATCAGGCTGAATATAAAAACCTGGCTCAACAGTTATAAGCATTCCAGCTTCCAGTACTGCTTCGGCATACTGTTCTTTTCTAGCGTGCGCGCAATCATGAACATCAATACCTAAATGATGGCCAGAGCCGCAAACTTGCCATCTTCTATGTAAGCCACCTTCTGGTTTTAAAGAATCTTCAACTGAAATTGGTAACACACCAAGCTCTGCTGCACCCTTTGCAATCTCTACCATGCAGGCATTATGGAAATCTTTAAACTTCGCCCCCGGTTTAACCGCTGCAATTCCAGCTTGTTGTGCCTTATAAACAATCATATATATCTGGCGTTGGGCCTCGGTGAACTTTCCATTGACAGGAAATGTTCTAGTGATATCTGCGGTGTAGTGGGATTCAACCTCAACACCAGCATCAATTAAAATTAAATCACCCGGTAACACATCACCATCATTTTTAATCCAATGCAAAACACAAGCATGAGCGCCAGAGGCAACAATGCTTGGATAACCAAGATCATTTCCTTCAAGACGGGCCCGACCATAAAATGCAGATTCAATTACCCGCTCACCTCTAGGAACTGAGATCGCAGCTGGGAAAACTCGGATCATGTCAGCAAAACCACGAACTGAGGCATCAATTGCTTTTTGCATTTCGTCAATTTCATATTGATCTTTAACAATTCTCATTAGAGAGGTGAAGTTAAGAAACTCTTTTTCCTTCTCTTCGTTCTCAGCAACTAGAGAATCTATATGTTTATCTTCGCCACGAATAATTAAAGTATCTTTCTTATTAGCTAAAAACTCTTCAATCGATGCAATTTTCTGCGCCTTAATGCCGTACTTAGTTTCAGTCTCTTCTAATGTCATGCGACGACCAATCCAAAATTCACCATGACGGGCATTCTTATAAAACTCATCACTATCCCGTGGTGATCTTGGATGAATAAATAACAAAGCATCATGACCTGAACCATTTGGTTCCATGACAAAGAGTGAATCTGGCACACAATCTAAGGAAATGATTCCAGTAAACCAGCTATAGGCAGAGTGAGCGCGGAATGGATAATCAGAATCATTACTGCGAATCTTTAGCGAACCGGATGGGAAAATTAATCTAATCCCTGGATACTTCTTAGATAATGTTTCGCGGCGAATTTTTGTAAAAGGAATTGATGGATGTGGATTAACCCCGGTAAGTGGTGATGGAGCCCAACCAATTTTCATAAACTCTGTCATTGCATCTGCAATCGGAATATCGTGAGTTCTCACTTCTAGCGCCTTTTCATTATTGTTGGAGTTATTCGCTGAATTCATACCAGTAGCCTACTTCGTGGGGACCCCTGCGAAGGGCGATGACCGTGCTTAATTTATCCGCTTGGGTTCAAACAACCTTGGCCAATATCTAAGCATTTAGGGGGCCTATCGGCTGGCAATTGCTCCTTAGTACTATCGTGCACATGAAGCGTTGGATTCAGAGGGTTTGCTGCCTGATGCTTACTTCTGTCTTTACACAAATATTTATTCCGGCGGCATATTCTGATACTCCATTTAAATTAGTCGAAAACAACATAACTCTAAGTGTTCGGACACCGAGTTACATTATTTCTACAGAAAAAATGACTGCTATTCCTCGCTTTAAGAGCCTAACACCAGAGATTTGCAACGCAAGACCTAATGTGAATATTGTAAAACTTACTGCTACAGGCACTTGTCGAATCCTACTTTATTATTCAACAGATTTTTTGAATGCTTATAGCCCTCCAATTGATGACACATCGAGTCAAAATGAATTAATAATAAATATTGTTGGTCGCTTTAACTGGTCAACTGAGAGCGATGCCAAGAATAAGATGGATGTTGATGGTTATCCACTAGATATTCCAGTTCCAGGCAGAACATGCTCCGCTTCAGGTACAACAACTGCCCTTTATGGTGTGAAGTTAGTTTGTAACAAAATTAATGAGGGACTCTTTTGGCAACGTTTAGATAAAAGTACTGCCAAAATTCGCCCAACTGGTTACACATGTAAACCTCTTGGATTAAAACTAAAAATTCTAGATGAAAATTTTAAATGCATTAAGAGTGGATCAGCCCTGGAGTGGGACAGTGGAGATTTAGGAACTATTACAACTTCTAATCTTTTTACAGATGTATTTACTGATTTTCAACCACTTGCCACCACGCAAGATGTAGTAATTGACCATAGAGATAACAAACCAGTGGATAAGAATCTTCTAAGATTTTTAGATGATCTAAACAACACAATTGCTTATATCGATAACACCCCTACTGCAACAAAAGAAGAAATCTCTGGTTGGTATACAAGTGTATGGAGCTCATTATGGGAAAAGAATTACGGTTTAGCCGCCGAAGATTTCCAAGTGGTAGAGCGCGGCACTCCCACTAGGAGCTCTGCGATCTTGATCCAAAACATGAAAAGTAATCGGTATTTCTGCGCGGTAGATACTCGCTGGCTTGGAGTGCGTTATAACCAACGATATACGGAGTATCAGAAAGCACACCCAGATTTTTTCCAATTAGTTTTGTATCAGGGGAGCTGCGATAAGCTAAATGGGTTATCAAAGGTGTAACTTCTGAGCGCAAATTTGGCAAATGCGCCGTAAAATCGAATCAGTTGAAAACCTGTAAACTTCCTCATACTTGGAGACGTCGCATAGCCCGGTCTAGTGCGCCTCACTGCTAATGAGGTTAACCCCTAAAGGGTTTCGGAGGTTCAAATCCTCTCGTCTCCGCCAGATTTTAATTAGTAATTAACTCTAGAAATTGGGGGGAAGTTGCCAACTTTTAAGATCGCAATTGTTGGTGCAGGCCCGGCCGGTTACTTCACCGCGCAAGCATTTCAAAATGCGCAAGATGAAGATTTAACCTTTGCGATCGACATGATTGAACGGCTTCCGACCCCATGGGGGTTGGTAAGAAGCGGAGTGGCACCTGATCATCCAAAGATTAAAACAGTTTCCAAAGTCTTTGAAAAGATTGCTAAAGAGGGAAAATTTAGATTATTTGCCAATGTGGAGTTGGGTAAAGATATTTCCCTTAAAGATCTGCGCGAGCAGTATGACGCGGTGGTCTTAGCTACCGGCAGCTCGGTTGGTCGAAAGTTAAATATTCCAGGTGAAGATTTACCTAACTCATTATCTGCTGCAGAGTTTGTCCCTTGGTATAACGCACACCCTGATTATGTAAAGACTGAGGTTGATTTAAGTTCTGACACCGCGGTGGTAATTGGCGCCGGAAATGTTGCGATGGATGTGGCCAGAATGCTTGCAATTACGCCAGGTGAATTAGAGTTAACAGATGTTGCAGAGCATGCGCTCGCAAAATTTAAAGATAGCAAGATTAGAAAAGTAATTATTTGTGGCCGCCGTGGTGCAGAGCATGCCGCCTTTACCGCACCAGAGCTGCGCGATCTACCCAAACTAGAAAATACCGATGTTTACATTGATACCGAGCAGGTAGCGCAAGCTAGCGAACGTGTTAAAGCAATGGGTGAGGTTGAAAAAGATTTAACAAACAAACTAGATGCGATGCAACTAATTGCTGATCATCAGAAGAAAGGGGTGGAGCGAAGCCTTGAGATAAAGTTTTTAGCTACCCCAATTGAAATTAAAGGCAATGGCAAGGTGGAAGAGGTAGTTTTTGCCGTAAATGAAGTTAAAGATGGAAAAGTTATTGCGACCGATAAAACTATTACAATCAAAGCAGGGTTAGTTGTAACTGCAATTGGTTATGACTCACTTGAATACCCGGGCGTAAAAATAGAGAATGGACGAATATTAAATATTGCCGGCCATGTGGAACACAATGTTTATACAACTGGCTGGGCCAAACGCGGGCCAACCGGTGTGATCGGTACAAATAAGAGCGATTCAAAGGATGTGGTTGATCTAATTATTGAGAATTTGAAAGAACCAAAAACAAGTGAAGGAGTCACTGCGCTTTTGAAATCAGGACACGAAGTAATCGATCAAGTGGCCTGGGAAAAAATAAATGCCTCAGAAGTTATTTCAGGTGAAATTGCTGGAAAACCTCGCGTAAAAGAGGTGGACTGGAAGAGGTTAATAAGTTTG
>JAPLBB010000006.1 GCA_026392945.1 Actinomycetota bacterium | reverse complement strand
GAGCCATCACTATTTAATGCCACAAACCAAGAGCAATTACTAAATCAATTACGGCAAAAAGCGCAATCAAAGATCTCTTATTACTACCCAAGTAATATGGATGTTGCAGTCGGTGATCGGTTAACACAAGAGATTGCAACGATTGGCCAATTAGGTTTCACCTCTTACTTTCTAACTGTTGCCAGCATTACCGATGCTGCCCGGGAGGTTGGCATCAGAGTTGCAGCCCGGGGAAGCGCTGCAGGATCGCTCACCTGTCATCTGCTTGGTATCTCTGAGGTTGAGCCAATTAGTAATGAGTTATTAATGCAAAGGTTTTGTTCAGTAGAACGAAATGAATTACCAGATATTGATATTGATGTTGAGTCAGATAGAAGGTATGAGGTCTATGACCTAATCTTTAAAAAGTATGGCCAAGGTAATTGGCAGGATCCAAACAACTCAACCAGGGCTGCCACAGTTGCGATGGTGGAGCGATATCGCGCTCGCCATGCCATTAGAGATGCAGGAAGTGCGCTAGGAGCAGATCCAGCCCAAATAGATCTACTAGCAAAATCAATGCCCCATATCAGCGCTAGAAATATTGGAGATGCGATCAAGCAACTGCCTGAGCTAAAAAGATTAGATCTATCATCACCAAAGATTAAGGCGGTAATAAAGCTTGCTATGCGCCTTGATAAATTACCTAGGCATCTATCGATGCATCCCTGCGCGGTCGTGATCTCAGATGATCGATTACAAAACTTTGCGCCAATTAATATCAATCAAAGTAATTACCCAATGCTCACCTTTGATAAGGATGATGTTGAGGCAATCGGCTTACTTAAATTAGATGTGTTGGGGGTTCGAATGCAATCTGCAATTGCTGCAACACTGACTGAGATCAAAGAGATAGAAGGAGAAGTATTAGATATCAATAAGATCCCATTAGATGACAAGTTAACCTTTGATCTAATCAAATCCACTAGAACCCTTGGTTTATTTCAGGTTGAAAGCCCAGGACAGCGTGAGTTAGTTGGCAAGTTAGTACCAAATAAATTTAATGATCTAGTAATTGGTATCTCACTCTTTCGGCCTGGTCCAATTAAGTCTGAGATGATCACACCCTTTTTAAATGGCAGGGATGGCATAAAACAACCTGATTTTATTCACCCAGATCTAATTCCAATCCTGGCGCAAACCCAAGGGGTAGTGGTCTTTCATGAGCAGGTGATCTCAATTATCGCGAAGCTAACTGGTTGTAGTTTGGGAATGGCAGATCAACAACGAAGAAACTTAGGGGATAGGGAAGGAGCACAAGCTGTTTGTGATTGGTTTTATCTTCACGCAAGCAAATCTGGTTATTCAAAAAATGTTATTGATGCGATCTGGCAGATCTTGGCAGATTTTGCCTCCTTTGGCTTTTGCAAAGCCCATGCTTCAGCATTTGCACTGACCACATATCAATCAGCTTATTTAAAGACTCACCACACTGCGGCATTCCTATCTTCAGTACTAACCCATGAACCTGGGATGTATCCGAAGAGATTGATCATTGATGAAGCCAGGCAGTGGGGGATAAAGATCTTGCCAATTGATGTTAATAAATCAACTGGTAGTTACAAAGTTGAAAAGGTTGATACTGATACTTCAAATACTTATCTATATACCGCACCAAACACCAGCAGCACGGGAGGTAAGTTAACTCTGCCGGACGCAACTGGTTATGGAATTAGGGCATCCCTGTCTGATATTGCCGGCATATCT
>JAPLBB010000065.1 GCA_026392945.1 Actinomycetota bacterium | reverse complement strand
TACCTTAGATACCGCAGATGTTTATGCTGGAACTAAGGCTGAAACCGTTTTAGGTAAAGCATTAAAAGGTGTTCGCCGTGAGTCTTATGAATTATTTACCAAGGTTTACTGGCCAACTGGTACCGGTAAAAATGATCGTGGTCTTTCTCGCAAACACATCATGGAGTCATGTAACGCATCTTTAAAGCGTCTAAAGACTGATTATGTTGATCTCTACCAAGCACATCGCTTTGATTATGAAACGCCGCTAGAGGAAACATTAGGTGCATTTGATGACCTAATTAGAAGTGGCAAGGTTTTATACATTGGTTTCTCCGAGTGGAATGCAGAGCAGATTGCTGCCGCACTTAAAATTCAAGATGAAAAAGGATATTACCGTTTTATCTCTAGCCAGCCTCAATACTCAATGTTATGGCGAGTAATTGAATCTGCCGTTGTGCCATTGTGTGAAAAAGAGGGAATTGGCCAAATTGTTTGGTCACCAATCGCGCAAGGTGTGTTAACTGGAAAGTATTTGCCAGGCCAAAAAGCACCAGCTGGATCTAGAGCTACCGATAAAAAAGGCGGCGCAAATATGATCTCTAAATTTATGACTGAGCCAGTTTTGACTGCAGCCCAAAGATTAATCCCAATTGCTAAGAAGGTGGATTTAACCCCAGCCCAACTTGCAATTGCCTGGGTATTACAAAACCCAAATGTTTCAAGTGCGATTATTGGTGCGACTAAACCATCTCAGATCAAAGAGAATGTAAAGGCAACTGGAGTAAAGCTAGATAAATCAATTATGGATGAGATTGATGCAGCCTTGGGTTCTGTAGTTGACAAGGATCCTGCTAAAACAATCAGCCCTAAGCCACGCGCCTAAGTTTTACTTCTTTTTACTAGGACCAACTTGAGGAGCAGGCGCTCTTAGCCGTCTTAATTGAGTGGATCTCATCCAGCCATAAAGACCTAAACCTTTTGTTGGTTGATCTGGAAACTTTTCGGCCACTAATTTTTTAACTCGGCGGGATAGTAAAAATCCATCAATTGCAACCCAAATCATTGCTGAATACATAAGAACGATTGCACCTAGTTGCACAGCAGGACTTGGAATAACTGTTAAAAACAAAATAAACATAATAAAAATTAAAAAGTATTCAGTTACCGATTTGCGTTCATCGACATAATTTCTAACAAATCTTCTAGCAGGGCCCTTGTCTTTAACTGGTAGCGCACTTTCTTCACCGCGCATATAAGCAGCTCTAGTTTCTAATCTTCTTACTCTCGCTTGCGCCTTTAAAGCTTTCTTTGCTTCTTTACTAGCAGCAGGGGATAGAGATGAAACCTTTAGCTTTGCTTGCGCCTCTTTACGCTTTGGCGTTGGCTTACCTTTTTTATCGGACATGAGATCAAGGTAGGGCCAACATTCGTTCTAATGCAACTTTGGCCCACTTTGCGATCTTTTCCTCAACCACGATCTGATTCTCAAGCCGGCCGTTAACCAAGGATTCCATCACCCAAACTAGGTGGGGTAGATCGATTCGGTTCATAGTTGAGCAATAACACACAGTTTTATCTAAGAAAACTACCTGCTTGTCTGGGTTCTCATTTGCTAGTCGTTGCACAAGGTTAAGTTCAGTTCCCACCGCCCACTTTGAACCAGGAGCAGATTCTTTAACGGTTTTGATAATCATCTCAGTACTACCAACTACATCAGCATTTGAAACTACATCATGTTGGCACTCTGGGTGAACCAACACCTTTACGCCAGAGATTTTCGCTCTAACCTGATTGATATTTTCAACCGAGAATCTGCCATGCACTGAGCAATGGCCCCGCCATAAAATTACCTTCGCCTTTTTAATCTGATCATCAGTTAATCCACCATTTGGTTTCCATGGATTCCAAAGCACACAATCTTCAAGTTTTAAGCCAAGTGATAAAACTGCCGTGTTTCTTCCCAAGTGTTGATCAGGTAAAAATAAAACTTTCTCACCTTTTTCAAATGCCCACTTCATTGCTCGCATCGCATTAGATGAGGTGCAGACTGCGCCATTGTTTTCGCCGGTGAAGGCTTTAATTGCAGCGGATGAGTTCATATAGGTAATTGGAATTGTTTTGTTGGCTACTCCTAATTTCGTTAACACCTGCCAGCAATTATCAACTTGGGATGCGGTTGCCATATCTGCCATCGAACATCCAGCTGCTAAATCTGGCAAAATTACCTTTTGATTTTTAGAGGTTAATATGTCAGCGCTCTCGGCCATAAAGTGAACACCGCAGAAAAAAATGAATTCAGCATCGCGATTATCGGCTGCTGCTTGAGCTAATTTAAATGAATCACCACGGATATCCGCGAAGGCAATAACCTCATCGCGCTGATAATGATGACCAAGCACCATCGCTTTTGAGCCGAGTGCAGATCTAGCTGCAATCGCACGTTCTACCAATTTTGGATCACTGGCCGCAGGTAACTCGCCATCACAGGAGACACCGCGCTCACTATTTAGATCTTTTTGCTGCCCGAGCAGCAGCAGATCGGTTATTCCCATATAGAAGAGTGTAAACGCTCACAGGTTTTGGTGGCGATATAGCGGGCTCAGAACTAGTAATCTATGAGCCTAGGAACTTTGGAGAGTGAGTGAAAATGAGCACAGAGACAACTGGCACAACTGATCTAAAGATTTCAACAGCGTCAATTGCACTTACCGATGTTGCTGCTGAAAAGGTTTCCTCTCTGCTTAAGCAAGAAGGACGGGATGATCTAAGTCTTCGCGTTGCTGTTCAACCAGGCGGATGTTCAGGGCTTCGCTACCAACTTTATTTTGATGACCGCAATCTTGATGGTGATACCTTGACTGAGTTTGGTGCTGCAAAGGTGCGAGTAGTAACTGACAAGATGAGCACTCCTTACTTAATGGGTGCCACAATTGATTTTGTTGACACTATCGAGAAGCAAGGATTCACAATCGATAATCCAAATGCCGGTGGCTCATGCGCCTGCGGCGATTCATTTAATTAATCGTTAGTAAAAAATTATGAGGGTGGCAGTTGCCGGTTCAGTCGGTGGCGACCACATAATGAGTTTTGGTGGCAAGTTCACTGATTCACTTGTTGCCGGCTCACTTGCAAAAGTCTCACTCTCATTTTTAGTAGACACTTTAGAAATCCGTCGTGGTGGCTGCGGTGCCAATATTTCATTCGGCATGGGAGCACTCGGTCTTAATCCAATCTTGATCGCCGCTGTTGGGCGCGACTGGGTTGATTATGAGGCTTGGCTTAAACGACATGGCGTTGATACCTCACATGTTTTAGTTTCAGAAACTCTGCACACCGCCACCTTTATGGTGACAACTGATACTGAGTTAAATCAGATTGCATCCTTTTTTCCGGGTGCTATGAGTGAGGCAAGAAATATTGAGCTCGCACCAATTATTGAAAAAACTGGCAAGTTTGATCTGCTAGTTATTTCACCCGATGATCCCGAAGCAATGATGCGCTACTCACAAATGGCTCGGGAGTTAAACATTCCAGTCGCAGCAGACCCTTCCCAACAAATGGCCCGAATGGATGGCAAAGAGATTGCGCAGTTGATTGATGGGGCAAAGTATTTATTTTTAAATGAGTATGAGTTAGCACTTGCAATTCAAAAGACTGGCTGGACTGATCGGCAGTTATTTGATCGAGTACAAGTTCGTGTTGTCACATTAGGTTCAAAGGGTGCGCAAATTGAAGAGCATGGCAAAGAGACAATTTATGTTGGCGTTCCTAAGGAGAAGGCAAAGTTAGATCCCACCGGAGTTGGCGATAACTTTAGATCCGGATTTATTGCTGGCCTTTCTTGGGGTTTAAACCATGAAAGATGTGCTCAACTTGGTTCACTTGTTGCTACCTATTGCATCGAAACAACTGGCACACAAGAGTACCGATTTACCCAAGATGAGTTTTTAACTAGATTTGAAACTGCTTATGGCAAAGCTGCTACCGATGAGGTTAAACCGCATCTAAATGTGAAGCTAGTTGGTTAGTTTCCTCGTAATTTAGTAACACTTGCTTTGAGTGCATTACAAAACTCTTTGACAATTTTCTCAGTAATCTCTTTGTGGATGGTTAACCGAATATTTCCAGTGATTGGCTTATTCATCGCAGCTAATACATGAGATGGTTTCATATCAGCTGATTTGCAGGCAGAGCCTGAGTCAACTGCAAAACCTGCCTCCTCTAAATCAAGGAGCAGGCGATCTGCTTCAACATCTTTAATAGATATAGATAGGAATTTTCCAAGCCCAGTTGGGGCTGATGCGACCTCTACATCTGGGATCTGTGTCGTAATAAAATCAATTAACTCTTGCTTTAACTTAGACCTGATATCTGGTTGGGCTAAGTAATTTTCTAGAGCAACTGCGCTAGCAAGAAGTAGTGGAAGTGAGTAAGTACCAGGGGTGCGCGAGAGATCATTGTGGGGCAGGGGATTGCGCCACTTGGCATCGGATTTAATAATCAATATGCCAAGACCAGCCGGTCCTGCCCAAGATCTACTATCAAACAAAGCTGTTTGGTAATCAAAGGTTGGTAGTAAGTCGACGCCGCTACTTGTGCAGTCGGCAAAAACTAATGACTTACTCTCAGGAGATGACTGAATATTTCCAGTTTCACCATTTGCAACCTGCCAGATTAAAAGATCATTTGCGGTGATTGTAGATTCTTGAATTTGCCCAAGATCGTTAACAGCTAACTCAGTCACAGCCCGGCCATTATTTTTCTCAAATGAGGCGACTGCAAAAATCTTTTGTCGATCGATACTTGAATAAAATAATTTACTATCTGGTTTTAACAAACCTTGAATAGCTAACTGAAATCCAAGATCTGGTTCACCCATAAATTCAATCTCATCGCTTCGAACATTTAATGCTTTAGCAAAACTTTGCCGAATCTGCTCTTGCAAAATACTCGCCTGGCGGGAGCTGTTATTTAATTTAGCTGGATCTGGCCAACCTTTGGCAAAAAACTCAGGAAGCAGGGAGTTTGCGGCAGGGTGTAGCACTCTTTCCTGCTGGAAATCTCCTGTGATGCGAACCACCTGATACCCCTAACCGCGCGCGTCTGTAACTTCTATGGCAGAAGGTTATCCTTAAGCCCATGCGCCGGCCTCACCTTAAATCAATCCCATCGGTACTGGCCGCTACCTTCTTACTTACTAGTTGCTCTAAAGGTGAAATATCTGGTCTTGGCTTTGAAGAGGGCGTATCTAGCGTAAATGACCAATCACTTTCATTATGGCAATGGTCTTGGATTGCAGCTGGCGTGGTTGGAGTTTTCACCTTAATTTTAATTTTGTGGCCAGTTTTCTTTCATCGCAAAAAAGATGAGAGCTTTCCAAAGCAAACTCAATACAACATCCCAGTTGAGGTTGCCTACACCATCATTCCCTTTATTATTGTGGCAGTCCTTTTTTACTTCACCGTACAAAAGGAATCAAAAATTGTAAAAATTACCCCAGATGCTCAGGTTTCTCATTTTATTGACGTAGTGGGATTCCAATGGTCATGGCAGTTTAATTACAAAGATGCCGGTGAGTACAAGAGCGCAACTGTGACTGGCACACCAGCCCAACCACCAACTCTTTACCTACCGTTGGGTGAGAATGTTCGATTCACTTTAAATGCAAATGATGTAGTTCATGGTTTTTGGATTCCGGCCTTTATGATCCAAATGCAAAATCTACCTGGCGTAACTAACCAATTAGAGTTTTCTGCTAACAAATTAGGAACCTTCCCAGGCAGATGCAATATCTTGTGCGGAAGAAATCACTCACAAATGCTCTTTAACGTTAAAGTTGTAACACCTACTGAATACCAAACTTATATTGAAGGTTTAGTAGCCGAAGAGAAAGCAGCTATCGCATGACCACTTACGCCCAACGACCAACAATTGCAGCAGGCCCTGGCAGAGTTACGCCAACCTCTAAGGGAAGATTACTTGTTAAGTGGTTAACCTCAACAGATCATAAAACTATTGGTTACCTATATTTAATTACCTCATTTGCTTGGTTTTTAATTGCTGGCTTGTTAGCCCTAGTACTTAGAAGTGAGTTAGCTCGTCCTGGCATGCAGTTCTTAAGTAATGAGCAGTACAACCAGATCTTTACTATGCACGGCACCATCATGTTGTTGATGTTTGCAACACCCTTGTTTGTTGGTTTCGCCAATGTAATTATGCCGCTACAAATTGGCGCAGCAGATGTTGCCTTCCCAAGATTAAATATGCTTTCTTACTGGTTGTATTTATTTGGTGGCACGATGGCGTTTATTGGATTCTTAACTCCAGGGGGAGCAGCCTCATTTGGATGGACTGCATACGCACCACTTTCAAATGCACAGTACTCACCAGGAATTGGTGGCGATCTGTGGTTGGTAGGACTTGCAATCGGCGGTCTTGGCACAATTTTAGGTGGCGTTAACTTTGTAACCACAATTTTAACAATGCGTGCACCTGGTATGACAATGTTTAGAATGTCGATCTTTAGCTGGAACGTATTGCTAACTTCAATCTTGGTATTGATTGCATTCCCACCTCTTGCAGCTGCATTTTTAGCTCTGGAATCAGATCGTGCCTTTGGTTCACATATCTTTGATCCAGCAAATGGCGGAGCTATGTTGTGGCAGCATCTGTTTTGGTTCTTCGGTCACCCAGAGGTTTATATCTTGGCGCTGCCATTCTTTGGTATTGCAACTGAGATCTTGCCAGTATTTTCTCGTAAGCCAATCTTTGGTTATAAAGGATTAATTGCCGCCACAATTGCAATCGCAGCTCTTTCAGTTTCAGTCTGGGCACACCATATGTATGCAAGTGGACAGGTGCTGCTGCCCTTCTTCTCATTTATGACATTTTTAATTGGCGTACCAACTGGTGTGAAGTTCTTTAACTGGATCGGCACAATGTGGCGCGGATCAGTTACCTTTGAAACTCCGATGCTCTTTGTTTTAGGCTTTTTAGTTACCTTCTTATTTGGCGGACTTACTGGAATTATCTTGGCTAGCCCACCGCTTGATTTTGCTGTCTCTGCTTCTTACTTCGTAGTTGCACACTTTCACTACGTATTATTTGGCACCGTAGTATTTGCAATGTTTGCTGGCTTCTATTTCTGGTGGCCAAAGATGACGGGCAAGATGCTTAATGAAACCTTGGGCAAGATCCATTTCTGGACACTTTTCTTTGGCTTCCACTTAACATTCTTAATTCAACACTGGTTGGGTATTAAGGGCTTCCCACGTCGTTACGCAGATTACTTAGCAACAGATGGCTTTACGACCATGAATATGATCTCAACCGTTGGTTCATTCCTGCTCGCACTCTCCATGATTCCATTCTTTATTAATATCTGGATTACGCGTCACACAGAGAAGGTAACTGTTGATGATCCTTGGGGTTATGGCGCATCCCTTGAGTGGGCGACCTCATGCCCACCACCACGACATAACTTCACCTCAATTCCAAGAATTAGAAGCGAGCGTCCAGCATTTGATCTGCACTATCCACATATGGCACAGAAAGCTGATCACTAATGAAAACCGGCTGGGTGTTATTTGTTGGCCTGGCTATTTTTTATGTAATTGTGGCGGTAATTTATTGGCAGGTCGGTGGCGAACCAGTTGGCATTACTGCAATTGGACTAAGTGCGGGCCTTGCAATCATTGTTGGGTTTTATCTCTGGTTTACTGATCGCAGGTTAGGAAATGTATTACCGGAAGATAATCAACTAGGTGAGATTGCAGATTCAGCTGGTGAGATTGGTTTCTTCTCACCTCACTCATGGTGGCCACTGCCAGTTGCACTATCAATTTGCGCAGTCGGAACCGGCTTAATTATTGGCTGGTGGTTGGTGTTAATTGCAGTCGGTGTATTGATAATTTCAATTCTTGGCCTAGTTTTAGAGTATGAGCGTCCATCTACTAGCTCACATTAATTATGACTGAACGCGCTGAGATTATAGATACTGGTATCCCGCTTTACTTTAAATCCCAGTTGATAATTAACGCCCCAGCAAAAAAGATCTTTGACTTTATCTCGATGCCAAAAAATCACTCACTTATGGATGGGTCTGGCATGGTAAAAAACAACTTATCTGGCCCAGATCGGTTATTTCTTGGCGCAAAGTTTGGCATGCGCATGAGATTAGGTATTCCTTATGTAATTAAGAATCAAGTAATTGAGTATCAGGATAATAAATCGATTGCTTGGCAGCACTTACTTCATAATGTTTGGCGTTATGAATTACAAGAAATAGATGCCAACACAACCTTAGTTATTGAAAGCTGGGATGGCCGAAAAGCTCGTTCCAAGTGGTGGGTCTCAGATGCTGGCAAGTGGGTGCCAACAGCAATGGCAAAGACATTAGTTAAATTAAAAGAGTTGATGCAGGGGTGAGTAACCCGATAAATACCGACTCCGCTATTGATGAGCTAGCGCAATCGGCGGTAAAGGTTGCAAAGCAGTTAATTACTGAGTCTGAGCCCAATAAGAAAAGATATGACAAGGCAAGTAGAAAAAGATTTTCACGTCTATTCAAGGATGCAAAGGCGATCTCAGTAACTGTTGCACTAACCGATGAGGTTATGCGAATCACCTCTGCTAAAGATGCCGCCCGGGTTTTAAAGAAAGCAGCAAAGAGTGCAACCCTTACCGGCTTTGGCTTAATCAATGCGGTTGGTTTGAAATTTATTGCGCTGATCTCAAATGTTCTGCCAAAGCCAGTTTTATTCGCTGTTCACACCCAGGTTAAACGATTATCTAAGGGAATTATTCTGCCCTTTGAAAGTTCAAAATTAGCCAGACAAATCAAGCGCAGGGCAAAAAAAGGAATTAGATTAAATATAAATGTATTAGGCGAGGCTGTTCTAGGAGAGAGCGAAGCAGCAGAGCGGTTTGAAAGAGTGCTTGAGATGATGCACCGGCCTGAGGTTGATTATGTTTCGGTAAAGCTTTCTTCAGTAGTAAGTCAGATTATTACCTTAGATCAAGATGGCACATTACGACGAGTATCTGAAAAACTGCGGATTATCTATAAAAACTCAATTGAAACTAACACATTTGTTAACTTGGATATGGAGGAGTTTAGAGACCTACGGCTAACTGTTGATGCCTTTAAATTAGTTTTATCTGAAGATGAATTTGAGAAGTTATATGCCGGAATTGTTTTACAAGCGTACTTACCAGAGTCTCATGAGGTCTTTGCTGAGTTGGTTGAGTGGTCACAGGTGCGCCATAAAAATACTAGTGGAGTAATAAAGATTAGATTAGTAAAGGGTGCAAATCTTGCAATGGAAAAGGCTGAGGCCACCTTGCATGGCTGGGTAGCAGCCCCTTATCAATCAAAGGCAGATGTTGATGCTAGTTACTCTCGTCTTCTAGATACCGCCCTTCGCGCAGAGAATGCAGATGCAGTTCGAATTGGTGTTGCTAGCCATAATCTTTTTCATATCGCATTCGCCCTTGAAATCGCTAAAAAACGTGAGGTGATGGATCAATTAGATATTGAGATGCTAGAAGGTATGGCAAATCCAGAAGCTCTTGCCATTGCAAACCGCAAACTTCGAATTCTTCTATATGCACCTGTCACAAGAGCAGATGATTTTGCCTCCGCAGTTGCTTATTTAGTAAGGCGATTAGATGAGAACACCGCGATCGAAAACTACCTAAGATCCTCCTTTGAAATTGCAGATAGCAAAGATATATTTGATGCCCAAGCTGAGAGATTCTTGGTAAGTGCAACTAGCCGTCATGAAATCTCTACCAAGAGTTTGCGCCACAAAAAAGTTAAGTTTGAGGTTACAGATAGCTTTGAAAACGCCCCAAATGCTGATCTAACTAAAGACTCCTTTGTTAACAAATTAGATAAAGAGATTAGATTAGTACTAGCTGAGAGTGATCAGCAAATACCGATTGTGATTGATGGTAATGAGATTTATGACCGCACATTAATTGATGGTTATGACCCAAGTGATAATGCCAAGATTTGGTATCAATACGCCGTTGCTAGAAAAAGTGATGTTGATTCTGCTGTTCGAATTGCTAAAAAAGCTGTTGCAGTTTGGGATGTAAAGGGTGCTGCTAAGCGCAGTGAAATATTAAAAAGCTTTGCTCTGCTTGCTCATGAAGAGCAGGAGAGCACCATTGCTATTATGGCTAAAGATGCGGGCAAGACTGTGGCGGAAGCAGATCCGGAAGTTTCGGAAGCAATTGATTTTGCAAACTTTTACGCCCTCTCTGCCATCTCATTGGATCTAGAAAAACAATCAACCCCAGTTGGCGTGGTAGTTGTAGTACCACCTTGGAACTTTCCATATGCAATTCCAACTGGTGGCATCTGCGCAGCGCTGGCTGCTGGCAATACAGTCATTTTTAAATCTGCCCCAGAGACCGTTGCCACTTCGTGGCAGTTAGTAAATCAACTTTGGCGGGCGGGTGTGCCAAAGGATGTGCTGCAATTTGTATCAACTGAGGATAATGAGATTGGCCAGGCTCTAATTACCCATGAAGATGTCAACGCAGTAATTCTTACCGGTGGATATAACACCGCACTTTTATTCTCCTCTTGGAAAAATGAGTTAAATCTTTTGGCCGAAACTAGCGGTAAGAACTCAATGGTTTTAACTGCCTGCTGTGACATCGATATTGCAGTTAAAGATCTTGTGCAATCAGCCTTTGGTCACGCGGGACAGAAATGTTCAGCTGCATCCTTAGCCATAGTAGATAAAAACATCTATGAAAATCCGAACTTTAAAAAGCAATTATTAGATGCAGTGCATTCACTACAGGTTGGTGCTGGATATGAATACGAAACCTCAGTTGGGCCAATCATTAAACCTGCAGAGCACTCACTCCAACGAGCTTTAACCACCTTAGATGAGGGCGAGGAGTGGTTACTAGAACCTAAGCAATTAGATCAAGCGGGACTTCTTTGGTCACCTGGAATTAAAACAAATGTTAAACGAGGCTCCTGGTCACATCTAAATGAGTGGTTTGGTCCAGTACTTGCCATCATGATCTCAACAGATTTAAAAACCTCTGTTGAGTGGCAAAATGCAACTGAGTTTGGCTTAACCGCTGGTATTCAATCTTTAGATCAAGGTGAGTGTGAGTACTGGATTGAAAATGTTGAAGCTGGAAATCTTTATGTTAACCGAGGAGTAACTGGGGCAATCGTTAATCGCCAACCATTTGGTGGCTGGAAGAAGAGCTCAGTAGGGGCAACTGCAAAGGCAGGTGGATCAAATTATGTTGCAACACTTCGCAATTGGCACCAGATGAAGCACTTCTTGCCAATGAAAGAGGCGGCAAATAAATGGCTTAATTCAGTTGGAAGGTTAGCAATTGATAAGAGTGGTCTTGATGTTGAGAAGAATTATCAACGTTATCGCTCATATAAAAATGGTTTTCTAATCCGGATTGAAAGTGGCACCAGTAAAGACGAATTAGATTTCTTAAGTTGGCTCAAAAATGATTTGGGCATAATCACTAGATTAAGTAGTGACACATTAATTCCACGTTTGCCAAATCTTGTAGTCGAAACTGCAGCCGAATTCGCCGAACATGCCAGGGAGTTTGATCGGGCCAGATGGTTATCCTCTGAGATCGCGCCTATCAATGCATTAATGGAAAATGGAATCAGTTGCGATATGAGACCGATTACCTCACGTGGTGATATTGAGATGAGTAGATGGTTCTTAGAGCAAAGTGTTTCGATTACTCACCATCGGTATGGAAATACAAATGCTGGGCCTAAGCCAGTGTGTAAAGGCTTAAACTAGTAATTCTTGCTTTTTGTATTTTTTCTTATTGCCCGCAGGTGGTTTGCCAATATCAATACCAGCTTTTTTAAGCTCCGCCTTTAATTCATTTCGGAAGGTGTGGTAATCAACCTCAATTGCGTGTCTCTGTCCGGGCCCAAAATCAAAGTGAGGATTTTTAACCTCATGATTAATTACTGATTTCATATCTTTAGGACGTTTGTATTTACCTAAGATCTCAAGGGTTGCAAGCTTTGCTTGGTAATCAGCCAGTGGCCAAATACAACCAATCGGTTGAAATAAGCCAATGAAGTAAAGATTCTCATACTTCTCATGCATCATCTTTTTATATAGCGGAACCTTCTCTAAGTCTTTGAAATCAATAAATGATTTATCAAAGAATGGTAGTTCAGTCCAAAAACCAGTACAGGCGCAGATGATGTCGAATTCTTCAGATGAGCCATCAGTGAAGTTAACGGTTAAGCCATCAAAGGATTTAATCGCACCTCTTGGTTTAATCCGGCCATGGCGGATGTAGTCGAGTAGATCTGAGTTAAGAGTTGGATGGGTATTTAGGGGGAGCGTGGTGTTCTCTGGCAGGTTATATCTTGTGTAGGGGCCAAGAATTAATCTGACTAATATCTTTAAACCATGTTGGCGAAGCTTTCTAGGAAGCCACCTAGTTCTTGCCGCAAATACATCTCCTGGTTGGCCAAAGATAAATTTTGGAAATATCCACTGCGGACTTCGCATCGACATATGAACATCCTTGCTAACTCGCGCTGATTCAACTGCGATATCACAAGCAGAGTTTCCTGCTCCGATAACTAATACTCGCTTATCTCGCCAACTCTCATCTACGCCTTTGAAATCATGGGAGTGTAAAAACTTTCCAGTGTATTCACCAGGATACTGCGGATACTTTGGCACATTATGGTGACCATTTGAGACCATCAATACTTCAAAGATCTCACTTTGTGCAGTGCCATTGCTGTCGGTGTAATCAACCAGCCAATTACCATTATCTTGCCGAGTCACCTTATTAACAGCTTGATCAAACTTACTCTTTGAGTAAATACCAAAGTGCTTGGCGTAACTTTCAAAGTATTGCTGAAGTTGAATATGGTTTGGATAATCTGGGTAAGTATCTGGCATTGGGTAATCTTCAAACTCAGACCAACTTTTAGAGCTAATTAAATGAGTATTTTCATAAACACTTGAGTGCCCGGTCTTTGAGTTAAATACCCAATTCCCGCCGACCTTGTCATTTTTTTCAAATACTACAAAATCAAGTCCTGCCTGCATACAGTTTTTAGCGGCGGTAATTCCACTTGGGCCAGCTCCAATGATGCAGATACGTTTATTCACTGGTTGATTATTGCTTATATATTGATAATTTCAAGGATAAAAAAACCCCGCCCATCACAGGCGGGGTGAGAACTTAGTGGTGTCCGCTCTCTAACTCTTTAACCTCAGCAGCAGTTGGCTTGGCAATATTTTCAGCATTTGCTGCGCTAAATCTTGCTTGCAGCTTTGCTCTAATTCCCTTTGGATTTAATACCCCACCAGCATCTGCAGTGACCAGTTCAATTGCTTTTGGTTGTTCATGTTGAGTCAGAGTGTATTTCTTTGCCTCAGATAACTCCTCATGAATCTCAATAAACTCACCACTTGGCAGCATTACTAATCTGCCAGTCTCTTTACCATGTAGGACAAGCTCACGATCTGCTCGTTGTAGTGAGAGACAAATACGCTTGGTAATCACAAAGGCAAGTGGTGGCAACACAATGATACCAATTCGAGAGAACCACATAATTTGATTAATAGTTAGATCAAAGTGGGTAGCGATAATGTCATTACCACCATTGATAAGTGCAATTAATGTAAAGGTAAGTGCCATAGCGCCAAGAGCTGTTCTATTTGGAACATTTCTTGGGCGATCTAATAGATGGTGTTCTCGCTTATCGCCAGTTATCCAACTTTCAATAAATGGATAGAGCGCCATTCCAGTAAATAAGATGCCAGGAATAATTAAACCTGGAAGCAAGATATTCCAAGAGATGGTGTGACCAAAGGCGTGGGTTTCAAGTGGTGGTGCCATTCGCACCAAACCATCTAGCCAACCCATATACCAATCAGGTTGAGAGCCGGCAGAGACTTGACCTGGTGTGTAAGGACCGTAGAGCCAAATTGGGTTAATGGAGGCAACTGCTCCTAAGAATGCAGTAACACCAAATACGATAAAGAAAAATCCGCCAGCTTTTGCCATGTAAGTTGGCATTAATGGATAACCAACAACATTTTTCTCAGTTCTACCAGGACCTGGATACTGAGTGTGTTTTTGGTACCAAACCAACATTAAGTGCACGGTGATTAAAGCTAGGAAGATTCCTGGAATTAATAAAATATGTGCGGTGTAAATACGTGGGATAAATACTTCCCCTGGGAAGGCGCCACCAAATGCGAAGAATGAGATGTAGGTACCAACTACAGGCAGTGCTTGAATAATTGCTTGGGCAATTCGTAGCCCAGTTCCAGAAAGAAGATCATCAGGTAGTGAGTAGCCAAGGAAGCCTTCAACAATTCCAAGAGTTAATAGGCCAATTCCAAGAAGCCAGTTGAACTCACGTGGCTTACGAAATGCACCGGTAAAGAAAACGCGAAGCAAGTGAACCACAATTGCTGCCATAAAGATCAACGCTGCCCAGTGGTGAATTTGACGCATTAGTAGGCCGCCGCGAACATCAAATGAGATATGAAGAGCTGAGGCGTAAGCCGCGCTCATCTCAACCTCTTTTAATGGTTGATAACTTCCTTCATAAACAACAGTTCGCATTGATGGATCAAACCAAAAGGTTAAGAAGGTGCCTGAGAGTAATAAAATAACAAATGAGTAGAGGGCAATCTCACCCAACATAAATGACCAGTGATCAGGAAATACCTTTTGTAGATTCTTCTTCAGATATGCCGCAGCACCTGTTCGCTCATCTACATAATTAGCAACTGTTCCAGCTACGCGCTCACGTGCACTCATGATGATCTCTCCCAGAAGCTAGGTCCAACTGGTTCACTAAATGGTTGCTTGGCAATTAAGTTTCCTTCCGAATCTAACGTAATGGCAAGTTGGGGCAGGGGACGAGCTGATGGGCCAAATATTACCTTGGCAGCCCGGGTTACATCAAAGGTTGATTGATGACATGGGCAAAGTAAATGTTTTGTGGTTTGCTCATATAACGCAACCGCGCATCCCATATGAGAGCAAATCTTTGAAAAGGCGATAATTCCTTCATGGGTCCAAGAAAGTCGCTCTTCATCTAATTGAAACTCAGCAGGGCGTAATCTAATTAACAAAACGGCATCTTTACCAATATCTTCTAAGGTGCGCTTTTGTCCGGGAAGTAGCTCAGGTAAAACTTGAGCAACAGCGCCAATCTCTAAATCACTTGCTTTAATTGGTCGGTCCCCTGGATCAGTAACTAACCGAGTGCCGGTTTTCCAATTTGTTTTCTCAAGATCTTTGCCGGGAAGTGGTCCTAGATCTCTCAGCATTATTACGCCAGGAAGGCCTGCAAGGGCGGCTGCGCCAATCAAGCTTCGTTTAATTAATGGTCTTCTGCCTAAGCCAGCAGCTTGGGCTCCTTCTTTAGCAGCCTTAACTAATGCATCCCGATCTTCGGGTTCTGATTTTAATTCATGACGTTGGGCAATTACCTCTTGATCAGGCATTAATGTTTTTGCCCAATGAACTGCGCCGATCCCAATAAAGAAAAGACCAAATGCCATACCAAGTCCAATACCTAATTGGTGGGCGTTGGTATTTCCTAAAATTGGCAAGAAAATAAAAGCATCCTCTTTAACAAAGAAGAATGAGTAGATAAATAAAAGTGTGCCAAGGGCGGAAAGTGAGAACAAGATTGCGACCTGTTGCTCAGCCCGCTTTGCCGCAATTGGATCAATATCTGCCTTGCGATGAATATGCTCTGGCAATCCAGGATCTGCTAATGGCTCTAACTCTTTTGACATATTTACCTAGCCTTTGCAGTAAGCCAGACAGCGATACCAATTAATAAACCAATTCCTACCGTCCAAATTAATAAACCTTCAGTTACCGGGCCTACTCGGCCAAGGGATGCGCCACCTAAATTTGGCTCACTCTCAGCAGCTTTAATCCACTTAATAATTGAAAGTTTTTCCTCTGGTGTAACAACTTTGTCAGAAAAGACTGGCATTGCTTGCGGGCCGGTAATCAATGCTTCATAAATATGTTTTGGTTCAACCCCCATCAAGGTTGGCGCATATTTTCCTTGAGTAAGCGCGCCACCTTGGCCGGCAAAGTTATGACACATCGCGCAGTTATTTCTAAATAACTCACCACCATCAGCGGTGTTTCCATCTCGCTCCCAAGTAATCTCTTCATTTGTTAATGAGGCAGGTCCGGGGGCTAAGGATGCAACATAGGCAGCAAGGGCAGCAACCTCTTCTTCATTATAAAGTGGCGCCTTACGCATTGCTTGTTGGCTCATATCCTGCATTGGCATACGTCCAGTGCCAACTTGGAAATCAACTGAAGCTGCGCCAACACCAATTAAGGATGGTGCAACAGCGCCACCTTCAGAATTTAAACCATGACAAGAGGAGCAACCTTTAAGAAATATTGTTTGACCCTCGGAAATTAAAGTTGATTTAGCAGATGCACTCATTGAGTTGCTAGCAGGAGCTGCGGTTGCAACTGAGTAGGTAAAGCCGAGAGCGGCGAGTGCGGTCATTAAAAGTAAAGGAGCTGCAAATTTATGGCGGCGATATTTAGATAGAAATTTCATATTCGGCTACTTAATCAGGTAGATCGCAGAGAAGAGTGCAATCCACACAATATCTACGAAGTGCCAGTAGTAGGAGACCACAATTGCAGTAGTGGCTTGGTTGTGACCAAATTTTTGCGCTCTAAATACTCTTACCAAAACAATTAAGAAAGCGATCAAGCCACCTGTTACATGCAGGCCGTGAAAGCCGGTAGTCATATAAAAAACTGAGCCATAGGAATTTGATGAGAGTGAAAGACCTTCACTAACTAACATGGCGTATTCATAAACTTGGCCAGCGATAAAGAATGCACCCATTAAAAATGTTAAAGCAAACCACTCACGCATTCCCCATTTATTTAATTGCCAGATGGTGCCAGCACGACGTGCTTGAAAACGCTCAGCGGCAAATACTCCGTACTGACATGTAACGGAGGAGAGAACTAAAACAGTTGTGTTAGTGGCCGCAAATGGAATATTTAACATGCCAGTTGATTCAAGCCAAACCTTTGGTCCTTGCACCGCGCGGGTTGTGAAATACATTGCAAAGAGAGCGGCGAAAAACATTAACTCCGAGGAGAGCCAAATGATTGTGCCAACTGCAACCAAGTTAGGACGGTTGGTCTTTACAACTGGATTTGCAATCGCGCTCATAGGGGAGATTATTCCTGAAATAGATAGGAATGCCTCATTTAGGCCGCTGGGAGTAGCCCTACTATTTGGTGAAACTGATCACCCGAGTGCAACCTTGGCGTTAAAAGCTGGCGGTATCACTGGGTAGGTAGGATTAGGGCATGGAAAAGTTGGTTATCGCACTGTATTCAGATGATTCATCAGTACGTGCCTCAGTAATTTCCGCCTTAGGCAAGCAATTAGACCCAGCCCTTGCCCCACATGAAATTAAAGAGTTTGCCACCGCAGACGCGCTGCGCCTTTATGTTGATAGCAAAAAACAGGTAGATCTTTTTGTCTTAGATGGTGAGGCAGTTCCAGAAGGTGGCATGGGAGTAGCCCGGCAATTAAAGGATGAAGTTTTTAACTGTCCACCGGTTTTATTAATTACTGGTCGTGCACAAGATAATTGGTTAGCAGCATGGTCAAAGGCGGAAGGCACAGTTAATCACCCTATTGATCCATTTACGATTGCGGCAAAGTGTGCGGCGCTGCTTAAATCTGATTCTGCGCTCGCAAAATAATTAGTAGCCCCTATGACCTGGGAGTTAATTCTTAAATCACTTTCTGAAAAATCAGATCTAACAAATGACCAGATTACTTGGGCGATGGCGCAAGTACTTGAGGGCAAAGCGAGTACTAATGAGATTAAAGATTTCCTTCTTGGGCTTAAGACAAAGGGTGAAAGTGCTGCCGAGGTTGAAGCCTTAGTTGCGCAGATGTATTCATATTCCGCGCCGATAAATATTTCAGAGCGCTCCGTTGACACAGTTGGTACCGGTGGAGATGGTGCAAACACGATAAATATTTCAACTGCTGCGGCAATTGTTACCAATGCAGCAGGGGCTCGTGTTGTAAAACATGGCAATCGAGCAGCTACTTCTAAATCAGGCTCTGCTGATCTACTTGAAGCGCTTGGAATCAAGATTGATTTAACTGGGGCAGAGGTTGAACAAACTGTTCATAAAATTGGTATCGGTTTTTGTTTTGCACCGATTTTTCATTCCTCGATGAAACATGCAGCTGCTGCTCGTAAAGAGTTGGGCGT
>JAPLBB010000017.1 GCA_026392945.1 Actinomycetota bacterium | reverse complement strand
TGAGAAGTAGGAGGCAGTCTGAGCCATAATCACCGGCCCAGTTATTTCTGGTCCACCCTCTTCTGGAATTAAATCCTTAAGCACAATTTCAGCAAGTGACAAATCTACACCTTGACGATTTAAAGAAGCAAATGCGGTCACGCGAATTAACGCACCCTCTAACTCACGAATATTTGTCGAGATCTTACTAGCAATATATTCAAGAACATCATCAGGTGCGTTTAATTTATCCTGCGCAGCTTTTTTGCGAAGAATTGCAATTCTAGTTTCAAGCTCTGGTGGTTGAATATCGGTAATTAAACCCCACTCAAATCGGGAGCGCAGGCGATCTTCCAAAGTTGTTAATTGTTTTGGTGGGCGATCACTTGAAATAACAATCTGCTTGTTTGCGTTATATAAGGTGTTGAAAGTATGGAAGAACTCCTCTTGGGTCCGCTCCTTGTTTTCTAAGAACTGAATATCATCAACTAATAAAATATCTAAATCGCGGTAGCGCTTTTGAAAGACCGAAGCTTTATCATCACGAATTGAGTTAATAAAGTCATTTGTGAACTCTTCAGATGAGACGTAGCGAACCCGGGTTGAGCCGTATAACTCTTTGGCATAAGTACCAATAGCGTGTAATAAGTGGGTTTTACCAAGCCCTGATTCACCGTAAATAAATAGCGGGTTATATGCCTTTGCGGGTGCCTCAGCCACCGCAACCGCTGCTGCGTGCGCAAATCGATTTGAAGCACCAATTACAAATGATTCAAAGATATATCTAGGGTTTAACTGCGCACTTTCATTATTTGTAAGTGAGGTTGAGTTTCTACCAGTGCCACCTTTAACCTCAATTGGGTTTTCAATTAAATTTTCTACCAGATCAGTGGATGAGTCTTCATAAGAATCAGTTTTTGAATCGGCGGTAACAGTTACTGCAATATTTATTTTTTCACCAAATTGATTTGTTAGCTCTTCGGTGAGAATTGCGCGAAGCCGAGTCTCTAAAACATCCTTCGTAAAAAGATCTGGAGCTGATAAAAGTAGATTTGATCCTTCATCACCCTCACCAGGAAGTAAGCCAAGTGGTTTTGTTCTAACTAAAAAAGCACTGTATTGCGGGGTTGAGACGGATGAGACAACCTGATCCCAGAGTTTTTGCAGATCTACTTGTGCAAGAGTTGCCATCTAATCCACCCATATCCCGGCCAAAAGCCCTAAAAAGTTACCCACAAAGTTATCCACAGGCTGTGGTCTAAACCTGTCCTTTAAACTTCAATTTCTAGCCATAGAGGGGAATATCTGTGGATAGAGGGCGAACATAGGGGCTACCTCTCAGGAATGCAAGTTGTTATCCACATCAATCTAGGCCCAGGTAAGCCAAATCGGGTGGTTTGACCCATCTTGTCCCCAACCCCTACCCTTACTACCCGTACCGCTGTGACCCTTAAATGGGAGTAGTTCTACTTTAGGAGATATTTATGAAGCGCACCTTCCAGCCCAATGTTCGCAAGCGGGCTAAAAAACATGGTTTCCGTGCACGCATGGCCACAAGAGGTGGACGAGGTGTTTTATCAGCTCGTCGCGCCAAAGGCCGCGCCAAAATCTCTGCTTAATTAAAAACACAACACGTGTTACCTAAATCCAACCGCCTGCGGGTGGGATCAGATTTTAATCGCATCACAAAAACAGGTGTGCGAATTAATAGCGAAAACCTGGTTATCTATGCCGCACTTGAAAGCAATGATCAACCACAAATCGGTTTTATCGTAAACCGCTCAGTTGGTGGATCAGTTACCAGACATTTAGTTACTAGAAAACTTCGTCACAACTTTGCTTCCCACATTAAAGCCCTACCAAATAAATCAATGTTGGTAGTTAGAGTTTTAAAACAACAATCCGATTACACCAATGAGGTTGCTGCCAGTGTTGAAAAAACTATCGCAAAGCTTTCAAACAAAAAGGCGGATGCGTGAGAAAAATATTTGTCTTTGCAATTAAAGGTTACCAAAAACTTATCTCACCTTACTTTGCCCCCCGTTGTAAGTACTACCCATCATGTTCTACCTACGCCGAACTTGCTATCACCGAGTTTGGTATCAAAGGACTGTTCATGTCCGGCTGGCGATTAATCAGGTGTAACCCCCTTTCCTATGGCGGGGTGGATTACCCATCAAAGAAGGCTGTTTTAACAGTTAAAGAGAGGCAATTAATCTAATGGGAGCTATTTTAAACCCGCTATACACCGCTGTTTCCTGGGTAATTATTACCTTCCACGACTTACTAAGTTTTACCAACAACGAGGATCTGCAGTGGTCGATTGGAATTATCGCACTTGTTATTTTAATCCGAATTATTTTAATTCCATTATTTGTTAAACAGATCAAATCTCAGCGGGCACTAACTGCCTTACAACCACATATGAAGGCGATTCAAAAGAAGCACAAAGATGATCGCCAGAAGCAATCAGAAGAGATGATGAAGCTCTATAAAGAGCACAAAACAAATCCTTTTGCCTCATGCTTTCCAATCTTGGCCCAAGCCCCAATCTTCTTCGCCCTCTTCACAGTATTAAACGGAATTAGCCAAAACAAACCACATGGTTTATTAAAAGGTGAATATTTAATTTCAGCTCAACAAGCCCATTTCTTTGGCGCCCCACTATCTGGCACATTCCTAGGTTCCACCGATGGCAGCACTAAATTAATTGCAATCGCTTTAATTATCTTTATGTCCGCCACTACCTTCACCACTCAACGTCAGTTGATGGTTAAGGGAATGCCAAAGATGGACTCATCAAATAACATGATGTTGCAACAGCAAAAAATTATGCTGTATTTATTCCCAATTATTTTTGCAGTAACCGGAGTTAACTTTCCAATTGGAGTTTTAATTTACTGGTCAACTACAAACCTTTGGACCTGGGGCCAGCAATATTATGTAATTAAGCGAAATCCAACACCGGGCTCACCTGCCTATGAAGAGTTACAAAAGAAAAAAGCTGCAAAAGGGTTACTTGATGAAAAAAGTAATGATGAGGGTGGAACAACAATTACTGAAGATCCAACCGATATTGGTGGGCAACGAAAGCAGCCAAAACGGAAAAAGAAGAAGCGTTAAGAAAACCATAACAAAGTAGTGCAAAAACTATCAAAGTAGTATAAATACCATCTTGGAGGAAAAATGAGTGAAGTAAAGAGCGAAAAGGTTGTTGAGAAGAAGAGCTTGATCGCCCAACTAGAGGAAGAGGGCGATGTCGCCGCTGACTACCTAGAGGGCCTACTTGATATTGCCGACCTTGATGGCGATATCGATATCGATGTTGAAAATGACCGAGCAGCACTTGCGATCGCAGGCGGCAAATTAAGCCACCTAGTTGGCGGCCGTGGTGAGGTTCTAGATTCCCTGCAAGAGCTAACCCGCCTAGCAGTTCAAACCTCATTAGGTGAGCGCAGCCGATTAATGCTTGATATCGACAACTTTAGAGCTGACAAAAAGAGCGAGTTGGCTCAACTAGCAAAGGAGACCGCCGAAGAGGTTAAGTCCACTGGGGAGGCGATAAAGCTTCGCCCAATGAACGCCTTTGAACGAAAGGTTGTCCATGACACCATTCAAGAGATTGGCCTAACCAGTGAATCTGAGGGTGAAGACCCAGATCGCTGCGTGGTAGTACTTCCTGCCTAAGGTTTCACGTGAAACCAAGCTCTGAGCTCTTGTCCTATTTCAAGGATCATGAGGATCAGATCCAAGCCTTTGCCCAAATTCTCACCACCCGCGGGATCGAGCGAGGTTTAATCGGCCCCAAAGAGGGGGACCGGATCTGGGAGCGGCATATCGCCAACTCAATTCCAGTTACCACCCTAATTTCGCAAGGGGTGCGGGTAGTAGATATTGGATCCGGCGCAGGACTTCCTGGCATCGTGATCGCCCTAGCCAGACCTGATCTAAAAATGACCCTAGTTGAGCCCCTGCAAAGAAGGGTTGATTTCTTAACTGAGGTAGTTGCCGAGCTTGATCTACCAATTGAGGTAATTAGAGGCAGGGCTGAGGTAGTCAAAAAGCAGTTTGAGGTAGTTACCGCCAGAGCGGTTGCCCCGTTAGAAAAATTGATTCAAATCTCCTGGCACATGATTCCAAGGGGTGGGGCGCTCCTTGCGATCAAAGGTAAGAGTGCGGCCACCGAACTTGCCACCACCAAGCTCAAAAAAGGCTCAACTGCCGAAGTACATGAGATATCACTACCTAATCTGCCCGTGGCTAGAGTGGTTGAAGTACGTAAAGGTGTTTAACTTCCGCCCATGAGGGCAGATGATGTTTCACGTGAAACTGGCAGCCAAGCTGGCGCCGGCTCAAAACCAGTTATCGGGGTCCGCCGCCTAAAAGAGCCAATGGTCGCCCCACTTAAAACCCGAATCTTCACCATCGCCAACCAAAAGGGCGGGGTTGGTAAAACCACTACGGCAGTTAATTTAGCCGCCGCCCTTTCCATGGGGGGCTTAAAGGTTTTAGTAATTGATTTAGATCCACAAGGAAATGCATCAACTGCTTTTGGAATTGATCGAGTAAACACCGCCGGAATTTATGATGTTTTAATTAATGATCTACCAATGGCAAATGCTGCGGTGAAAGTAGCGCACTTTCCGCACTTAGAAGCAATCGCTGCAAACTCAGATTTAGCAGGGGCTGAAATTCAATTAGTTCCAGCAGTTGCTCGCGAGTTTAGATTACAAGCCGCTCTGCAAACATTTTTATTAGCTAAACAAAATGCCGGCCAAAGATTTGATTATGTTTTTATTGATTGCCCACCAAGTCTTGGCTTACTAACTATTAACGCATTAGCTGCAGCCGATGAAGTCTTAGTACCAATTCAATGCGAGTACTACTCACTAGAGGGCTTGTCATTACTACTTGAAACATTAGGTGAAGTGCAGAAGAGATTAAATCCAAAGATTTCACTAACCACAATTGTGTTAACTATGTTTGATAGCAGAACCAGACTTGCAAATGATGTGGCAGATAATGTTAAGAAACATTTTCCAAATGAGTTAATTAATATCCCAATTCCAAGAGCAGTAAGAGTTTCAGAGGCTCCTTCATATGGTCAAACCGTAATGACTTATGACGCATCATCACCGGGTGCGATTGCATATATGTCAGTAGCGCGTGAGATTGCAAACCGTGGTGGTGCGCCAATTAGGCATAGTCGCGGCAGATCGCGATGAGATTGATGTTAATAACATCAGCGCTAATCCAAAACAACCAAGAACTGTTTTTGACGAAGATCAATTAACTGAATTAGCGCTATCAATTAAAGAGGTTGGCCTGCTTCAACCACCAGTTGTTAGATCAATTGGCAATGGCAAGTATCAATTAATTATGGGAGAGCGAAGATTTCGTGCCGCAAAACTTGCTGGCCTAAAAAGTATTCCAGTAATAATTCGGCAAACAGCAGATGACCAATTATTAAGAGAAGCGTTAGTTGAAAATATTCACAGAAGCCAACTTAACCCACTTGAAGAGGGTGCGGCATATCAACAATTACTAAACGATTTTGGTTATACCCATGATGAGTTAGCGACAAAATTAAGTAAATCTCGCCCGGTTATTACCAACACCATGCGCCTACTTAATCTGCCAGCTGCGGTGCAGCGCAGAGTTGCAGCCGGAGTTATTTCAGCAGGACATGCCAGAGCTTTGTTATCACTTACCGATGAGAAAGAGATTGAAAACTTAGCAAACCGAATTGTTGCTGAAGGTTTAACTGTTAGAGCAGTTGAGGAGATTGTTGCTTCAGGGGGCGCCAAAGTTAAAGGTGGTTCTGTTAGAAGCGGAAAGATAATTGCGCCAAAACTTAAAGAAATAGCTGATGATCTATCAGATCACCTAGACACTAGAGTAAATGTTGAATTAGGTAAGCAAAAAGGAAAGATTGTGATTGAGTTTGCAACTATTGAAGATCTAGAGCGGATAAGTAAGGTAATAAAAAACTAGTTAATCTGGCGGCTTTCCATCTCAGTTTTAATCACGCCAGCTAACGATTTAATACCCTCAGTTATTCGCTCAGGTGTTGGATAGCAATAAGAAATCCGCATTGACCAGGTACCAAAACCATCTGCATAAAATGCAGTTCCTGGAACATAAGCAACCTTTGCGGCAATCGCCTTTGGCACTAACGCATTGGTATCAATCTCAGGTGGCAAGGTAATCCAGATATAAAAACCACCAGCCGGCCTTGTCCAAGTAGCATTTTTTGGAAAGTACTTATCTAAGGCATCTAGGGCTGCATCACGTCGTTCTTTGTATAACTTAGCAAAGCTTGCGATTTGATCACGCCAAGGCTGATTTGCCAAATAACTTGAAATTACAAGTTGGGTGAAATTAGATGGACAAAGAATTGAAGATTCAGAAGCAATCACCATTTTATCTTTTAATGATTGCGGAACTAGCGCCCAACCAATTCGAAGACCTGGTGCGATGGTTTTGGAGAATGTGCCAAGGTAAATAACATTTTCTGAATCACTTGCTCGCATCGCATTGGGGGATGGCTTATCAAAACCAAGTAAGCCATATGGATTATCTTCGACAATAAATATCTCTTCACTACGGCAGATTTCAATAATCTCGGTTCGACGATCTGCCGGCAGTAATACGCCAGCTGGATTCTGGTAATTTGGAATTAAATATAAAAATTTAATTTTGCGGCCAGTTGCCCTAGTTGCCTCGATCGCATCCCGTAGTGCTTGTGGGATTAAGCCATCTTGATCCATACCAACATGAACTACCTGTGCTTCATACTGTTTAAATGTGCCAAGGGCGCCAACATAGGAAGGTGCTTCAACTAAAACCACATCGCCTGGATCAATAAAGATTCGAGAGATTAGATCGAGTGCTTGTTGAGAACCAGTTGTAACAATTACATCATCTGGGTGAGCTTTGATTCCTTCAAGTGCCATCACATCACAGATCTGCTCACGAAGTTTTGGATGTCCTTGGCCACTTCCATACTGCAACGCCTCTGCGCCATTTTCTAAAATTAATTTTTGGGTAACCGATGCCATCATCTCCATTGGTAAGGCAGAAAGATTTGGCATGCCACCAGCTAACGAAACAATCTCAGGTCTGCTTGCAACTGCAAATAGTGAACGAATCTCACTCGCCTTCATGCCAACTGCGCGGTTTGCAAACCGTTCTGGTAGATTCTCTGGTTCACCAATGTGTACCCGGTCAGGTGAAAGCGGCTTAACAACTCTTAAATCGCGGCCTGAGTTCATTAACTAAGTTTGCCACAAATAATAGTTAGATAAAACTAATTGCGTATTCCCGCTCTCCTTAGATCAGATATGCGTAAAGTCCCAGTCTTGGCATCATCTTCGGCTGATAGGTAAAGACGTTGGATCGCCACAATCATCGCCTCAGCCAACTGATCCCGAAAGGCTGGATCAGAAAGCCGCTTTGCATCCTGCGGATTTGAAAGATAACCCAAATCAACGCGCACAGTTGGTGCCACAGTTAATCGCAATAAATCCCAACTCTTTGCATGGGTTCGGCAATTTAATAGATCGGTTCGGGCACAAATCTCTCGCTGCATTAGATTCGCAAACCGCTCGCCCACAACTGAGTGAATTTTTTTATCATCTCGGCCGTAGTAGTAGGTAGCAACACCGCTAGCCTTTTCATTTTTGTAACTATCTACCTTTAAAGCAATAACTAAATCAGCGTTAACAGAGTTAGCTGTTTCAATTCGCTCTTTTTCTAATGGTGAGTTTTTAGCACTCCTTGTTAAAACTACATTCACGCCTAACGCCAACAATCTCCCTTCAAGCCTTTGGGCTAAATCAAAAACAATTTCAGATTCAACAACACCATTACTGCTCTCACCAGTGAATTCACCACCCCAACTTGGATCAATCACAATTACTTTATTAGCTAAAGCCGGAGATCTAACTGCATGCTTAGCACTCTCTCGTAATACACCAGGAGCGCCACCTGAGACAGTTTTAACTAATCTCATTAACGCAATTAATGTCGAAGGTCCACATTTGCCGTCAACAAAAACACCAACTGATTTTTGAAACTCTTTAACTGCAACTTCGGTCTTACTACCAAACACTCCATCAATTTTTCCGCAATTAAAACCAAGCTGAATCAACCGTTGCTGCAAATTGCTAACATCATCACCACGAATTAAGGCTGCTGGGTTAAAAGATAAAACGCGATCACCTAATTTAAATCTGGCTTCCTCTAACGCACGCTTGGTAATTTCATTAATTACCCCAGTAGAAGTCAGACCACGTTCTTGCTGAAAGGCCTTAACGCCTTGAGTTAAATTCTCATCAAATAAATCAGATGGGGTAGTTAAAAACCCTAACCTAGTTAAAGTATTTGCAATTAACGCGATTGCATCAGAGCGATCACCGGGATTTAACTGATCACTCATGAGATTGGCTAATTAGTTTAGATTACTTAATATAACTTTCAAGATCTTTAAGCAGCGCAGGCTTTGGTTTAGCGCCCACAATCGTTTTAACTACCTCACCATTAACAAATACATTCATGGTTGGAATTGATGAAATGCCATATTTCATAGCGATTGCGCCCTCTTCATCAGTATTTAACTTAACAATCTTAAGTTTGTCGCCATGCTCATTTGAAATTTCTTCCAAGATTGGCCCAACAGCGCGGCATGGACCACACCACTCAGCCCAAAAATCAACTAAAACTGGAGTTGTACTCTTTAAAACAACCGCTTCAAAATCTGCAGTAGTCACCTTTGTAGTTGCCATCTTTTTCTCCCTTTTTCTCTGCGCTTATCTTACTTTTAAAACTATAAATTAATGGCCAGCTAAAAAACGCTCAGCATCTAAGGCTGCTTGGCAGCCAGAGCCAGCAGCGGTAATTGCTTGGCGATAGGTGTAATCAACGAGGTCGCCACAGGCGAATACTCCTGGAATTTTAGTTTTAGTACTTCTGCCATCAACCTGGACATATCCATCAGAGTTTAATTCAACCTGACCAGCAACTAACTCACTCCTAGGTAGGTGGCCGATTGCAACAAATAGACCAGTGAAATCTTTAACACTCTCTTCCCCAGTAACTGTGTTTTTTAATTTTAAGCCAACTACTTTCTCTTCTCCTAATACATCAATTACTTCATGGTTGAATAAAAATTCAATCTTTGGGTTAGCCGCGGCGCGCTCAATCATAATTTTAGAGGCTCTAAATGAATCACGACGATGAATTAAAACTACCTTGCTGGCAAACTTAGTTAAGAAATTTGCCTCTTCCATCGCAGAGTCTCCGCCACCTACAACAGCAATTAGCTGTTCTCTAAAAAAGAAGCCATCACAAGTTGCACACCAAGAAACTCCACGGCCAGATAATCTTTTTTCATTTGGCAAACCAATCTCTTTATAGGCAGAGCCCATTGCCAAAATTACAGATTTACTTTTAATAGTATTGCCAGAACCATCAGTTAATTCTTTTATATCTCCAGTTAATTTCATAGAAACGATGTCATCGGTAATTATTTTTGCATCAAATCGTGCAACCTGCTTGCGCATTGACTCCATTAATTCAGGACCCATCACGCCATCTGCAAAACCTGGGAAATTTTCAACCTCGGTTGTGTTCATTAACGCACCACCTGCGGTAACTGATCCTTCATAAATAATTGGTTTTAATTGGGCACGGGCGGCATAAATAGCTGCGGTGTAGCCAGCAGGGCCGGAGCCAACAATTACTACTTCATTTATCTCACTCACAACTTAAGTCTATTCCCTTCTACCCTTAATTACTTTAATCAAATATGTGACCTCGGTTATTTTTAAAAATTTAGCGATTAAAAGATATAAAACAGCCGATATCCCAATAACAATTAATAATTGAATTAAATTCCCACCCGGGATTTGTCCTCTTAATAACCAGAGCGGGGTAATAACTACTGCAAAAACGAGAGCTAATTTAAGGTAGAAAAATACAATCGCACCGATCGGTAAGTTCACCTTGTGGCGGCTAATTAAATAAAAGGAGATAGCGGTGCCAATAAAGTAATGAACGGTAAATATGCCAGCCAACCCAACTACTACCCACTTTGGATCTAAGTATTTTGCGGCAATTATTGAAAGTATTACCGAAATAACGTTCATAATAAAATTACCTAATACTTGAGACTTTAAATTCTCAAATGCATTTAAACCACGGAGTAAAACCAAGTTAATACTTACTGGAATTAGTCCGAGAGCAAAGGCAGAAAGAGTAAGTCCTAAATAATTAGCATCATCATTAGATATACCAAAGTAAAGATTATGAGAAATTAATTCACCAAAGGTTAAGAAAGTAAAAGCAGCTGGCACGGTAAATACGCCGACTAACTTAATAATGGAGGTAAGTGAGGTGGTAATCTCGTTAAACTTTTTATCAATAACTAAAATAGAAAGTTTTGGCAAAAGTGCGGTAACAACTGAGACAGCAATAATCGAGTGCGGCAATATCAAAATTAAATAAGCATTAGCGTATGGGGTAAAACCAACTCCAGTAGTAATACCACTTGCTGCTGATTCAACCGCTGCACTGGTGGCAAGATTTACGGTAACTAAATAAGAAAGTTGAGAGATTGCTGCATATACAAAACTCCAGCCAGCTAATGAAAAAGATTTAATAATTTGGCTATTACGCCAATCAAATCTAAGCCGTAATTTAACTCCAGATTTAATTACTACTGGGAAAAGAATAAAAGCTTGAGCGATATAGCCGGCGGTGGTACCAAGACCAAGCCACAACAGGTCTGTGCTAGAAATAGTGGCTAATTTTAAATCTTCCTTATTCATTAGAAAATAGGAGAAAAGAGTGATCACAATCAAGTTATTGATAACCGGGGCCCACATCATTGGGCCAAATTTTCCTTTTGCATTAGCTATTTGGCCAAGGAGTGCAAATAACCCTAAGAAAAATATTTGAGGCAGGCAGTAACGCATAAGCGAGACTGTGACATCAAATTCAGGACGGCCAGAAAATCCTGGAGCATAGATATTTACAATCTGTTCAGCAAATAAAACACCAACTGCGGTAAGTAAAAATAGAAAAGTTAAGGTGGCGGTGAATAACCTTGAGATAAAGGCTACACCTTGATCAGAATCTCTTAAGGATCTAACTATCTGCGGTACAAATACCGCCGTAAGTGCGCCACCAATTATTAAGTTATATAAAATATTTGGCATAGTGTCTAGTAGTGCCACTAACAAAAGATTTCTTATCAATCCAGTAACTCTAGAAGCGATTGTGCCAAGGGCCATTACTGATGAATCACGCATTAATTGATCATCAGACATTATTGCCGCCGCCTAACTCTGCGCACGCTTTGTATGAGTGCTCCAATAAATAAAAGTATCGCAGCCCCAGAGGTAATCCAGGTAGCAACTGGGCTAATTACAGCAAGTTTTAGATTTATATAAACCGGATACCCAACTGGCTTATTCTCAAGATTAGTTAATTGAGTTAATAACCGGGAATCACCAGGAGCAAGAACTTTTAGTGGCAACAAAAGCTGCTGCTTAGATTTAGCGGCTACAGTTATTTCTTCAACTTGTGCTACCTCTACCTTACTATTTAGTGCTCGGGTACTTAATTTTAATTTAACTACAGAATCAAAATCATTAACAATTGTGATTGGTAGCTCCTCATTCTCAGAGGTCACAGTGAATTTAATACTTTTTATCTTTAATTTACTTCGCATTTTAGTAATAGATTGATCAAAATCTTTTATCAAAATATTTAATTTTTCTTCATCAAGGTTGGGGTTTAAAAGTTGCATAAGCCGCAATTGGTATAAATCTAACTCTTTTTGGCCAACTACTGTGGCTAATAAATTTATTTGCCGCTGAGCGTATTTAAAGATGTTTACAGCGGGCTTACTTAAACTTTGTTGGACGCCGCTTATTGGAGCAGATCCAACAACAGCTTTACCCAAAAATGCTTCTAAATTAATTTCACTTAATGCATTCACATAAGTTAGTTGATTTTTTGGGATCTCATTTGCCCAATAAGCAGATGGGTTGCCATAAGTTATGTATGAAACTTTTGCAGGCTTACTAACTTTAATAAATTGTGCTAACCATTGCTGCGCAATTATTTGACCAGATGCCACACCGCCATCGATAACTCCATAACCGGCACTCATTGCCACAATCTCTGAAATTGTCGCTGGATCTACCTGCCATGATCTAACTCCAGGGCTCGGTAAATAAACCAGCTGGCCTAACCGACCAGCTGGTGAGAGTTCAAAGGAGAGTTGGTCATCAAAAAATACGCCATCAGTTAAGCGATGAGTTGGTTCAGTTATTACCACCACCGATGCACTATTTGCCGTGGGTGGTACAGAAAAAGAAATTAATACAAAGGAAATTAATAAGGTGAGAATTCTTCTCACGGGACTAACGGCCCACTCTTAGCAATTAGCTTTCGCTCATCGGGGTATGCCAATTTGCTAACTATTTCATCAATTGGAAACCATGCCACATCATCAACCTCTGTTACTTGTGGCGCTAACTTGCCACCAACTTCAGTAAATAAGTAGTGGTGAACTGTTTTGTGAATCCGTTTGCCACTAGCCATAAACCAAAAATCAATAACACCAAGTGCTCTTGTTCCAAAAATCAATAACACCAAGTGCTCTTGTTATCTCACTTTTAATTCCAGTCTCTTCCGCAACTTCACGGATCGCAGCTTGCTCAGGAGTTTCACCCGCTTCAATGTGTCCTTTTGGTAGTGACCATAGCAATCTTTCATGGGATGCATCCTTTGGATCTAATCTGCCAATTAACAATCCTTTTGTGCCGGTCTTATCAACTACTAATCCGCCAGCACTAACCTCATCAACTCGTTTTGCATATTTAGCTCGCGGGGTATTTTTCCCACCCTGATTACCCTTATTATTTTTGCGGTTACTTGAATTATGTTTTTTAGCGGGCTTACCAGAACCACTATTTTGCGCACCCTTACGGGTACTGCTTAAATCCTGATTGCCACCCGCATTATCTGCTGGGGTCATAAAGATAAGGATACTGCCTTCACCCAAACCCACTCGGCTACAACCCACTCTGCTCTAACCTAGTGCCACCGTGAAAACTCCAACCAACGCCGCCGCACAACTTGCGATCAGCACACTGACCAAGCAAGCGCCAGAGGCAACTAATTTAGCGATCGCATTTAGAGCAGCTGGATTTAAATTAGCACTTGTTGGTGGCCCAGTACGAGATGCAATATTAGGCAGACTTGGTAATGATTTAGATTTCACAACTGATGCGCATCCGAAAGATTGTGAAAAAATCTTAAATAAGTGGGCAGATTCGGTTTGGGATATTGGCGCAGCCTTTGGCACAGTAGCTGGGAAAAAAGGCGATATTACTGTTGAAATTACTACCTACCGAAGTGAAAGTTATGAAGCAGATTCTCGTAAACCAAATGTTGAGTTTGGTAAGACAATTGAAGCGGATTTATCCCGCCGTGATTTCACAATCAATGCGATGGCACTTGAGTTAACAACTGATGAGCCAACTTTTATTGATTTATATAACGGGGTTGGCGACCTTCAAAGTAAATTAATTAAAACACCTGGCAAGCCAGAGGATTCATTTAGTGATGATCCACTTCGAATGATGCGAGCTGCCAGGTTTATGAGCCAACTAAATTTCACAATTGATCCAGCGGTTATCACCGCAATTAAAAGCATGACAGCCCGTCTTGAAATAATTTCAGCAGAGCGAATTAGGGATGAGTTTACAAAAATAATAATGAGCGATAACCCACGCCTTGGTATTACCTTATTAGTTGAAACCGGACTTGCCGATATTTTTCTACCAGAGATTCCAAAGTTAAAGCTTGAGATTGATGAGCATCACCACCATAAAGATGTTTATGAACACACATTAACTGTTTTAGAGCAAGCAATTGCACTTGAATCTAGATTAGGTGGGCCTAATTTAACTCTGCGCCTTGCTGCTTTATTACATGACATTGGCAAGCCAAAAACCAAAGAGTTAATAGCAGGAGGTGGGGTTTCATTTCACCACCACGAAGTAGTTGGCTCTAAGTTGTGTAAAGAGCGAATGAAGAAACTTCGCTTTGATAATCACATTATTAAAGATGTGGCGCAATTAGTTTTTCTACACCTACGTTTTCATGGTTATGGCAATGGCGAATGGACTGACTCTGCTGTGCGCAGATATGTAAGAGATGCTGAAGAGCTTCTAATCCACCTTCACCTACTTACTAGAGCCGATTGCACTACCCGCAATCAAAAAAAGGCAGAAGGCTTAGCTAAAACCTATGATCAACTAGAGGAGCGAATTGAGTTATTAATGGAGCAAGAGGAGTTAAATAAAATTCGCCCAGATTTATCTGGTGAACAAATTATGGAGATTTTAAGTATTAAACCATCTCCCGCTGTTGGTAAGGCGTATGACTTTTTACTTGAATTACGGCTTGAGCATGGGCCATTAGGTGAAGAAAAAGCTAAATCAGAGTTACTTAATTGGTGGAAGCTGCAAAATTAGATTTGCGCATTAACACTGTGGCAGCAAATAAGTAAACCAAGGCAATTACAAATGGCAGTAGCGAAGTAACGCCAGAATCTGGCAAGAGCAAGGCCGCCCCGATTGCACCAATTACAATTCCAGCATTTACTGCTACATCATAAAAAGCAAACACTCTTCCCCGGTATTCATCATTAATTTTTGATTGCACCAATGCATCATTTGTGACCTTAATTCCTTGACCACATAAACCAACGAAAAAAGCACTACCAATCATGGTGATTTCATTAACTGAAAATGCGTAAATTAAAAGTGGTGGGATGCAAGCAAACATCAATATTCTCATCCACTGATGTCGACCAAATTTTAAAACTCCATAAGGTGAAATTACCGCGCCTAAACCAATACCAATTCCAGCAATCGCAAGTGCTCTGCCAAAACCAGCAAGGCCTGCATCAGGATTCGCCGGATCATTAAAAGTATTTCGCTCTAATAAAAGTGCCATTAAGGTTAAAGCAGTTATGCCACTCCGTTGCATACCAACCGCAAAAATTCCTCGTAATGCATCTGGGTGATTACGCAAAATCTTTAAACCTTCTAAGATCTCTTTAAAACCTTTATTCTCCTCCGGCATCTCATGCGGTGATGGGCCGATTTCATTTTTCTTAAGTCGGAAACAACTAAGTGCTGCCGATAAAAATCCCAGCACAGCTAAAATAATTACAACTGAATCTGCAAAATCAGTTCCATATGTTTTATCAACAAAATTCTTAACCGCAATTCCAACTCCGCCGCCGATTACCACCCAAATCGTGCCGCCGGTAACAGCTAGGGCATTAGCTGCAATTAACTCTTCTTTCTTAACTAACAAAGGCAAACCGGCTGATAAGCCAGCTAAAATTAATCGGTTGATTCCAAAAGCGAATAAAACAAATAGAGTTAAAACTATTCCAGTTTTACCATTACTTACTAACCAAGCAATCACAAGTAAATCAACCGCCCGTAGATAATTACAATTTCTAATGATTCGCTGCCGGGAGTAGCGATCTAAAAATGTGCCAACGTATGGGCCAATTAAAGAATATGGAAGTAGCACAACTGAAAATGCAAGAGCTGCCGAAACCGCATTAGGGGCTCGCTCTGGTGAGAACAAAACAAAGCTAGCCAAGGCGGATTGAAATAAACCATCAGTAAATTGCCCAGTCCAGCGAACCGTAAGAATGCGATTTAATCTAGAGCCCTTAGCAACCGGCCAAATTCCCATAGGGCAAGCGTAGTTATTAATTTAGGATTAACCTTGGATCTTATGTTAGCCACGATGCGATCTTCGATCGATTACTCACTGAGCAAAAGAAGAACACTGATTGCGCTATTTCAAGGCGCTGCAAGTGCAATGGATGCATGTGATGCCGATCCATATTTAAGAAGAGCGGCTAAATACCATGGTGAGTTAACTAAACGTTCTTGTCCAGTTTGCAAGAAATTAAAAATTGTTGAGCTGCGATATGCCTTTGGCGATCAACTCGGCCAATACTCAGGTCGGATTAAGAATCAGGAAGAGTTAATCGAAATGCAAAGTGAGTATGGTGAGTTTCGCGTCTATGTTGTTGAAATCTGCACCGATTGTCATTGGAATCACCTAGTTGAATCCTTTTTACTAGGTGATGGTAAATATCGAAAGCCACCACGAAAGGTTCGTACCTTAGCCGATGAGGATTAGCGGTAATCTTGTCGGGTGAGTAATTTGATCGAAAAACTTCCAAGGCTTGCAATATTAGGAGCCGGCTTTTCTTTTGTGGCCGGTGTATTTGTTTTCGGCTTTGCTTACTTCACAGTTTCAATTCCAGATCCAAATGCTTATGTAAATAGTCAGTCAACCATTATTCAATATGCAGATGGTAGTGAGATTGGCCGAATAGGTTCGGAAAATAGAACTGTTGTTACGCTAGCTGAAATTCCAGTGCAGGTAAGAAATGCAGTGATGGCTGCTGAGGATAGAAGTTTTTATTCAAATCGAGCATTTAGCCCAACCGGTATTGCCAGAGCGGTTTGGAATAACTTAAGAGGTGGCTCACTACAAGGTGGCTCAACCATCACTCAGCAATATGCCAAGACTGCGTTTTTAACACCAGAGCGATCAATTCAGCGAAAAATAAAAGAGTTAGTAATCGCCATAAAGCTAGAGAATCAATTTACTAAAGATCAAATTCTTGAAAATTACTTAAACACAATTTACTTTGGCCGTGGCTCATATGGTGTGCAAACTGCATCTCAGGTTTACTTTGGTACTACCGTAGATCAATTAACAACTGCGCAATCTGCAGTGCTAGCAAGTATTTTAAGAAGTCCAGGACTTTATGATCCTGGATTTAAAAAAGAGAATCTACCTAGATTAGAAAAAAGATTTACATATGTAATTGATGGCATGGTTAAGGCAGATTGGTTAGACGCAGAGGTTGCTAAAAAAATAAAATTTCCAGTAATTAATCCAAGAGTTACTTCCGGCGCACTGGCTGGGCCTAAGGGTTATGTAATCTCATGGGTTGAGCATGAGTTGAATAAGTTAGGTTTTACCGATGAACAATTACTTGTCGGTGGTTACATCATCAAAACAACGCTAGTAAAAGATGCCCAAGAAGCTGCAGTTGCAGCGGTTAATAAAGAGGCACCAACTAAAGCACCTGAGAATTTACACATTGGCTTAGTTGCGATTAAGCCTGGTACTGGTGAGATATTGGCTATGTATGGCGGAAAAGATTATTTAAAGTATCAATTCAATGCCGCCACCCAAGGTATTGCCTCCGGTGGCTCATCATTTAAAGTCTTCGCACTAGTTGCAGCACTAGAACAAGGAATTCCACTTTCTTCAATTTGGAATGGTGATTCTCCAAAGGTTTACGATGATGGAATTGGCCGGCCCTATGTTGTGAATAATTATGGTGGTGAAACCTGGGGAAACACCACGTTATTAAATGCCACCATCCATTCTGTAAATACCATTTATGTACCACTTGGAATTAAGGCTGGTGTTGAAAAGGTAGTAGATGTTGCCCGCCGTGCCGGCATTCCTGAATCAGTTGAGATGATCGCATCCCCATCAGTATCTCTGGGTTCATCAAGCCCACATGTAATTGATTTAGCAAATGCATACGCTACTTTTGCAGCAGAAGGTGTCTACGCCAAACCATTTATTATTAATGAGGTTCAAGGACCTAATAAAGGAATCTTGTATCAAGGAAGAATTCAAGCGCAAGAAGTCTTTAGAAAAGATGTCGTAGCAGACTTAACCTATGCATTAAATCAAGTGACAATTAAAGGAACAGCTGCAGTAGTTGGCGCTCGCCTTAACCGCCCGGCTGCTGGTAAAACTGGAACATCAAATGACAACGCATCTGCTTGGTTTAATGGTTACACCCCAGAGGTTGCCGCCTCTGTTGCTTTCTATCGCGATAACGCCACTGAGTCATTAAATGGAATTGGTGGATTAAATTCCGTAACCGGTGGATCTTTCCCAGCTCGAATTTGGGCAGAGTTTGTTAAAGGATATTTAAGTAAAGCTCCAGTGCAGGAATTTCCACCAGCTTCAAATATTGGCGGAACCGAACCACTTAATTTTATTAACGCAGTTCCGCAAATGGATCCAGCTTTAATTCCACCTTCCCCTACGCCAACACCAAAGAAAAAGAGATAAATCTTGCTTACCAAAATGGTAAGTAGATCCTTTATCGCAGCAGTATTTATCAGTGCGCTGCTTTCATTTTTTAAATTTAATCACTGCCGGCTAAATGATTGGGCATCCCCAGATAATTACATCCACGCCTGCTACACCGATATTCCTGCCCTTTTCTCAGAGCGCGGCTTAGATACCAGCACCTTTCCTTACCTTTCAGCCACTAACTCAATTGAGTACCCGCCAATAATTGGCTTAGGAAACTGGCTAATTAGTTTTATTACTCCCAGTGAAAACTCCCACCGCTGGTTTTTCGATCTAAATATTTTGTTAATCACACTCTTGTTTTTTGGTTGCGCGTTAATTGTTAGAAAAATGCAACCAAAACTTACCTACCTATATGTTTTTGCACCAGCTGTGATTGCGAGTCTTTTTATCAACTGGGATATCTGGGCGGTAGTCACCGCACTGCTTGCGATCTATTACTTTGATCAGAAGAAATATGAACCGAGTGCCATTTGGCTTGGCGTATCAATTGCTACGAAATTTTATCCGATCGTACTTCTGCTCCCAATCGCGGTAATTTTTTATCGCAATAAGAAAACAAGAGATTTACTTCGTTACCTATTTACCACCTTAATAATTTGGGCAGCCTTTAATCTGCCAATCATGCTCACCTACTTTGATGGTTGGTGGCGGTTTTATAAATTAAATCTTGAGCGAAGTGCTGATTTTGGTTCAATTTGGTATGGGCTAGATTTATTGAATATAGATTCACCATCCCTTAATTTGATTTACTTGCTACTTTCAATTGGATTATTTGCCGGCTTTACTTTTTATCTAATTAAATTAAAGAAGACGCCAAAGCTGGCGCAGGTGGCATTATTTGCCGTAGTTATTTTCACAACAGTCGGCAAGGTTTACTCACCACAGTTTGTTTTATGGCTTACCCCGCTTGCAGTAATTGCCTTAACAAATAGCCGGCAACAAATTACTTTTTGGCTTTGGCAAGCAAGTGAGATTATTTATCACCTAGCTATTTGGCAATACTTAGCTCTCTTTACTGGGGCGCAATTTGGCCTGCCAGCAGGTGGTTATGTAATCGCGATTGCACTTCGGGTAGTTGGGATCTCCTGCTTTACCTATGTATTAATGCGGGATTTAGCGGCTACTTCCACAGGAAAATTGAGCGCAATTTCGCGCTGAGGGCTGCCGCGGTTATCCTTAGCCTCAACACCTGCCGCGGAAATCCCGTGGCCGCTTTAGTCCAGAGGTGGTTTTAAATGCGTCGCTATGAACTCATGGTCATTTTAGATCCTGATTTAGAAGAGAAAACCGTATCCCCAAGTCTTGAGACTTATCTGAAGATAATCAAAGATGGTGGCGGTAAGGTAAATAAGTTAGATATCTGGGGTAAAAGACGGATGTCCTTTGAAATAAATAAAAAGGGCGAAGGAATTTACGCAGTTATCGATATGCAGTCAGAGCCAGCACCAGTTAAAGAG
>JAPLBB010000061.1 GCA_026392945.1 Actinomycetota bacterium | reverse complement strand
GCAGAGGCCATAGTGATTTATTTCCTTTCGTCTCCTTGACCAGCTCTAGGGCTTTCAACTCCTACTAGCGAGGTCATCTTTCGGTCCAGAAGGTACGGAACATCACTGACGGCTGGCACGAGGTGCCAGCGGAACTGTGGAACCGCTCTGGTTGGGCAGGATAAGTGTATCGAACAACTGTTCGAAAGGCTAAAAGGTGGCTATGACACGCCGTTATCTGTATTTCTCCGGCATCGAAGGGTTATGGCGAACTACCGCCTTCCAGATCTCATCTGGCTCCATCCCCAGCTCAATTGCACCGTTAACACTAATTCCACCTAACTCGCTATGGATGATGTCGCGGGCATAGGTATCGGCATCTGGAAAGAAATTGCTTAATCGAGTGCGAAGTTCTGAGATTCTCATCCTAATTAAAAAGCGAATTAGCCAATCGTTTTGATTGGGCTAAAGACTCCTCTTGAGTAATCGGGGAGGCGATCTGACCAATTAACCATCTAAGAATCACACCACATGCGGCTGAGTCTGCACCAAAGATTTTTGCAATCCCTTGGTGGGCAAGCACCCAAGTTGGATGATTTGAGATTGTTACCAGCTTTGCAATATCACTTGGATCTGATTGGGTTAACTTTCGAAGCGCCTCATCTTGAGAAATTGCAGTTGAGAGTGTGTATAAAGCCTCTTGCCTAGAGGATGCTGCGAGCGCCAAATCAGTCAACCTGATTACCTCAGATTCAACCAAGCACTCCATCATCTCTGCCTTGTCAGCAAATTGATTGTAGATCGTAGCTTTTGAAACTTGCGAGCGAAGTGCAATATCGGCAATATTAGATTGGTAGTTTCCAACCTCGGCAATAATTAATTTGGCGCCACTAAAGATAGCTGCGCGAGATTTATTACTAGTAGCACTTTGGCGGGCGTATAGTGAAACCGCCGGCTGAGCAGACAACTTAAGCTGCGGTCTCTACCACTTGCAAAGTTGAAATTGTCAGTACTGGGGATTCGTGGGTTTTAACCACAGTTACAACATCAACCAAGATTGTGGAAAGAGATAGATCTAGGGCTGAACAGATTGCATTTAATAATTCACTTGATGCCTCTTTATGACCACGCTCTACCTCAGAGAGATAGCCGAGTGAGACCTTTGCACACTTTGCTACATCTCTTAAGGTGCGCCCTTGCTCTATGCGAGCAGCACGAAGGGAGCTTCCGATGTGGGTACGTAACAGGATCACGGCTTAAGAATACGCTCTAGGGCTGCTAATGCGCTGGTAATAATCGCATGTCGGATCACATCTCGCTTGCCAGGCAGGGAAAGGTTGATCGCAAAGGCCTCTTTTTTACTTGCCACACCAATCCAGGCAGTACCAGCCTTTTGTCCATAAGCAGGACCAGGACCTGCCACTCCAGTAGTTGCAACTGCGAAATCAGTTTTAAATTTTTTAAGTGCACCCTTTGCCATTGAGATTGCTATCTCTTCAGAGACAGCGGTGTATTTTTTTAAATCAGATTTACTTACGCCTAGTTCAGAAACTTTTAATTCATCACTATAAGCAATTACTCCCCCGACAAAAACCTTTGATGCGCCGGGAATTTGGGTAAAGGCTTCACCTAACCCACCACCGGTAATAGATTCAGCAACACAGATACTTTTCTTCTGCTTTGTTAGCGCTTTAATCACAGATTTTGCAATCAATAGCTCACTCATTTTTTAAGCGCCTTTCTAAAGTAATCCACTCCAGTTGAAATTGTTAGATAGATTGCAACTGCCATAAAAAGTGCCCGCGGGATATCTAAGTAAGAAGGAAGTGGCAGGATATAAAATCCAACTCCAAAGCTTTGAAAAAAGCTTTTAATTTTTCCGCCCTTACTTGCCGGGATAACCCCTTTTTTAATCACCGCAAAGCGCAGGATAGTTACTGCAACCTCTCTAGTTAAAAATACTGCCGTTACCCACCAAGAGAGCATGCCAAGGTATGATGCACCGATTGTGGCAGTTGCCAGCATCGCCTTATCTGCGATTGGATCTAGCAACTTTCCAAACTCAGTGATCTGATTTCGATCTCTGGCTAATTTGCCATCTAACACATCACTTAATCCCACAATAAAGAAGAGGGTAAATGCAATTATTCGCCAATTATCATCTGTGCCATTGTTTTTAAATAAGGCGTATGCACAAAAAGGTAATGCCAGAATTCGGAAAATTGTTAGTGAGTTAGGTAAATTTGGACGATCAACTTTTCTCATAAAACTTGCGCAATCAAATCAACGCCCAGTACATCACTTACCACCGCATCAACATACTCACCCACCCGGTACTTATTCCGAGATTTAATAAATGTTGAACCATCCACATCAGGTCCTTGATGTTCAGCCCGTCCTTCTTGTTCAGCCTCATCCTCAATTAACACCGAGACTTTCTGGCCAATCCGGGCCTCTGCCCGCTGCGTAATTAACTCATCTACTAAGGTTGAAAGTTCATTAACTCGCTCAGTAATTAACTCTGGCGCTACTTTGTTTTCTAGAGTTTTGCCCTCAGTTTTATCCTCATCGGAGTAACCAAATACGCCAATTGCATCTAATTGGGCTTGGGTTAAGAATTCAATTAAATCCATAAACTGCGCATCACTCTCACCTGGAAAACCAACAATAAAGTTTGATCTAATTCCAGCCTCTGGATTTAAAGCTCTAATCTGAGTGATTAGGTGTAAGAATTTCTCGCCATCACCAAATCTGCGCATACTTCTAAGTAGATCACCATTTGCATGTTGGAATGAGAGATCAAAGTATGGAACTACTTTATCCACTGAAACTATGGCCTGAAGTAGTGATGGCCTTACCTCGGCAGGTTGAAGGTATGAGAGCCGGATTCTTTTAATGCCATCAATTTTTGAAAGATCAGGCAGCATCTTTTCCATTAACTTTAAGTCGCCAAAATCTTTACCGTATGAGGTGGTGTTCTCACTTACAAGATAGATCTCTGAGACGCCATTATCTGCCAACCACTTTGCCTCTTCAATAATCTCGGTTGGCCGACGAGAAACAAATGAGCCACGAAAGTATGGAATCGCGCAAAATGAGCACCGGCGGTCACAACCGCTTGCGATCTTAAGGGGGGCGATTGGTGCGTTATCTAACCTTTTGCGAAGTACTGTACCAAGTGGTGAAGGGCCATCAATTTTTGCCGCCGCTTTCTTTTCAGCTCGATCAATAGGTGCGATCGGCAATAATGTTCTTCGATCCTTTGGTGTGTGAGTCGTAATTTTTCCACCATCAATAATTGTGGAAAGCCGGGCTGAGATATCTTGGTAATCATCAAAGCCTAAAATTGCATCTGCCTCAGGAAGTGCTGAAGCCAATTCATTTCCATATCGCTCTGCCATACAACCGACTGCAACTACTGCCTTAGTAACACCATTTCCTTTAAGGGAGTGTGCTTCTAGGAGTGCATCTACTGAATCTTTTTTAGCGCTCTCAATAAATCCGCAAGTATTGATCACTGCAATCTCAGCTTTGGCTGGATCAGAAACTAGCACCCAACCATCAGCGGCTAATCTGCCAGCTAACTCTTCTGAGTCAGTCTCATTTCGCGCACAGCCCAAAGTAACCAGCGCAACAGTGCGTGGAGTTTTTTGATTTATTGTTTGAGAACTCACTATGCGCTAAGGATACCGCGCACCTACCAATAAATTTCTACTTTATTGAATTACAGCTGCCCATTTGGATCAAAATCTAACCGAACTACCTGACCTTCGGCGCCGGCAACTCCTAAATCTGAGCCATTTACATTTATCTTGATTGCGCCAGCATTTCCAATAACCGCCTTAATCATCTTTGGATCATTAAATGTTACAACTTGCCCGGCAGAAATCTGGCCGTTAAAAACACTAGCACCATCAGCATTGGTAAGTCCTACCCAGCTGCGACCATTAACTCCAGTTAAAACTAAATTTACGCCCGCTGGCGCAGAGATCGTTGAGGTGCTCTCTTGAGTGGAGGGAGATTTAACAGACACATTATTAATGCCAT
>JAPLBB010000019.1 GCA_026392945.1 Actinomycetota bacterium | reverse complement strand
TGGCGGCACAGGCTTAGGTCTTTCTATTGTCAAACACATTGCTACAAATCATGGCGGTGATGTTTCACTTTGGTCGGTTGAAGGCGCTGGCAGTACCTTTACGATCAGATTCCCATTAATTTCAAACTCATTAGCTACTGAGAAACAAAATCTGAAAGGTGATCAATGACCAAGATATTAGTTGTTGAAGATGAAGCATCCTTTTCAGAAGCGCTCTCATATGTGCTGGGTAAAGAAGGTTTTGAGGTAACTGTTGCCGATACTGGCGATGGCGCAATTGCTGCCTTTGATAAAGGTGGGGCTGATCTTGTTTTACTAGATCTTATGTTGCCTGGTTTATCTGGAACTGAAGTTTGTAAGCAACTTAGGAGCCGCTCTGATGTACCAATTATTATGTTAACCGCTAAAGATACTGAGGTAGATAAAGTTGTTGGACTAGAGCTTGGCGCAGATGATTATGTAACAAAGCCATACTCAAAGGCTGAATTAATTGCTCGTATCCGTGCCGTATTAAGAAGACAAGGTGATAATTCAAATACCACTGAAGGTGTAATTACTGCAGGACCGGTTCGAATTGATGTGGAGCGCCATCAAGTAAATATCAATGATCAATTAGTCTCATTACCGCTTAAAGAGTTTGAATTACTTGAATTTTTGGTTCGAAATAGCGGCAGAGTATTAACTCGCTCACAATTAATTGATCGAGTCTGGGGATCTGATTACTTTGGTGATACAAAGACCTTAGATGTACATGTTAAAAGATTAAGAGCAAAGATTGAAACTGATCCAGCAAATCCGGTCTTTATCCAGACTATTCGCGGATTAGGTTATAAGTTCGAAAATTAAGGAGCAGGTGTAGCTTCTACTGGGATAGCTGGAGTACTTCGTACTAGATCTTTATAAATTCCCTCACCATTTACTACCAAAGCATTTACAGTAACCGCTGCAGCTTTTGCAAAGGTAAATGTAATATCAATTCGCTCACCTGCAGCACGTTCTAAGGCCGGAATAAAGGCATCAGCATTGGCGCTACCGCCTACGAAAATAATTGGTTTGTTTTTCTTTAACTCACTACTTTTTGCAACCAAAGTTGTCATTGCCCCACCAATTGAAACACTAACTAGTGAATCTGCCTCATCTGAGGTATTAATAACTGTGGCAACTAAAACACCTTCACCATTTGCAGTTTTAACAATTAAAACATTACGTAATTTAATTCCAGCACTCTCTGCTTCAACACCATCGGTAACTTGTTTAATTGTTCTTGTTGCGGCATTTTGGCCAGAACCACAACCAGTAATAGTTGTTGCAACAATTACTATTACCGCTAATTTTTTAAAGGTATTGGCCATGACTAAAGGTTAGCGATAGGCGGTATCTAACCTGAAAAAGAAGGCTAATTTAAGGGGGTGAATTAGGTCGCAAAATGCTGGTATTATTGGTCCCTAGCGAAAGGCCTTTTCCCAGATGACATTTAAAGTCGGCGAAACCGTTGTTTATCCACATCACGGAGCAGCACAAATCGAAGCGATCGAAAAGCGAATCATCAAAGGTGAAGAGAAGATTTATCTAGTTTTAAAGATTGCCCAGGGCGATCTAACAGTCCGCGTTCCAGCAGAAAACATCGATTTAGTTGGTGTTAGAGATGTTGTAGATAGCGCCGGATTAGACCGAGTATTTAATGTTTTACGTCAGCCATATACCGAAGAGCCAACAAACTGGTCACGTCGTTACAAAGCAAATGTTGAAAAACTTGCTTCAGGGGACGTAATTAGAGTTGCTGAAGTTGTTAGAGATTTATACCGCCGCGATCTAGATCGTGGTCTATCAGCTGGTGAGAAGCGAATGTTGTCAAAAGCAAAGCAGATTTTAGTTTCAGAGTTAGCTCTTGCTGAGCGAACAGATGAAGAAAAGGCTGCAACATTGCTAGATGAGGTACTCGCCTCTTAATTGGCAGTAACTAACTGTCATGATTAATAAAACTGCCGCAATAATTGCAGGAGCAGGTGCCGGAAATAGATTAGGTGCAAACCTTCCAAAAGTACTTGTTAAATTAGTTGATAAAACTTTAGTAGAACATGCTGTTTCATCCCTGGCTCCAGTTGCCCAACTATTAATCGTTACCGCACCAGCTGGATATGAAGATGAGTTTCGTAAGGTTTTAGGTGATCAAGTAACTGTTATTACTGGCGGGATATTAAGAAGTGACAGTATTCGTTTAGCACTTGCTCAGATTCCAAATAATTATGAGTATGTATTAGTTCATGATGCAGCCAGATCCCTTGCCACCACAACACTTGCTAAATCTGTAGTTGAGCAATTAGTAAAAGGTGAGCAAGCAGTAATTCCAGCACTTGATCTGATTGACACTGTTAAAGAGGTTGATGCAAGTGGTTATGTTAGAAATACTTTAAACCGATCATCGCTGCGCGCCGTGCAAACCCCACAAGGTTTTACTAGGTCAGTATTAGCCAGAGCTCATGAGGCATCAGATGATGCAACTGATGATGCTGCGTTAGTTGAAGCATTAGGTGTGGCAGTGAAGGTAATTGCTGGTGAAGAGCGCGCTCTTAAAATTACAAACAAATCAGATTTAGCAATCGCTACTGGAATTCTTCTGCCAAATACCCAAAAACAAATCAGAGTTGGTGTCGGCAGCGATGCTCATGCATTTAGTGCTGATAAAAATAGAAAACTATCTTTAGCAGGACTTATTTGGGATGGCGAGATTGGCTTAGATGGCCACTCAGATGCTGATGTGGCCTCGCATGCAATCTGTGACGCACTTTTATCAGCCGCATCCCTTGGTGATCTAGGAAGTAATTTCGGTGTTTCAGATGCTAAATATGCAGGTGCATCCGGCACGCAGATGCTTAGTGAAACATTAGCGAAGGTAAAAGCTGCAGGGTTTGAAATTGAAAATGTTTCAGTGCAGATTGTTGGAAATAAACCAAAGATTGCACCACGTCGGGCTGAAGCAATTGCGGCGATATCTGCAGCATTAGGTGGCGCAGCCGTCTCTGTCTCTGCCACATCAACTGATGGTTTGGGCTTTACTGGTGAAGGTAAAGGCTTATCGGCGATTGCAACTGCATTATTAGTTAGCGCATAAAGGTAAAATTAAACAATGAGCGCCCTAAATCTTTATGACACAAAGAGCAGAACTGTCTCTGCATTTAAGCCAATAAAAAAAGGTGAAGTAGGGATTTATCTCTGTGGCGCCACTGTGCAGGCACCTCCGCACATTGGTCACATTAGAAGTGGTGTTAACTTTGATATTTTGCGCCGCTGGTTAATTGCATCTGGTTTTAATGTCACCTTTGTTAGAAATGTGACTGATATTGATGACAAGATTTTACACAAGGCTGTTCATGAAGAGATTCCATGGTGGCAGGTGGCAATGAAGTATGAGCGAGCATTCACTGATGCTTACAACGCTTTAAATATTCTACCACCAAGTTATGAACCGAGAGCTACTGGCCACATAACTCAAATGATTGAGTTGATGCAAAAGTTAATTGATAACGGATCAGCCTACGCACCTGGCAATGGTGATGTTTATCTTGAGGTGAGAAAGTTGAAAGAGTATTTAACTCTTTCTAATCAAAAGTTAGATGATTTATTATCAAGTGAGGATTCAGATTCAACATACAAAAAAGATCCAAGAGATTTTGCTTTATGGAAAGCAGCTAAAGCAGGAGATCCATCATGGCCAACACCATGGGGCCCAGGCCGACCTGGTTGGCATCTTGAGTGCTCTGCCATGGCGCATGCCTATTTAGGTGAAGCATTTGATATTCATGGCGGCGGCTTAGATTTAATTTTCCCACACCATGAAAATGAGATCGCCCAATCAAATGCTGCTGGTTATAAGTTTGCAAATACCTGGATGCATAATGCTTGGGTAACAACTAGTGGTGAGAAGATGAGTAAATCACTTGGTAATTCACTGCAGGTAGTTGAGATATTAAAGAAGGTGCGTGGTATTGAATTACGTTGGTATTTAGGCAGTGCCCATTATCGAAGCATGCTTGAGTTTTCATTTGAGGCGTTAGCAGAATCCGCAACTGCATTTAAGCGAATTGAAGCTTTCTTAAGTAGGGCCGAGAGTGTTTTAGGAAAAGAGCCAGAAGTTTTAATTGCTGATGAATTTGCCGCAGCGATGAATGATGATTTAGCAGTTCCACTGGGTCTTGCATTTATTTCAGAGAGTATGCGAATCGGAAATTCTGCAGGAGAAGATAAGAAAGTATTAGCTAAAACAGCTGGTGAGATTAGAGGCGCACTTTCAATTCTAGGTTGTGATCCAAAGGATGAAGCCTTTGCAAGCAGTAAATCAAATGATCAAGCGATGGATGGACTGATAAAACTTGCGTTAGAACAACGTGAGGCAGCAAGAGTAAGAAAAGATTTTGCCGCTGCTGATCAAATACGTGATCAGATCGCTGCATTAGGCGTTACAGTTGAAGATACATCCAATGGTCCAAGGTGGAGTTATTAATGAAACCAGGTAAAGCACGTAAAGATCGTCCGAAGGGACCTAAATCCTTTTCACGTGGCGGCAGTAAAAAAGTTGAGCGATCTACTAGTGCTCGTCCTGCAAAGAGAGATGATCGCAGTGATGATCGACGAAGTGAAAAACGTGAAGAACGTCGTCCAGAAAAACGCACTGACCGCAGACCTGAAAAGCGTAGTGATCGTCGTCCTGAAAAACGCACTGACCGTCGACCTGAAAAACGTGATGATCGAATAGTATTTAAAAAACCGGTAAGAGTTAATGATCGTGAAATGAAAAGAGAAGACAGAAGGCCAGATCGTCCGGAAAAAAGATTTGATCGGCGCCAATCTGCGCAAGACGCTGTTGCTGGTAAGAACAGTGTTGTTGAAGCATTACGTGCAAAGGTTCCAGCTAAAGAGTTAGTTGTTGCAATCAAGGTTGAAATTGATGAGAAAATTTCTGAGGCGATTCGCTTGGCAAAGAATTCAGATCTACCCATTAAAGAGTTGCCACGCAGAGCACTTGATGATCTAACTGGAAGTGCTAATCATCAAGGTATTGCGTTGGTTATTAAGCCATTTAATTACACAGAGTTTGATAAGTTGATTAGTAATGCAAAAAAACCAATGATGTTAATTGGTTTAGATGGCATTACCGATCCACATAACCTTGGCGCAGTTGTTAGATCAGCTGCCGCCTTTGGTGCAGATGGCGTCGTAATTCCAGAGCGTCGTAACGCGTCAATGACTGGCTCTGCTTGGAAAGCATCAGCTGGTGCTGCTGCTCGTATGCCGATCTCACAAGTAACAAACCTAGTTAGATCAATTGAAGATGCGAAGAAAGCTGGTTGTTTTGTAATTGGTCTTGATGCTGAAGGGGATGCAACCTTGGCAAAGATGAACTTAGCAACAGAATCAATATTTATTATTGTAGGTAGTGAAGGAAAAGGCTTATCTAGATTAGTAAGAGATAAGTGTGATTTAGTGGTTTCAATTCCTATGCAATCAACAGTTGAATCTTTAAATGCCAGCGTGGCAACAGCAATAGTTATGTATCAGGTTGCGGCTGAAAGAAGTAAGTAAAATGCAATACACCCGCTTTATCGCACTCGGTGATTCAATGACTGAGGGAATGACCGATGAAGTAATTGATGGAAAGTTTCGTGGCTGGGCCGATCGAGTAGCTGATGGAATCGCAAAAACTGATCCAACTTTTACCTATATGAATTTAGCAATTAGAGGTAAATTACTTAAACAGGTAGTCGATGATCAAATACCAGCCGCCCTTAAATATGTTGAAGGCAAGCAAACTTTGGTTTCTTTCCACGCCGGCGCCAATGATGTACTACGCCCAAATTACAATCCAGTGGTCTCATTTGCTGAGTATGAAAAAGGAGTTAAGCAGTTAACTGATGCTGGCGCCACCGTAATACTCTTTACAGTAATAGATAAGGTTGAAGGAAAGGGAAAAACTGCCGCACTCTGGCACCAACGTTTTAGTAACTTTAATCAGAATGTCAGAATGGTAGCGGCCAAATATCCGTCAATATTATTTGAAGGTAAAAATGCTGAGTTTTTAAATGACCGAAGATTCTTAGCATTTGATCGATTACATATGAATCCAGAGGGTCATCGCCGGTTAGCAAATGCAGTTTTAGAAGGTTTAGATTATGAGTTTGATGAAACTTGGCGAATTCCACTACCGCGTGCAAAGAAAAAAAATAAGGTAATTAATTTTGTAATTAATTTAGCTTGGATTGCAATCTTCTTACTACCTTGGATTTGGCGCCGGATTAGAGGTAAATCCTCTGGTGATGGCAGAAGTGCGAAATATAATGAGCCGATTAGTTGGGTAGCACGCTGAGTTAGCCTTCTGATTACCACCCGTTAACCTTTATAAAGCAAAATAAGCACGTGAGTAATCATTTAATCTCAACTAATCCCCGCGAGCGATTAATTGATCGAGAGCTAAGTTGGCTTGCCTTCAATGAACGAGTTCTTGAACTTGCCGAGGATATAAGTAATCCACTCTTAGAACGCTGCCGCTATCTTGCAATCTTCTCATCAAATTTAGATGATTTTTTTATGATCCGAGTTGCCTCGGTAAAACGTAAATTAGGAGCCGGAGTAACAAAGAAAAATACTGCCGGTTTTACACCAGTAGAACTAATGGCAGAGATTTCTAAAAAAACTCAGGAGCTTATTGCTCGTCAAACAAAATGTTTTCAAACAGATATTCTGCCTAAGTTAGCTCAAAATGGAATTGAGATTACCGACTGGGAAAACCTAACTGAGGAAGAAAAAAGTTATATAAATAAAATATTTACTAACAGAATTTTCCCCGTCCTTACCCCGCTAGCCGTTGATCCATCTCATCCATTTCCATATATCTCTGGGTTATCTTTGAATTTAGCGGTCCTAGTTAAACAACCTGAAACTAATGAAGAGCTATTTGCCAGAGTAAAAGTTCCAGCCTCGCTGCCTCGCTTTATTGAAACAGCTGAGTTTGCAGGCAATAAGTTCATCCCACTTGAAAAAGTCATCATCGCTAATTTGCATGAACTTTTCCCTGGTATGGAGATTGAGGATTACTACACATTTAGAATTACTAGAAATGCTGATCTAGAGTTAGAAGAAGAAGAGTCAGAAAACTTACTTGAATCAATGGAGCAAGAGTTACTTCGCCGTAAGTTTGGGCCACCAGTGCGACTTGAAGTTGCAAGTGATATTGGCTCAGAGTTACTAAATCGTTTAAAATTAGAGTTATCAATCCGTGAAGAGGATATCTCTCGCTACAAAGAACCCTTAGATCTAACTGGCTTAAATCGTATTGCAGACTTAGATCGACCAGAATTAAAGTTTGTACCATTTAGAAATCAAGTGGTTCGCGAATTACGCGAAGTTGATCCAGATTCAAATGATGAGTTTTTTGCAGCAATTAGAAGAAATGAAATTTTGCTTCACCACCCGTATGACTCATTTAATTCTTCCGTTGTTAGGTTCTTAGAGGCGGCTGCTACGGATCCAAATGTCCTTGCAATCAAACAAACTCTTTATCGAACATCAGGTGATTCGCCCATAGTTAATGCACTAATTGAGGCAGCAGAAGCTGGCAAGCAGGTTCTTGCTGTAATTGAGATTCGTGCTCGATTTGATGAGCAGGCAAATGTTCGCTGGGCTCGTAAATTAGAAGATGTTGGTGTGCATGTGGTTTATGGCTTAGTTGGTTTTAAAACTCACGCAAAACTTTCTTTAGTTGTTCGCGAAGAAGGAAACACGGTCCGCAGATATTCACATGTTGGAACCGGTAACTACAATCCAAAGACTGCCAGAATGTATGAAGATTTAGGAATCCTTAGCGCGGATGATGAATTGGGTGAGGATTTAAATAAACTCTTTAATCAACTTTCTGGATTTGCTCCGCAGTATTCTTATAATCGTTTGTTGGTTGCCCCAAGAACAATTAGATCTGGCTTACTCGAAAAAATTAATCGAGAGATCGAAAACAAAAAAGCTGGCAAACCTGCCTTCATTAGATTAAAACTTAACTCACTTCTTGATGAGGAGTTTGTTGAGGCTCTATATCTTGCTTCAATCGCTGGCGTTGAGGTTGATTTAGTTATAAGAGGAATATGTTCTTTAATGCCAGGAATTCCAGGTGTTTCAGAAAACATTAGAGCTCGATCAGTACTAGGAAGATTTCTTGAGCACTCTAGAATATTTCATTTTGCCAATGACGGAGAAGATGAAATCTATATAGGCAGCGCAGATTTAATGGATAGAAATTTAAATCGCAGAGTTGAATCCTTGGTACAAATTACCAAACCAGAGCACAAGAAAGATTTAATTAAAGTGTTTGACTTATATGTTTCATCAACAACCTCTGGCTGGCATTTATTGCCAACTGGGAAATGGCTCAAAGTTGATAAGGCGCCAGATGGTTCACCGCTAAATGATTTACAAGCAGTGATGATTGATTCATATCGAGTTAACCCGTGAGTGCAACGATTCAAGCAGCGGGCGCGGTAGTTTGGCGAAGTAACAAAAATAAAATAGAGGTCGCAATAATTCATCGACCTAAATATGATGACTGGAGTTTTCCAAAAGGAAAAGTAGAAATTAATGAATCATTAATTGCTTGTGCTCATCGTGAGGTATTAGAAGAAACAAATATTCAAACAGAGTTTGGCGCTTTTTTAGGCGATGTTGAGTATTTGACACAGGATGGGAAAAAGCAGGTTTCATTCTGGGCGGCGAAAGCGATTACCTATAAAGATTTCAGCCCAAACTCTGAGGTAGATGAATTAAAGTGGGTTGAGGTAAAGAAGGTTAAAGAGCTATTGACGCTTGAAACTGATAAAAAGATTCTTGCGCAATTTATAAAGTTAGATTTTGATACAAAGCCATTTATTCTTTTGCGTCACGCAAAGGCAATTACCAGAGATGAGTGGCAAGGCGATGATGATGACCGCCCACTTGATGCACTTGGACAAAACCAAGCAAATAGATTACTTGGAATTTATCAGGTTTATAATCTTGAACAAATTCACACCTCTGATGCGGTGCGTTGTTATGACACTGTTAATCCAATGGTCAAAGGGTTGGGAATTAAACTTGAAGTGACTGGAAAATTAAGTGAAAGTACGTATAAAAAAGATAAAGAAAAAGCATTTGATTATGCAAAGGATTTAATCAAACAAGATGCCAGAATTTTGCTTTGTAGCCACAATCCAATTTTGCCTAAAATGTTAAATAAATTAACGAAGAAGTCTGATGTTGATGCAGATGAAGGAAAGTTATCACCAGCTGATGGCTGGGTAATTCATAGAAGTGGTAAAGAGGTTATTCAAATAGATCGAATTGATGCACCAACTTTTTAAGCTTCCATCCAATCCATCCACTTAAGAACTACACCTTCACGCAATGCCCACGGGCAAATCTCCAGTTCTTTAATATCTAAATTTCGCATCACACTCTCAGCAACAAGGGAGCCGGCAACTATTTGAGAGGCACGGTTTTCAGAAACACCAGGCAATTTAGCTCTTGTATTCTCATCCATCTCGGAAAGTTTTGCCGATATTTTTCTTACTGCTTCAACAGTTATATTTTTACCAGTGCCATCAAACCAGTCGCCAGATAATCTAGCTAAGGTACGCAAGGTTTTACTAGTGGCAATCGATCGATCACTCTCTTGATGTTTAACTAATGATGGCAAGATTTGCTCAAGTTTATTTTCAATGTGGTCACGTAGTGCTCTTAAACTTTTATCAGTGTATGGATCTCCTTTAAGAAAATCCTTAGTCAAACGAGCCGCTCCAAGCGGAAGTGATGTGGCAATCTCTGGAGATTCATCAACTCCAGCTGCCATTTCAAGTGAACCACCACCAATATCGATTACAAGTAATCTGCCACTTGACCAACCAAACCAACGTCTAGCCGCAAGAAAAGTTAACTTAGCTTCCTCTTCACCAGATAAAACTTGTAGATCAATATGAAAATCTTTGTTTATGGAACTGATTATTTTCTCACCATTACTTGCTTCTCTAAGTGCTGAGGTAGCGAAGGGTAGAAGTTCTTGAGTTTGCACCGATGCAGATTGTTCAATTGCTCGTTTTATCGAGCTGCGTAATTTTTCAATTCCTTCATCGGATACGAGATTATCTTCATTTATATATTGGGTTAACCTGAGCTCTTCTTTGTAGTTAAAGGTTGGATTAGGTCTTGCTTCGCATGATTTATTCATGGCATAATTACGCCCTCAACCCGCCTCTCTAGCTCAGTGGTAGAGCAGCCGCCTTGTAAGCGGCAGGTCGTCAGTTCAATCCTGACGGGGGGCTCCAGTTTCAACTACTTATTTTTTGTAATCAATCGAAGTAGAGTTTATTTATGAAATCCGCCGATTTTGATGTGGTAATTATTGGTTCTGGTTTTGGTGGATCAGTTGCAGCCCTTCGCTTAACTGAAAAAGGTTACAAGGTTGCAGTTTTAGAAGCTGGCAGAAGATTTAATGATAAAGATTTCCCAAAGACCTCTTGGCGATTAAGTCGTTTTCTTTATCTGCCTCGGCTTGGACTTCGCGGTATTCAACGAATTCACGTTCTACCTAACGTTTTAGTTTTAGCAGGCGCCGGTGTTGGTGGTGGCTCATTAGTTTATGCAAATACTTTATATAAACCACCTGCTTCATACTTTGAAGACAAACAGTGGAAACACATTACCGATTGGGATAGTGAGTTAACTCCTTGGTATGACCAAGCATCTCGAATGTTAGGTGTTGCGCAAAATCCATACTTTTCACCATCTGATAAAGCAATGAAAGAGGTGGCAGAACAAATGGGTGTTGGCCACACATTTAAATTAGCTCCCCTTGGTGTTTATTTTGGTGATGGCAATGGGGTTAAATCAAAGGATCCATTCTTTGGTGGCGTTGGCCCTGATCGTGATGGCTGTTTGCAATGCGGAAGTTGTATGACTGGTTGCCGGCATAATGCAAAAAATACTTTGCCAAAAAACTATTTAGGTCTTGCTGAAAAAGCTGGCACAAAGGTATTTCCAGAACATACTGCGGTAAAAACTGAACAATCTCCTGATGGCAGTTGGAAAGTAACGGCTCGTAAAAGCTCTGCCTGGTTTGGTGGCAAAAGATCATTTACGGCAGCCCATGTAGTTGTTGCCGCTGGCACATACAACACTCAAAAGTTATTACATAAAATGAAATTGGATGGAACTTTGCCAAAGATCTCTGATCAATTAGGAAAACTATCTAGAACAAATAGTGAGGCATTAACTGGCTCGATTATGCCTAAAGACGGAACTGATTTTAGTAAGGGCTCTGCAATTACCTCCTCATTTTTCCCAGATGATCACACTCATGTTGAGCCAGTTAGATATGGCAAGGGCAGCAACTTTATGGGCATGCTACAAACTGTTATGACTGATGGCGTAAATATTAAAGATCGCAGAAGGCAGTGGTTGCGACAAGTTATTACTAAGCCATCACTTGTTTTAAAAATTATGGATGTTAGGCAGTGGAGTGAGCGAACTGTGGTGGCATTGATTATGCAAAATGTTGATTCAGCTATCTCTGTTAACGGCAAACGCGGTATTTTTGGATATCGCCTAACTTCAAAAAATGATTCGCTAATTCCAAATGCAACATATATTCCAGCAGCAAATGAGGTAGCACGTCGGATTGCGGAAAATAATGGCGGTATTGCTGGTGGTCACATTGGTGATTTAGTAAACGCACCATTTACCGCCCACTTTGTTGGTGGCTGCGTAATTGGAGATTCAATTAGTAATGGCGTGATTGATCCGTACCATCGGGTTTATAACTACCCAACCATGCATGTTGTAGATGGTGCATCAGTTACTGCAAACCTTGGCGTTAATCCATCTCTAACTATTACAGCGCAAGCAGAGCGAGCTTTTTCAATGTGGCCAAATAAAGGAGAGACCGATCCAAGACCTGCGCAAAACTCACAATACAAAAAAGTAGATGCAGTCTTTCCAAGTAAGCCATTTGTGCCTAAGGGCGCAGTTGGTGAGTTAAGAGTTTCTTAAGATCTTTGCTTGTTGTTTAGCTCTGCGGTTTGGCATCTTAGTAATTGGAAAATCTAAAGTTTTATAAAAATCCTTAATTACCTCTTGCATTAACTTTGTTTTCTCATTCACAACCGCATGTGATGCCCCAGGAATAACAGCCAAACGGCCATTAGGGATTGCTTCATACATCTCAAATGTCATCTTGCTATTAAATGGCTCATCGTCCCCTGCCAATACCAATACTGGACATTTAATCTTCTTTAATTTTGATAACTTTAACTTTGGCTCACTTGCCCAAACTTTGAATG
>JAPLBB010000046.1 GCA_026392945.1 Actinomycetota bacterium | reverse complement strand
GGGGGATATTAGGCAGAACAGCCCTAATTTACGCTCAAATTATCGACCCCACCAATCAGAGATAAAATCACTGCATGGATCTTCCCAAGGTAATTCTTTATTACATCTTTACGCCACTTTCAGATCCAACTGCAATAAAGATTTGGCAGAAAACTTTATGCAAAAATCTAAATTTAAAGGGTCGAATAATTATCTCCCCTCATGGCATTAATGGCACATTAGGCGGAAATATGGCTGATCTTAAAAAATATGCCAGCCACACTAAAGCCTACGAAGGCTTTGCAAATATTAAATTTAAATGGACTGATGGAACTGGTAATGATTTTCCAAAGTTAAGCGTGAAGGTCCGGCCTGAATTAGTTGCATTTGGCTATCCAGATGAAATTAAGGTTGATAAAAACGGCGTAGTTGGCGGCGGTAAGCATTTAAGGCCAGCTCAAGTTGATGAGTTAGTGGCAAAGCGTGGTGATGATGTGGTCTTCTTTGATGGTCGCAACGCCTTTGAAGCTCAGGTTGGCCGATTTAAGAATACGGTCGTACCAGACACAACAACTACTAGAGATTTTGTGGCAGAAATTGAGAGTGGTAAGTATGACCACTTAAAAGATAAGCCAATTGTTACCTACTGCACCGGTGGAATTAGGTGTGAGGTTTTGTCCTCAGTAATGACCACTCGTGGCTTTAAAGAGGTTTATCAAATTGATGGCGGAATTGTTTCCTACGGCAAAGAGTTTGGTGATGACAGTTTATGGGAAGGCTCGCTATTCACATTTGATGACCGAATATCAATTGAGTTCAGTGAGAAAAGTAAATCAATTGCAAAGTGTGAGAAGTGCCAATCTGCAGCTTATCGTTTTTATGATTGTCCAAAGGTGCCATGCAACTCAATTAATATATTGTGTGCAAAGTGTGCTGAAAAACTAAATGATGAGATCTGTAAACATCCACAACGCAAGTACTCAAATGCGGAGTTAATCGGCTAATAATTGACCGGTGTGATCCTTTGGATGGTTGGTATAGCTCTTAAGCCATTTTCTAAGATCATACGCACCAGATTCAGTATGAACCCCAGCATTTGAAAGCTGCTCAACACTTAATCTTTTAATAATCTCAAGGGATGCTGCCCGGGATGCTTTGAACAAGGCAATCGAATTCTCAATTGGCAACTCTGTGTAACCTAATGTGGAACTTTGTGCCCACTTATTCTCATCATAACCCTGGATGCTAGTTCCAGGCTCTGCCACTAACCTTTTAAGTCTGGCACAAGACTGGGACTCACTATCTGCTAAGTGGTGAATTACTTGGCGCGCATTCCAGCCATCACTTTTTGGCTTATCTAAATCAGCTGGGTTTATCTTTTTTACCGCATCTAAAAAGTAATTAGTTGCTGCCTCATAATCATTTGCATACTGGGTGATCTCAGGATTGGTCATGACTTGATCTTACTAATGGCGTAAGAAATTGCGAAGTGTTATCCATAATCGCCGGCTTGATTTGGTTGTTCGGCTGACAGGCGATAGCCCCATCACCTTTGCGCTACTTGGCTCCCCTGGCGTTTGCACATTATGCAGGGCAGGAGATGACTCATCTAATGAGTTAGCAATTATCTTCATCTGAGAAACTAGTGAAATACATCTAACAAATTGGCTTCGGGGCAGCTTCTCAGCCTGCTCAAGCAACTCTTCGGTTAAGTTATCGGCTGCTTGTCTTAAATCCTTAGCAATATTATCAACATCACTTCCGTTGTAATCAGATTCAATTAATTCAATCTTTGCTGTAATTGCAAAACTTGTGGCAGAAAGTGCGTATGCAATCTGGCGATCAACTATCTCTTTGCGATTCTCATCAAAGGTAGAGTCAAATAATGTTCTAGCCATAGTTCTAACCTGCACCACCATGTGTTCAACTGCAACTCCTTGCACATAAAGTGCCTCTGCTTCATCAATTCCAGCAAGTGGTGACCATTTAGCGTATTGCTTAGCCTCTAATGCCTGAGAGCGCAGAGTTGGAATCTCCTCCATTAACAATCTTGCTTTAGCTAACCAAGTACCTGCTTGTTTTTGATTAAATCCGGCCGCAACTCCCTCTGCCATCTCACTAATTAAAGCTGCGCTGCGTTTTCCAACCCTGGCAATCTGATTAACAGTTCGACCTGCTGGAGTGTTGGCATGGGAAAAATAAGAGAAGACAATTGCAACTGCTGCTCCAATTAAGGTTGAGACCAGCCGGTGTTCTGCTGTTGATCCAGAAATTCCTGGGCCAATTACAATCAGTGCAGTTACCGGCACATTTACCGATGCCACCTCACCTAACCGAAGTCCGCGGGCAACAACTGAACAAAGCAGCACAGTGGTGCCAATTGCAATCACGCCAAAGTTAAAGAAGTAAACGGTAAGAAGTGCCACGCCTGCGCCAATTGCAGTTCCAACAATCTGGCCCAATCCTTCGCGAACTGATTTATAAAGTGAGATTCGAATACTTAGTGCGCAAACAATTGCTGCTACTAATCCGCCATTAAATACTAAATTATCACCAATTACCCAAGCAGTTGCTGAGGCAATAGCCGCGACAAAGATCTGCCTGACCCAAGTTCGGCGGTTGGTAAATAACCTAATGAACCAGGTGAAAAAGCGCTTCACGGGCGGAACTCAATTTTTTTAGCATTCATTAAAACTTTAAGCCTTGCAATGGCACTCTTACCCATGCCATGTAAGCCCTCTAAATCAGATTGAGAAATCTTTCGCAGATCTGAGACTTTATATAACTTGGCATCTACTAATGCTCGTCTAGCTGGGGCAGCAATGCCGTACTCACGCCACTCTTGATCTAATTTTTCATAACGATCTAACTCAGCCTGAGAGATTTGTAATTCCTGATTTGGCTGATTAGCTTTTTTCATACGCTAATCCTACAACTTTACTTGCGTTTCTTTTTGACCATCATCTGAACCATTCGTAGCGTCATCAATTTACGCACCAATGTCTTTGGAAGTGGTGTCTCAAAATGAAGAGCAGATTTAGTTTGCTTGAATTTAACTAAATCACTCTTAAGCGCCGCTAAGACTGAGCCACTAAAAGGATAGTAAGAGCAACCATTTTTTCTAGCGGCAATTCCACAAATTACCTCTCCATCTAATTTAAAAGCTGGTATGCCGTAAGAGATGCCTTGTTTTAATGATGGCTCAATCTCCATAATTATTTTTCGCATCTCTTTTAACAGTGTTTTTTCTGGCTCGCTCTGTCCTGCGATGTAGGAATCAATCTCTTTCTTACTCATCTACTCCCCAACATTTTTATACATCGCCAAATACATCAGGCCAGGAATTGACCTAGATGGCAATAGCTTTTGCCTTTCAGTAAATCCTAACTTTTTATATGCCGCAATTGCCCTTAAATTATCTGGCCACACCCCTAAACCTATTTTTCCCCACTTTTTTTCAATGCAAAGCTGTTCTAGCCAGTTGAGCATTAACTTAGGAATGCCACTTCCGCGATGATCTTCGCGGATCCACCAACTAGATAACCAACAAGCGCTATTGCGATCCTTATCTGCTAGATCTACTGCAAGTAATCCAACATCAACACCATCTGCAACCACAAAGCACCAGTTGGTATTTTTTAATCTATCTTGCCACTCTGAGATTGGTTTATTAACCTCATCTTCATACTTTGCACCAAAGGCATCTGGCGTATCTTTAAGGGCGGCAAGGCGTAGATCGCGCAAGCGATCAACATCATCTGCAGTTGCCGTAATTATTTCGATAGACATTTAAATACTTTAGCGATTGAGCAATCTATTTAATAAACCACTCTTCTTTGGCTCATCATTATGTCCAAGGCAGCGATCTTCCTTTGCAACATCAAAAAGTGCCTCTTCAATATGTTGACCGCACCCAGCCCAGGTTGGCTTATTACATTTTCTACAAGTTACCTTCTCACACATATTTTTTCCTTTACTTAGAGTTACTACGGTTAGTAATAATTAAAATCAAACTGCCAACTGCTGCTGAGATTACCGCAGCAACCAACAAACCAGCCTTAGCTTGATTAAGTAGTGAATCATTTTCATAACTCAAGTTGGCAATCATGATCGAAACAGCAAGGCCCATGCCAGCAAAGGCAGATCCTGCTACTAACTCACTCTTTTTAAGTGCCAGTGGTTGTTTAAATAACTTCACGCCCAGGAGGGCAAACAGAGTTATTCCGATTACTTTTCCAAATAATCTTGCGATCACAACTGAGTTACCTAAGGATGATGAAAGCTCTAGGCCTTCGGTAATGGTTGGATAGATATTTGCCACCACATAAACTGGCAGAATAATAAAGTTAACAAAGTTAATAAATAACTTCTCAAGAGGCACTTTGCCAATTAGAGCACCCAGTAACACTGCGCCAATACTTGCTAAAACCTCGGTAAGTTTTAACGAACCTGAGTACTTACCTGCTAAGACCAAAATTGAAAGAAGATCATCAGCAACGGCAAGTGCTAATAGAAAGCTCTTTAACTCAACACTTACGCACTTTCCAAGTGCTAATAACACCAACATAACTAAGGCGATATCAGTAGGCATAACAAGTGGCCAACCATTTGAAATAACTGGATCTGAAGTAATGGATAGAAAAATTACAGCTGGAAAAACCATGCCACCTAAGGCAGCAAAACTTGGCAGTAAAATCTGTTTGATATGAGTTGTTTCATTGCGTAGTTGCATGCCAATTAGAAAGAAGAATGGCGCTAAAACCTCACTATGCGCAAAGGTCTCCAGGTTCATACGAGAAGTTAATCAGAAATACAAAGGAAGCCGTTGTATGATTTCACTATGTCGATAAATATTCGCCCAATCACAGTAAACGATAAGGCAAGATGGCTAGAATTGTTTAAAGAGTACATAATCTTTTACAAATCAAAATTATCCGATGAACAGCTTGAATTAACCTGGCAGCGAATCCACTCAGATTTTAATATTAACGGACTTCTTGCTGAAAAAGATGGTGAGGTTGTAGGTCTTGCTCACTACATATTTAGACCATCAACCTGGGAGGTTGAAGATTTTTGTTACCTAGAAGATCTATATGTTGATCCTAAGGTTCGCGGTGGCGGAGTTGGTAGAGCATTAATAAGGGAGTTAGAAAAGATTGCAACGCAGGCCGGATCTAAGCGACTTTACTGGACTACTGCTCCAGATAATGAGGTTGCCCGAAAGCTTTATGACAAGGTTGCAATTACAGACCGCGTGCAATACAAGATCTTTCTAAACAAATAACGTAAAACTACCTAATTATTTCCCAGGTTAAATCTTGGTGGCGATCAATCACCCAGCAGGAGTAGTTTTCTAACTCTTTTTTTGAAAACCAGCTAGCTCCATCTCTACCGGCAACTACTAACGCCGTTGCTAACGCATCGGTTAAGCCAGCATCTGCGCCAACTACTGTGGCACTTCTTGCCCCTACTGCAATAGTTTTTGTTTGCGGATCAATTATGTGATTACCACGTTCTGCAGTTCCACTAGTAGCAATTGCGCCATCGGTAATCTGGAAAATCTTTGAGATCTGATCTGCCTTTTCTGGGTGGGCTACACCAATCTGCCAAGGTGTTTGATTAGCTGCGCCACCGCGCAAACTAATATCACCACCGGCATTTACTTGAATATGTTTAGCCCCCGCTGCTTGCAATTGATTACAAATCTGATCAGCCGCCCAACCCTTTACATATCCAGATGGATCAAAGCCTCCAGGAACTGACCATGGATCAAATGCACCATCGGTAAGTTCACGTGCACGCAAACAAAGATGCCAAACCTCATTTAATAATGGGTGACATTCTTGGATTTGGATCTGATTACTTCGTAACTTTGAAACTTCAGAGATTGATATGTAGGTAGAGAAAATCTCATCTACTTGGTGAAGGAAATCTATCTGTGGCTGGTATGAAATATCTGATTTTTCACACTCGATACTTACAACAGTTGCCCAAACATGCTCATGGACAATCTTTGTCATTAGTGAATTTTATTAATTAATCATCGTAGTCATCATCATCATGACCACCATAGCTTGGTTTTTCCTTACCTTTTTTACCATTATCTTCTTCGTCATCTCCCCCAGTAACTCCAGGCTTTCCAATTGCTGGTTTGCCATTTGCTGGGGAAGGTAGCGGAGCTTGTGACGTGGAAGGCGTGGCAACTGGATCAGCGGTATTAGCTACCGGTGTTGAGTTCCTTGCACCAAGTGCCGGTGGTTTAATTGCTAAGAAGCCAGTGAAGAGGGCTAGTGAGATAAAAATGATTAAAAACCGCTTCATTTAAATACCAGCTTTCTTAAGTGCTGATTGTAGTGAGCTTCGCCAACCATCAGAGGTGTAGCTAGCCCGGCTTACTCCTTGAACACCAGAGGCTGAGACAACTCCTAAGGTTTGTTGAACTAAATAAGGAATTGCTTGCTGTGAGATTGAAAGTGATCGCTGATCACCTGATGGGAAGCGCAATGCCTTTGCAGCAGTAACTACGCCATCTTTAACAGTAATCTCAACCTGTACTGGACCCCACCTAGTGTTTATTGTATTTCCAGCAAATACACCAGAGGGTAAGTTGTTTTGAGGTGGTGCAACTGGTGTTGGCACAGCAGTTGGAGTTTTAGTACTTGGATTTTTTGTACCAGCAGGTGGAGATTTTGAAGCGGTTGGAGTTGGGGTAACAGGAAGTGAATCTGTTGCTACCGATGCTAGTTGTGGTGGGTTATAGACAAGTGCACCAGTTACCGCAGTTGCAGTTCCGGTAATTAACAGGATTGCTCTACGCAACATAGGAAACCAGCCTCGCTTTAATTACCATGGAAGGCAAATGCTTCATCATGAAATCTATTTTTTGGAATACCAGCTTTTTTAGCGGCAGCTTTAACAGCTTCAACCAAAGCATGAGGCCCACAAATAAATACTTCTGCATCATGGAAGTTTGGTACAAATTTCTTAATGTATTCATAAGACATGGTGTGGACTGACCGAGAGCCAACTAGGTAGTGAACTCGCGCGCCACGCTTATCAGCAAGCTGATCTAACTCTTTGCGAAGAACTAAATCCTCCTCAGTTGAGGCTCGAAATAGCACATCAATCTGGGTATTGCTTGGAAACTCCTCCATGATTGCACGCAGTGGGGTAATCCCAACACCGCCACCTACTAACACAATATGCCGTCCAATACGGGCAGAGGATGCTTTAAAGATTCCGTACGGGCCTTCAATAAATACTCTAGTTCCCTTTTTTACATGAGCTAACTGGGTTGATGAATCACCTAATGCTTTGACGGTAATACGCAGTGATGTGTTAGTAGGGGAAGCTGACAATGAGTATGGATGAGATTGAAACCAGAGATCTTTGCTTAGAAAACGCCAAGAGAAGAACTGTCCGCCTTGGGCATTTAATTCCTTAATATTTTTACCAGAGATGTAAATAGAGACAATCCCAGGTGTTTCCGCGACAACCTCAGAGACCATTAATTGATGTCTAAGTGATCTACTAAGTGGCAACAAAATTCGCCAGAACAAGATCGCAACCACTACTGACACATAGAGTGCGATCCAGTAGTACTTAGCTAATGGATGAGTAATAAACATTGAGCCAGTTAAAATCTGGTGCATAAATGAAAGTGCCACCCCAAGATATGTATAGAGGTGAATTACCCACCAAGTTTCATAACTCATGCCAGTTCTAAATACTCGGTATGAGGTAACACCTGCAAGTAAAAGAAATACAAACCCTAAGGTTGCCGGCAACATCCATGGATAGGTAGTAATCATGTTCCAAAGCTGCGCTCCTACTCGCATCTGGTCACCACCTGCGTAACCAAGTGTTACTAAAAGAATATGTGCAGTGATGAAATAGAGCGCGTATGGCATTGATTTGCGATGCCAGGTTACTAACCGATCATGACCAATTGCAGATTCAATCCAAGAGATTCGAGCGATTAGCAATAAACCGATGATTGCCAGGTATGAACCAATCAAGGCAAAAAATCTTGATGCGGTGGTTATCTGTGAATATATATCGGCAAAATCTGATCTTGTTAAGGTAGTCAGTTGGATGGCAATCGTAAAGCCAAGGCCTAATCCAGTAATTAGTGATACTTGATCATCAATTACTTTTCTACGCATACCAACATTCTACTCCTGCAAATTTTTATTATTAGAATTTTTCTTACCTTAATTGAGCGCTAACCCTTAAATTTTTCCTATAAATTTATGCGGAGCTGGTGACAGGAATCGAACCCGCCCCTTCAACTTGGTAAGAGTTGATGAGCTACCACTACTCCACACCAGCCCGCAGGCGAAGATTGGTGCATTTTTCTAAAGTAAAACTTTTATTTTAAATAACTGTGGATAAACAAAGAACCTCGAGAAATTCTCGAGGTTCTTTAAGTCACCAGCTCCAGTCGAAATTATATTTTCAAGATTTACCAATTCTCAATTTCGACATAAAAAGTATGCCATAAAATCAAATAACTCGGAGTAATTAATTTATAACAGAAGAGTCGCCCTATAAGCCGGAAAAGTTTGAATTAGCTCACAATTTGGGGAGCACTAGCTTCTGCAATACCCGACATTGCTTGTTTCTCTAGCCCGACTGTCACGGCAAAGGTATCTTCATATACATCGAAGTCGTATG
>JAPLBB010000068.1 GCA_026392945.1 Actinomycetota bacterium | reverse complement strand
TGCTGTTGCTTGTGCATCTTGTTGCTTAACAAGAATGTTAGCTACAGGAGTGTTTGTTGCAGTTGATGCAACAGATGGAGGTGTTGTAGTAGTTGCTGCATCTGAAGTTGCATCAGCTGCTGTAGTGCTTGTGTTCATATACACCTTTGATGCTGCATATACACCCACTACTGCTGCTGCTGCAACAGTAATTGTTACTGTGTTAGCTGCTGTAGTTGAGAATATTCCAGTTGCATTTCCAGTTTCGTTGTATAACTTAACTGTAATTGTTCCAGTAGTTGGTGTGTTGATTACAAGTGCACTTGAGCTAGCAGCTGTTACGCGTGCTGACAAGAAGTTTGCAGCGATTACTGGTGTATTTGTTCCAGAAGCAATCGTTGCGCCTGCGCCTTCAACTGTTACAAGTGCTCTCACACCAGTAGCCTGAGTTGAGTGAGCTGTAACAGTTACAGTGTTTGCTGGACCAGCAATTGCTGTACCAGTATCAAATGGTGTAGCAGCTGCAGACTCACCTGTTGTATAGGCAAGTGAGCGAACAACAACGGTAAATGTTGCTGTAACTGCTGAAGCTACAGTGTCATTTGCTGCTGTGGCTCCAGAAAGTGTATATACATATGTACCTGGTGCATCTGGCACAAATGTAATTGTTCCAGCAACTGTGCTAGTTGCGGTTGTAATCGCACCAGCAGAGGTAATCGTTGTTAATGGTGAACTGTAACCAGTACTTGTTAATGTAGCTGCTTTGTCTGTGTTGTTAACAGTCGCCTGATTGCCATTAGTTCCTGCATTTCCATCAAGAACAGTTATTGATGACGCAGATGGTTTAGTTAAGCTGCTGATAATACCAACTGTATCACTAGCTGTTAGAGCCGCAGTTGGCTTGAATGCGAATGTTGAACTTACGGTACTTCCAACAATTGCTGTTACTGACGGCGTAGTAATTGAAATTTCAGAAGGAGTTGTCGTCTGAGTACCAGCATTCGCAGGAACAACAGACAAAAGTCCGAATCCCAGAGAAGCAACTGCGACCGCAGAAACTTTCTTTAATGAAATAGTTTTCACTATTTTCCTTTCGTTTAGTCAGATAAAAGAGTTTCTTTTACCTGGCTGGTGAGAGCGGGATACTCATTAGCAATGAGCGTCTTTATTGGTAAAAATGGGTGAATAAATGTGTTGCTTTTTAGCAACATTGGGTTTACATTAATTAAGAGATCAAAATCTGACTTTGAAAGGCAAAGCCACCTAGTTGATTCCCTAATGGAACTGGTGAAGATGATGGAATTAGATGCCCTTGCATTATTAGTACTACCGGTAATGCGGATTACTAAAAAGACTAGAAGTAATTACCAGGGTGCTTACACCAGGTATTTGGCGCCAAATCTTGGTGATATGCAGATTGAACAGATAACTAGTGATGATTTCTCAATCTAGCAGCAGATTCTTAACCTGGGATCAATTAAATTCAATTGAACTGGGCAAATACTCAGAACAAATTAAGTTTTTAGCACTCCACGGTCTTAGGTGGGGTGAGGCGGTGGCACTTAAACAAGAGGATATCTATGACGGGTTGGTGCATATAAATAAATCTGTGCATGGGGCGACAAAGAGTAAGGCAGGGGTGAGAGTGGTGCCGTATGTGGGCCACTTTAAAAAGTTTCCTAAGACTAGAAAACCATTAGCTAAGGTATTAAATGCCAATGGGGTAAATATTCACTCACTGAGAAAGACCTATGCATATGTTTTAAAATCAAATGGTGTGCATGTGACTACTGCGCAACGGTTGATGGGGCATGCATCCCCCATGGTTACCTTAGGGATATACACCGCAGTGTTAGATGATGAGATTTTAAGTACTGGCAAGATCTTGATTGATAAATATATGAACCAAGGAAAAGGTAGTTCATCTTAACTTTTTTTGTATTAACCCTCGTTACGGCTCTTTGCTCCTAGAACAATCAATAACTCATCACTTGTAATCTCAAGTGCTTCACAAAGTGGTGGAATTGCATCAATTGATGGGCGTCGCTCTTGGTTGAAGTAACGCGAAAGCGAGCCCCGGTCTATTTTGGTAATGCCAGATAGCTCATCTAGAGATTTAATACTTAATTTGAGCATAGTTGTGCGCAACCATTCATTGGATTCTTTTGGTGTATAACGATTGGACATAAGTTGATCATAGGCCGATTTAATTTTATCAGTGGGTATTTAAGCAAATACTTTTCAGTATCTTAAAACACATTTTAGAGTAGCCCTAAATTGATTAAAGTTTGCTTATCAGCAACAGTGTCTCACTTTATTTATTAGCAGATTTTGTTAAGCGATCTCTAATTGCAACTGCAATATCACTACCGACTGGTAGATGAGCGTGAACTGTTTTAATTTGTTGCGAATCAGCATTACGAAGTGCTTGATATAAAACTTTTGCATACTCTTCATTGTTTTTTGGGCTCGCTAATCTAATTACACCCTCAGGTGTTTTGATATTGCTAAGCGCAATAAAGCCATCACCACGCTCAGGAGTTCGATCAAGAATCACCTTTGCTAGTGGTGAGTAATGTGATTCAAGTAAGCCAGATGCTTTGATATCAAGATTGTTAGTAGTTGCAGGCTCAAGATCAGTGGCTGCAAAGATCATCTGCGCTGTAATGGCGCCCGGGCGCAAGATAATTGGTGTTGAGCCTGTGCAATCGATAATGGTTGATTCCACGCCTACATCACAGGCGCCACCATCTAATATCTGATCATCACCGCTTAAGTAAGCAGCAAGCTCAGCCTCAACTGCGCCAGCGGTTGTGGGAGAGACTGCGCCAAATCTATTTGCGCTGGGGGCGGCAACGCCTGCGCCTCCTTGTTTTTCAAACTCAGATAAGAGGGCAAGAGCAAGCGTTTGATTGGGAATACGGATGCCAACATTGTCTTGGCCACCGGTAACAAAATCCTTTACAAGCGCTGTTCTTGGCAGGATTAATGTCATTGGCCCTGGCCAAAAAGATCTTGCTAATTTGATTGCATACTCAGGGACATCTTTCGCCCACTTATCTAATAGGTTGATATTTGAGATGTGAACAATTAGTGGATGATCTGCTGGCCGACCCTTAGCTTTATAGATCTTATTTACTGCGCTTTCATTGCTCGCATCTGCTCCTAGGCCGTAAACAGTCTCAGTTGGAAAGGCAACCAGGTTGCCACTTACAAGCGATTTAGCGGCATCTGTTATGGCTGATTGTGTGCAGTTGGAGATAATTACCATGCGTAAATTCTCCCATTTAATCAGTTTTGTCGTACCTTTAATCAACGATACCCTTCTCCTTCCACTGTCCCCATCGTCTAGTGGCCTAGGACGTCGCCCTTTCACGGCGTTAACACGGGTTCAAATCCCGTTGGGGACGCAACGGAGTTGAAAGTGATTTCAATTTCGAGAAGGTAAGACCCAGTAGCGCAGTTGGTTAGCGCGCCGCCCTGTCACGGCGGAGGTCGCGGGTTCAAGTCCCGTCTGGGTCGCGATTTATTTATTTAGCTCACTTTGCAAACAAGTGAGTAAAGGTAAATAAGTTTGATTGGCTGAGTAGCTCAGTTGGTATGAGCGAACGACTGAAAATCGTTAGGTCGCCGGTTCGATCCCGGCCTCAGCCACAATGTAATTGAGCTGATTTAAAGTTTTATATTTTCACTTTCATTATTACTTGCAGTAACTGCAAAGCGATATCCAACATTTCTTACCGTATCGATGATTGATTCAAACTCAGGGCCAAGCTTTGATCGCAGGCGTCTAATGTGAACATCAACTGTTCTAGTTCCGCCAAAGTAGTCATATCCCCAGATCTCTTGCAGTAGTTGAGAACGGGAGAAGACTCTGCCTGGGTGTTGGGCTAAGTATTTAAGTAATTCAAACTCTTTAAAGGTTAGATCAAGGGAGCGCCCCTTTATCTTGGCAGTATATGAACCCTCATCAATTACTACCTCACCACTTCTAATCTCTTTAAGTGATGGATTTTTTGCTAATTGGGTAATTGCATCTTTGCCAATCACAATCCGAATTCGAGCATCAACCTCAGCAGGACCTGCTGTGTCAAGAATGACATCTTCGATGCCCCAATCTGCATTTATCGCAGATAGACCGCCTTCGGTTGTGATCACAATGATTGGCTTTGAAACACCGGTTGCAGTAATTAACTTGGTAAATGCTTTGGTATTTGGCAGCTCGCGCCTGGCGTCAATAAAAATGCAATCTGTGATTGGGGCATCAACTAATACTGATGCTTCAGCTGGCAGAATCTTTACCTCATGTTGCAACAGGGCAAGGGCAGGAAGCAGATCAGCAGAACCACCTGATGCGTTGCTCAAGATTAGAATCTTTGCCATAAGAGGGATAAGAATACACTCATGAAGAGCACAGCACTACTGGTATTAATCCTGCTGATTTCAACAGCGATTGGCTTTTGGTATCGAAGCAAGAATGGCGTGATTCGAAAAAAGCGCAGATTACATATCGGTGAGGCAGAGTTTGCTGGTACCTATGGCAAGCGCATAACAATCCTGCAATTTTCCACCACATTTTGCTCACAGTGCCGGGCAGCTAAAGCTTTGATAAATGATGTGGTCAAAGATGAAAAAGATATTTCCTACCTTGAAATTGATGCTGAATCTAATTTGGCGCTGGTTAGAAAGGTTGATGTTAGATCAACCCCAACCACCATATTTTTAGACAAAGACGGTTATGAGATCGCCCGGGCAACGGGGGCGCCTAAGCGTGATCAACTACAAAAGGTGATCGCAAGCCTGTAATTCTGCAAACTCTTCGCAGGAAGTATTTAGCAAAGTAATCTAAAATTACCCCCATGTTTTCTATGCAATCTCTTGATTTCACAAAGCGCCGGGTAATTGATTACGGACGTGCTAAGAGCTGCATCTGTTGGCTAAATAATTAATTGCTTTAAAAATTAAATTATTTAAACCCAACTATTTTTAGGAGAGACAAGTGTCAACAATTAATCAAAGGAAGAAACCACCAGTATTTATCGATGCTCGTGGTCCAAGATTTACTGCAGGGCTAACCACCTTGGTATTAGCTGCAGCCTTTGTAACTGAATCTAATTACATCATCGGCTTTCAATTTGCGGTCTTTTTATCCGCAGTTATTTTTGGTCTGCGCCGTTCTATCTATGGCTTTTTATATCGCAACCTAATTCAACCAAGATTGTCTGGCCCAATTCCAAGTGAGGATCAACGCGCCCCTAGATGCGTTACTAGGTGGTGTTACCGGCAATACAACTCTGTTTCTAATTGCGACTGGTTTTGCGCTAGGGGCTGCCTTTTTAAATGCCGCCTTTGGTTTTTGCTTAGGCTGCCAGATGTATTTAGCTTTGGTGCGCCTGCGCAGCAGATTTGCGCGCAGTTAAGCACTGCACATGGGCCGTTAGACTTATCTAATGGCCGGCAAACATGAGCTGCATGAAAAAGGGCTTCGCTTAACTCCGCAACGTGAGTTCGTTTTAGCTGCCGTTCGCCAGTTAGGTCATGCCACCCCTGAAGAAGTAGCAGAAAAAGTTAGATCAACTCATCCTGGCATTAATCTTTCAACTGTTTATCGAAACCTTGAAACGCTAGAAAATGTTGGTTTAGTTCTACACACCCACCTAGGTCATGGTGGTGCGACATATCATGCCGCCGAGGAGTTAACTCATCTGCATTTAGTTTGCTCAGATTGCGGTGAAATAGGTGATGCACCAATAGAGGCTGCTGCAAACTTTGTGAACACATTAAGTGATGAGTATGGATTTAAAACTGATGTTACCCACTTTGCGGTTTATGGTTTATGCAGCAAGTGCGCAAGTAAAAAGAGTAAGTAAATGACTGCTGTATTAGTTGAAGATGGCCCAGATAAGGGTGCGATCTGGCACTTTGGTGAGCCAAACCAAGAACAAAAAGCTTTAGTTGCAGGAAACGGTTGGGCAGATCTATCCCACCGCGGTGTTATCTCAATTACCGGCAAAGATCGCCTTACCTGGCTGCATGCCTTAACTACCCAACACTTAGAGCAACTGCCAGTTGCAACTTGGATTGATGCGTTAATACTTGATCCGCAAGGACATGTAATTGAGCAGTTGTTTTTAGTAGATGATGGCACTACAACCTTTCTACACACCGAAAAGGAAAGAACAGCGGGTGTTGTTGAGTACTTAAACAAGATGAAATTTATGTTAGAAGTTGATGTATTAGATCAATCAAATAATTACGCAGTGCTGCGTGCACCTGGTATGGCAGATAAATTTGGTGGGCCTTATGCATTGGTGCCACGAAGTGAATTAAAAGAGACAACAGAGGCGTTTAATAAATCACATACCCAAGTTGGTATTTGGGCGCTAGAGGCAGAACGAGTTGCCGCAGGCAGGGCCCGGTTGTTATTTGAAACTGATCATAAATCTATTCCAAATGAGTTGGGCTTTTTAAATAATGCAGTGCATATGAATAAGGGTTGCTACCGGGGACAAGAGACAGTTGCTAAGGTCTTTAACTTAGGACAGCCGCCAAGAAGAATTGTTTTATTACACCTAGATGGTTCGATGGTGGCGATGCCTGAGCATGGCGCCAAGCTATTTTTTGAAGATAAAGAGGTTGGTTATATCGGCACGATGGCTAGGCACTATGAGTTAGGGCCAATTGCACTTGCAGTAGTCAAACGAAATCTCGCGTTGGATGCGGTTTTAATTGCCGATGGTGTTGCAGCCACGCAAGAGGAGTTAGCACTTCGTTAGAGGAGTTAGGCTTAGCTAATGGAGACCCTAACCACCATCTTATTAATTTTGGCTTCTTTTTCTGTTTCCTTTTTCTTAATCTATAAGGGTGTTACCGGGGTCGTTAGAAATATTAATGAGAGTAAAAAATAATGGCATTTACTATTCCTGAGAATCTTCATCCTGATTTAATGCCACTTGCTTGGCTAGTTGGCACCTGGCGCGGTAAAGGACGTGGTGAGTATCCAAATGTGCCGGGCTTTCAATACGCCCAAGAGGTTTCCTTTAATCATGATGGCAGGCCCTTTTTAAATTACTTCTCTCGCTCTTGGATCATTGATGAAAATGACGAGATCATTCGTCCGGCTGCATCTGAGGTTGGCTTTTGGCGAATAAAAGAAAATAATGTTTTAGAGGTAATCCTTGCTCACAATACCGGAATTGCTGAAGGTTGGGTTGGCGTTGTGCAGGGAGCAAAGATTCAACT
>JAPLBB010000008.1 GCA_026392945.1 Actinomycetota bacterium | reverse complement strand
TTAACATCATGCTCACGCATGATGTATGCATTCAGCCGTGATGGCGCAGTTCCTGGTGGCAGACTTTGGAAGAAAGTAAATAGCCATGGCGTGCCACTTAACGCAGTTATTGCTTCTGCTATCGGTGGAATTGTTCTAACACTGCCTGCGTTGTGGAAGAGCCCAACTGGTGCACCAACAGCGTTTTATGCAGTGGTCTCTGTTTGTGTTATCTCCCTATACCTAGCGTTCTTGATTCCAATTTACTTAAGACTAAAAGCTGGCTCTTCATTTAAAGCTGGTGAGTGGACACTTGGATCTAAGTACAAGTGGATGTGCACACTTGCAGTAGCTGAGATTGCAATTATCTCCGTTTACTTCATCCTGCCATTTGCTCCAGCTGGAACACCAGGTAATGCTGATTTCACTTGGACTGCAGTTAACTACGCACCGATTGTTACTGGTGGCGCATTGTTAATCCTTGCAATCTGGTGGCAACTATCTGCAAAGAAGTGGTTCACCGGTCCTAAGCGGACTATCTAAGTAGGATCTAACAAGAAGGGCCCGCCTAGTGCGGGCCTTTTTTGTTTAATCAGCGTTAAACCTATGCGGGTTTTTAATTAATTGATTTGGTGGAATACTTACCCAATGGCCTTCCTAACAGTTGAACAGCTGCGCAAAGATGTGGCAGATAAGAAGATCGACACTGTTGTAATTGCGATGACCGATATGCAAGGCCGCCTAGTGGGCAAAAGATTAGATGCTAATTACTTTTTAGCTGAGGTTTTAAAACATGGCACTGAAGGTTGCAACTACCTATTAGCGGTTGATGTGGATATGAATACCGTCCCAGGTTATGCGATGAGCTCATGGGATAAGGGTTACTCAGATCTTGCGATGATGCCTGATACCAACACTCTTCGTTACATCCCTTGGCAAGATGGGGCAGCGCTGTTGCTTGCAGATGTGCAGTGGTTAGATCACTCAGATGTGGTGGCCAGCCCGCGCCAGATTCTTAAGAAGCAAATTAAAGCTTTAAATGATGCTGGTATGAAGGCGATGGTTGGCACAGAGTTAGAGTTTGTGGTTTATAACAACACCTATGAGCAAGCATTTAATAAGGGTTACAAAGATCTAACTCCAAGTAATCAATACAACGTCGATTACTCAATCCTTGGTGGCTCTAGAGTCGAACCGCTGCTGCGCGCAATCAGATTAGGTATGACTGGCGCCGGCATGAATGTTGAATCGGTTAAGGGTGAGTGCAACTTTGGCCAACATGAGATCGCTTTTAAGTATTCTGATGCTTTGACCTCTTGTGATAACCATGTGACCTCTTGTGATAACCATGTGATTTATAAGAATGGTGCTAAAGAGATTGCTGCAGCAACAGGGTATGCGTTGACCTTTATGGCTAAGCCAAATCAAAAAGAGGGTAACTCATCCCATATCCACCTATCCTTTAGAGGGTTAAAAGATGAGATGGTAATGGCAGATGATAAAGATTCCGAGCATGGTTTATCTGATCTTGGTAGAGCCTTTATTGCCGGTCAAATAAAACATCTTCGTGAGCTTTCACTGTTATTTGCGCCAAATATTAATTCTTATAAGCGCTACGTTCCAGGAAGCTTTGCACCAACTGCAATTAGATGGGGAAGAGATAACCGAACCTGCGCACTGCGCTTAGTAGGACATGGTCAATCATTACGTCTTGAAAACCGCGTGCCAGGGGGAGATGTAAATCCATACCTTGCAGTTGCTGGCATTATCGCTGCAGGACTTGATGGAATTAAAAACAACTTAAAGCTAGAGGATGCCTTTGCTGGTAATGCTTATGACTCAGATTCTCCTCGTGTGCCGGCCACAATGCTTGAAGCACAAAGACTTTGGGCAGAATCTGCTTGGGTTAAAGAAACCTTTGGCGCAGAGGTTCAATCACATTATTCCAATATGGCCCAGGTTGAATTAGATGCCTATGGCAAAGCGGTTACTGATTGGGAGTTATTTAGAAACTTTGAAAGGTTTTAAATCAAAGTGTCATCAACCTATGAGGTAATTAACCCTGCCAATGAACA
>JAPLBB010000014.1 GCA_026392945.1 Actinomycetota bacterium | reverse complement strand
TGAGAAATCTTCATGGGAGCGCGTCAATTTCTACTCAACCAATATCGGCAACGATGCACTACGCCCAAAAGATTGGTTAGGAAATCACTGGTCAAATGCGGTGCAAATAGAGCACCAGGCAACCCGGGAAACGGCTGGTTTTTTTGATGAATCTAGCTTTGCAAAAGCCCGCATAAGTGGGGCAAGGGCCGGAGAATTCCTCAATTATGTCTGTGCAAATAATGTTGTCAAAGGTGTTGGCAAAACAACCTACACACAGGCACTTAACTCAAAAGCTGGAATTGAATCTGACTACACGGTCACACAAAGCGCCGAGAACGAATTCATGATTGTCACAGGAACCGCCTTTTCGGTCCATGACTTTGGTTGGTTAGATAAGATGCGCCGCGAACATTCCTTTGATGGTGTTGAGATTACAAACATTACTAAAGATCTTGCCTGCTTTGCAATCATGGGACCAAAATCCAGAACTATCTTGCAAGCACTTACCGATGCCGATTTATCACATGCAGCATTTCCATTTATGAGTTCAAAAGAAATTAGCGTGGGTGATGTTAAAGTGCGCGCAACCAGAGTTACCTATGTTGGTGAGCTGGGTTGGGAACTCTATGTTCCAGTAGAACAAGGTTTAGAGCTATGGGAAAAGATTATGGCGGCAGGCAAAGCGCAGGGAATTAAAGCTTGTGGTTATAGAGCTATTGAATCCTTACGTCTTGAAAAAGGTTATCGCGCCTGGGCAGGTGAGATAAACACGGAAACTAATCCTTATGAGGCAGGTCTTGGCTTTGCAGTTTCACTTAAGAAAGAGAAATTCCATGGTAAGGAGGCAGCAATAGCTGCGCAAAGTAATCTTTCACGTAAATTAGTTGCAATTACTTTTGATGATATGACCTGTGTGCCATTTGGATCAGAACCAATTCGAATTGGGTCAAAGATTGTTGGCCGTATTAAATCTGGCGGCCAGGGCTACACAATTAAAAAAGCGATTGCTTATGCCTATCTGCCAATAGAACATACTGGCGTTGGAACAAGTGTGGACGTTGAGTTCTTTGGTAATTGGCGCACGGGTGTAATTTGTGCAGAGCCACTCTTTGATCCAACAAATGAGCGTATAAAAGCCTAAATCGTTGTATTTATAGAGCTTAGGCCACAGACTAGTTCCATGAAGAAGCCGCTAATTGCATTGGTGTTAGCTATTGGGCTACTCATTCCTACCAGTGCATTAGCTGCACCAAAAGCAGGTGCAACTTGTTCTAAAGCCGGTTCTATATCAACTCTTGCGGGTAAGAAATACACCTGCATAAAAAGTGGAAAGAAACTTGTTTGGAATAAAGGAGTTGCAGTAGTAACTAAAACAACTCCAATTGCTGCCCCATCGCCCACACCAACGGCAACTCAAAAACCAGAAGAACCTGTGGTGCAAATACCAAATGTCACTCCGATTAGAGCTATCACTTGGGAATATCTCCCAGCGAATGAAGTTTCATCCACTCCAAAAGCACAAATCTCAAACCCTTCACTTTTTGCAAACATATCTACCTGTAAACTTGTAGAAGGCGCTTCATGGAACGCAGGTGTGTCGACTGGATTTTCGATTCCAAGTGGGCGAGTGAATCTTCTTAATAGCCCACGGATTCAGATAATTCCAGTCGATTTTTCAGATGTGGTTGCGTCAGCATCACCGGAAGCAGATTTTACGGTGATGAAAAAGGCTATTACTGATTTCTATTCAAGTGCGGCAACCAAGAAGATCAATATGCAGTGGCAAATTCCACAGAAATATTTTCGAATGCCAAAACCTTTAACCGACTATGACGTAGGCGGATACTTCTTTAATAAGACATGGGATCCAGTAAAATACGACAAGTTTCTAGGTGAAGTGTTTAAACAGGTAGACACGTATATTGATTTCACAAATGTCTCAGCAGCTATCGTCATCAGCCCACCATCCACCCCAATGAGCAAAATGGGAACCTTTATGGTCTGGCCATTGAGTCCTGGCGAGGAATATGTAACACAAGAAGGGAAGGTCGCTAACGTCCTAGGTCGTGGCGGCGATGACATAACCGAGTTAACTTATGTGCATGAATTTGGGCACGCATTAGGCCTTTCTGACACTAGAAATGTTGCTGATGTGTCTAATCAAAAATCAGACGGTATGGGCATCTTTGATGTAATGGCTGCGCCGATGTCTCCCGAACTTACTTTCTGGCATCGATTTATGCTTGGAATCTTAAATGATGATCAAACTCATTGCATAACAAGTAAAGATGAATCTATCCACTGGGTTCGTCCAGTTGCGATGAAAACCAATGGTGTTAAAGGTGTTGTAATTCCATTAACTGAAAACACCGGGATTGCTATCGAGTCGCGACGTAGGTTGGGTTTTGATAACCACCTAGGCTTGCAATCCAGTGGAACTCTTGTTTACACAATTGACACGAGAATCACTCATCCCAATTCAGCTTATAAGTTAGTCCCACCAGCAAGAAGCACAGATAGAGAGTGGGAAAGAGACACCCCATTAAAAGTTAATGAATCAGTAACTACAAATGGATGGAAGATAACTGTCCTTGAGTCTGGATCATTTGGAGATGTAGTAAAAGTAGAAAATGTGGGGGGAGAGTTAGCGACTAAAGCACCAGTCTCTAAACCACGTGCAATTAGTCCAGGCTGTAACAATAGATGTGGAGCAAAACCAAATTTAGTTGCGCCACAATTTGTTTTAAATGAGTGGACTGGAAATGTCTACAAGGTAGTACTTAAAGTTGCAGACATCGCGCAAGGAGCCTTCATTGAGATTAAGGATCTATTGCTAGGCGCAGAACAGACTAAGACTCCAAAAGATGCTTCAGGAAATGTGACAATTCAAATAACGATTCCTCAAGAAAAACTAGGCCAGATTTTTCCTCTTTACATTTATTCATATCAAAATGAATTCCAATCTCAATGTTGCAGCAGCTGGAGCCTTCAAACTCCGAAGCCGTAGTTACTTAATCTCACGATTTAAGATTTACAAAAATACTTTTATACACAATGCACTGCAAAAAGATGCGCCTCTGACCTGCGCTTTTTCAGATTAGGGGTTACCTCTGACGAGTTACACACATTTCATCCACCGCTTTGTGCACAGGAAAACACGCTTATCCACCCACTTACCCACAGCTTTATCCCCATCACCCCAG
>JAPLBB010000059.1 GCA_026392945.1 Actinomycetota bacterium | reverse complement strand
GGATCAAGGAAGTGTGATTGATCGAATTCTTTCAGTGCGCGAATTAGATTTAATTAGCAAGCGAATGCGCGCGGTTGAAGAAGAGATGGCAACTTCAGAGGGTTCTGAATTAGAAAAAGCAATGGAGCGATACACCAGAGTTGAACATGAGTTTTCAACTGCAGGTGGTTATGCCGCAGCGGCAGAGGCGGAGGCAATCGCTTCTTCTCTTGGTGTTCCTAACCATCTATTTGATCAAGAGTTAAGCGCGCTATCTGGTGGACAAAGACGAAGAATTGAACTTGCTCGAATTCTCTTTTCTGGCGCTGAAACTCTTTTACTTGATGAGCCCACTAACCATTTAGATGCCGATTCAATCATTTGGCTACGTGAGTATCTTTCAAAATACTCTGGTGGTTTAGTAATTATCTCCCACGATGTAAACCTGATTGAGACCGTCGTAAATAAGGTGTTTTATATAGATGGAAATCGAAATGTAATTGATGTTTACAACATGGGCTGGAAACAGTATCTATTACAACGCGAGCAAGATGAACACAGGCGCAAGCGCGAGCGTGCTAACGCGGAGAAGAAAGCTGAAATATTACAAAAGCAGGGTGAGAAGATGCGTGCCAAAGCATCAAAGGCAACCGCTGCTCAAGGAATGCTTAGACGTGCTGAAAAACTTCGCAGCTCACTTGATGATGTTCGGATTAAAGATAAGGTCGCAAAGCTACGGTTTCCAACTCCATCTCCTTGTGGCAAGACGCCAATCTCAGCACACGATCTATCTAAATCATATGGTTCGCTTGAAATCTTTACCGATGTTGGCGTAATTATTGACAAGGGTTCCCGTGTAGTAATTCTTGGTTTAAATGGTGCTGGTAAAACAACATTGCTTCGAATTTTAGCTGGCGAACTTGAATCAGATACTGGTGAGGTTATTGCCGGACACGGGTTAAAAATTGGTTACTACGCCCAGGAACATGAGTCTCTTGATTTTGAACGAACTGTGCTTGAGAACATGATGTCTTCAAAATCTGACATCAGAGAACCAGAAGCCCGCAATGTCTTGGGATCTTTTCTATTTGTTGGCGATGATGTTCATAAGCAGGTTAAGGTATTAAGCGGTGGAGAACGAACTCGACTAGCACTTGCAACCCTTGTTGTTAGCGCAGCAAATGTGTTACTTCTTGATGAGCCAACAAATAACTTAGATCCAGCATCCCGTGATGAAATCTTGGGCGCCCTTAGTGAGTATCAAGGCGCGGTTATTTTGGTCTCTCATGATGAGGGTGCGGTTGCATCATTAAAACCTGAACGAGTTATTTTGCTGCCAGATGGTGATGAGGATCTTTGGAAAGAGGATTACTTCGATCTAATCAGTATTGATTAAGCGTCAATCCGCTCACGATCAATATCGGCACTTGAAATAAAGTCTTTACGAGGTGCAACCTCATTGCCCATTAACAACTCAAACATTGCCTCAGCCTTTGTAACATCTTTCATAGTAATTCTGCGAAGAGTTCGCTTCTCTGGATCCATTGTGGTCTCCCGAAGTTGATCAGCATCCATCTCACCTAATCCTTTATAACGCTGGATTGGTTCTTTCCATCTCTTGCCATCCTTCTTAAGGGCAGCAATAACTTTTTTCATCTCATCATCTGAGTAGGTGTAGTGAACCTCGCCTTTTTTACCGCCAATTACATCAATTCGATGCAATGGTGGAATAGCTGCAAATACTCGGCCTGCTTCAACTAGTGGTCTCATATATGAATTAAATAATGTGAGTAGCAAGCAGCGAATATGCGCGCCATCAACATCAGCATCTGACATCAAAATAACGCGGCCATACCTGGCATCATTAATATCAAAGGACTTTCCGCTACCGGCGCCGATTACTTGAATAATTGATGCGCACTCATTATTTTCTAACATCTGAGATAAAGATGCTTTTTGAACATTTAAAATCTTTCCTCGGATTGGCAAGATCGCCTGAAACTCTGAGTTTCTAGCCGCCTTGGTTGTACCAAGTGCTGAATCTCCCTCAACAATAAATAGTTCCGTTCTAGCAGATTCATCAGAGCGGCAATCAGATAATTTGGTTGGCAGCGAAGAGCTTTCTAGTGCGTTCTTTCGGCGCTGTAAATCTTTATGGGCACGCGCTGAGATTCTAGTTCTTGAAGCATTTGCAATTTTTTCAAGTATTAAACGTCCAGTTGCTTTATCAATTCTCTTTGTTGTATTAAAAAACGCCTTCATTTCATCAGCTACAACCTGGCCAACAATCTTTGCAGCGGCGGCAGTTCCTAATACCTCTTTAGTTTGTCCTTCAAATTGAGGCTCAGACATACGCACTGTCACAACTGCAGTTAATCCCTCTTGCACATCATCTTTAATTACATCTGCTTCATTGTTCTTTAAAGTTTTGGTAGCACGCAGTGCATCATTTACCGCCTTGGTAATCGCCTTCTCAAAACCGGCAACATGTGTTCCACCTTTTGGAGTTGAAATAATGTTTACAAATGAAGAGATAGTTGCGTCATAACCATTGCCCCATTGCATCAAGACTGGAACATTTTCAGTGTAAGGACCTGAGCCTGAAACTCTAATTACCTCACCAACTGGGTCATCAGGACGCAAGAAGGTGCAGAACTCAGATATGCCGCCTTTATGGAAAAAAGTCTCACTAGTTTTTGCTTTGGCTCTTTTGTCATTAACAACCAAGGTAAGACCAGGAACTAAGTAAGAGGTTTGTCTTGCCCGTGCGTAAATATCTTCAATTGCTAGCTCTGCCTCTTTTAAGAAAATCTGTTTATCAAACCACCACTTAATTCTCGTGCCAGTTACCTTTGCAGAAACTTTGCCAATTACACGAAGTCCTGATTTTTCACTAAAACTTGCATTTGGTCCTTCGCCTTCAAAAATTCCAGCATGACCACGTTTAAATGACATCCAATAAATTTTTCCATCTCGATCAACCTCAACATCAAGACGAGATGCCAGGGCGTTTACAACAGATGCGCCAACACCATGCAGACCACCAGAGGCTGCGTATGAACCGCCGCCAAACTTTCCACCAGCATGTAATTTGGTCATAACAACTTCAACACCAGTCAGACCAGTCTTTGGTTCTTTATCTACTGGAATTCCGCGACCATCATCATGAACCTCGACAGATCCATCGGATTCTAAATTTATTTCAATTGTTTTGCAGTGCCCAGCTAATGCTTCATCAACTGCGTTATCAATAATTTCCCAAAGACAATGCATAAGACCACGAGAGTCGGTGGTGCCGATATACATACCAGGACGTTTGCGAACTGCATCTAATCCTTCAAGGACAGATAAATCTTTGGCGGTGTAACTGCTGATAATTGCAGCAGATGTGCCATCTTCAGTTTTTGCGCTCTTGGTTGCCACGGGTGTGAAGATTATCGGTGCTAATACCACCTATAGTTGATCCGCGCCGAGATTGACCCATATTTATTGGTAATTGATATGAAAACGAGATTTATACAACATATTCTCAGTATTTGAGCATAAAATTTACTTAATTGAAACCAAATATGCCGACGGGAATAAAGTATTCATGGTTTGATGTTCCCCTGAGTACAAAGAAAGAACGGAGAAAGCAATGACCAATCAGATCACGATGGAGCAAACTCCATTGAACTCGTTAGATCGCTGCGACCGTTGTGGTGCTCAAGCTTATGTACGCGCAATCTTGGTATCCGGTGGTGAATTACTATTTTGTTCACACCACGCAAAAGAGTATGCCGAGGGTTTAAAGCCAGTTGCTGCCGTGATTCAAGATGAATCACAAAAATTAGCTGATCAATCAGCTAAGTAATTATTCGCTAGCAAACCCAGCATCGCGATGGCTGCCATCGCAAAATGGCTTCTCTTTTGAGGCACCGCAGCGACAAAGTGAAAAATCTGTCTTAGTTTCAACTACATTTCCATCGGCATCAACAAAATCAACTGTGCCGGTAACTCTAATTGAAGCATTTTTCTTAAACTGCATCTTGATGTTTTCACTCATTTTTTTCTCCTTTTAATCTAGGTAATCGCGTAGTACTTGAGAACGAGATGGGTGGCGCAACTTAGACATTGTCTTTGATTCAATCTGGCGAATACGTTCACGAGTAACTCCGTAAACCTTGCCAATTTCATCAAGTGTCTTTGGTTGACCATCAGTTAAACCAAAGCGCATTGCTACAACGCCTGCTTCACGTTCAGATAATGTATCTAGAACTGAGTGCAATTGCTCTTGTAATAATGTGAAGGAAACTGCATCGGCTGGCACGATCGCCTCTGAGTCCTCGATTAAATCTCCGAACTCACTATCGCCCTCTTCACCAAGTGGGGTGTGAAGTGAGATTGGCTCACGTCCATACTTTTGAACCTCAACTACCTTTTCAGGGGTCATATCTAATTCTTTTGCTAACTCTTCAGGTGTAGGTTCGCGGCCTAAATCTTGCAACATCTGGCGTTGTACCCGAGCTAACTTATTAATTACCTCAACCATGTGTACTGGAATACGAATTGTTCTAGCCTGATCTGCCATCGCTCTAGTAATCGCCTGGCGAATCCACCAAGTTGCATAGGTTGAGAACTTATAACCCTTTGTGTAGTCAAACTTTTCAACCGCACGAATCAAACCAAGGTTTCCTTCTTGAATTAGATCTAAGAACAACATTCCTCGGCCGGTATAACGCTTAGCTAATGAAACAACCAGACGAAGGTTTGCCTCTAGTAGATGGTTCTTATCCCGACGACCATTAAGCACAATTTGTTGATACTCACGCTTTAACTTCTTATCCATTTTCTTATCTTTTGTAAGCCGCTCTTCAGCAAATAAACCAGCCTCAACTGATTGAGCAAGAGATACTTCAAGCTCAGCATTTAATAGTGGAACGCGACCAATTAACTTTAAGTAATCCTTTACTGGGTCAGCAGTTGCACCGGCAGTTAATACCGTCTGTGGTGGTGCGTCATCCTCTTCAGAGTCCTTAAGTACGAAGGAGTTCTGCTCATTTTGTGACTCTTCAGCAACATTTACAACGCGGATCTCAGGTGCGCCATCTTCTGCTGGCGTCTCTTCTTTGTCATCAATTAAAGTTTCAAGATCTTCTAACTCAACCTCTTCTAACTCAACCTCTTCGCCATCAATCTTTACCTTCTCAACCTTGCCAGATTTTGTAGCTGCTGCTGGTGATGCCTTTGGCGTCGGTGGTGCGATTAATTCCAACTCACTCTTTTTAAGCATTCTAAATGGTGAAAGTCCTAATTTGCGAAGCTTTTCAACCTGCTTTGGTACAGAGTCTTCTAATTCGCGAGCAATTAAAACTAAATCCTGATCAGCCTTTTTAACAATTCGATGGATGTTATCAATGCCGCGAGATTGCAGCTCCGCTAATACACTCTTTTGTTGAACTACTAATTCTTTTACCCTAACAATCTGGGCAACATCTTTTGCATCCAAAACTGCCTTCTGCGGAATCTTTATAACCTTCTTCGCAGGTTTTACTTTTTTAGCAGCAGGTTTTTTAACTGAACTCTTTTTTGCAGCAGGTTTACTCTTGCTCTTTCCTGCTTTAGCGCCTTTTTTGGGCGCACGAGTTACAGCCACAATTCATCCTTTGTTTTTAGGTCTTGATACTTTTGCGATTTCTTTAAACCGCCCGACCCCTGGCTATATTATAAATTGTCCACAGCCCTAAATGCACATCCAAATTGATTAATTTGAGATTTTTTGCAGATTAAGCGCATTTCTGATGACCTGTCCCACAGATTCCACCTCAATTAAGAAGCCATCGTGGCCAAATGGGGATGAAATGGTGTGCAGGGTTGCAACATCGGCGGCTAGCTCTGCGATCTCCTGTTGCAGCCGAGGTGGAAATAGTCGGTCGGTATCAATTGAGACCACATGAACTGGCACCTTAATTGTGGCAAGGGCGGCCGCAACTCCACCGCGATCTCTGCCAACATCATGGGAGTTCATCGCTTCAGTTAAAGAAATATAAGTATTAGCATCAAATCTTTTTGCAAGTTTTTGTGCTTGGTGATCTAAATAAGATTCAACTGCGTATCTGCCAGTCTCATCTCCTTGTAGCTCGCGACCAAACCGAACATCCATCTCTGATTCGGTTCGATAAGTTAGGTGCGCAATTCTTCTGGCAATTCCCATGCCCTCAATTGGGCCAATATTTTGTTCATAGTAATCACCACTATTAAAGTTTGGATCAGATTTAATTGCTCTAATTTGAATTGAGGCTGCTCCTATTTGATCTCCGGTGGCAACCGCTGATGAGCCAATAGTGCAGATGGCACCTACTAAGTGCGGATAATCAATCGCCCACTCCAGTGATCGCATGCCACCTAAGGAAGGACCGACTGATAGTTGATATTTTTTAACACCAATTTTCTTAGTAAAAGCTAACTCTGCTTGCACCATATCTCTAATTGTGATTACTGGAAATCTAGATCCCCATCTTTTGCCATCTAGGGCAATTGATGATGGCCCAGTTGATCCCTGACAGCCGCCAATCACATTTGGACAAACTACATAATATTTATCGGTATCAAATGGCAAACCTGGCCCCACCATTTGTGGCCACCATCCATCAACATCTGACCAGCCAGTTAATGCGTGGTTAATTAATACCGCGTTATCACCAGTTGAATTTAATTTTCCCCAACTTTGGTATGCAATTGTGACATCAGGTAAAACCTCACCTGACTCCAGAGTTAGATCACCAATTTTTAGGAATTGGCGATCACCGGGGTCATAGCTTTCAAGCCACGCCCCGGTAACTGCTGGATTAACTTTGCTCATTAATTACTTAGCAGCCGCAAATGCACTCTCAATATCTGCTTGAATATCTTTGATATTTTCAATACCAATAGATAAACGAATCAGACCAGGTGTAACACCGGCAGTTATCTGCTCATCCGGTGATAGTTGAGAGTGAGTAGTAGATGCTGGGTGAATTGCAAGAGATCTAACATCACCAATGTTGGCAACGTGTGAGTGAAGCTTAAGTGCTTCAATAAACTTCTTGCCTGCTTCAATCCCACCTTTGATTTCAAATGACAAAACTGAACCACTTCCCTTTGGACAATATTTACTTGCCAATTTATTCCAAGGTGAAGATGGCAAAGATGCGTAGTTAACCTTTTCAACCTGAGGATTTTTCTCAAGCCAGGCCGCAATCGCCTTTGCATTTTCAACATGACGCTCAATACGTAAGGAAAGGGTTTCTAATCCTTGCGCAAGTAACCAAGCATTAAATGGTGAAACTGCAGCGCCAATATCACGCAGCAGAGTCAAGCGAATCTTGAAGATGTACGAAAGGTTTGCGCCAAATGGTGAACCAACGCCAAGAGCTTGGGCATAAACCAGGCCGTGGTATGACGGATCTGGCTCATTAAAGCTTGGAAAGCGTTTTGGAAACTTGGCGTAATCAAACTTGCCAGCATCCACAATCGCACCAACAACGGTGTTTCCATGACCTGAAAGGAACTTAGTTGCTGAGTGCACAACCACATCTGCGCCCCACTCAATTGGTCTAATTAAGTATGGAGTTGCAACGGTGTTATCAACGATTAATGGCACCTCATTCTCATGAGCAATCTTTGCCACAGTTTCAATATCTAATAG
>JAPLBB010000028.1 GCA_026392945.1 Actinomycetota bacterium | reverse complement strand
CAAAGCCAAGTAAAGGCCCACGTTTAGGAAGTGGACCAGCACATGAGAAATTATTGCTGGGCACACTTGCTGCGCAACTTTTCGAAAAAGGAAAGTTAACTACCACCGAGGCAAAAGCAAGACGTCTTCGTCCATTAGCTGAGCGATTAATTACTCATGCTAAAAAAGGAGATCTATCTGCTCGTCGTCGCGTAATGGCAAGAATCTCTAGCAAATCTGTTGTGCATACATTGTTCACAGATATTGCAAAGCGATTTGAATCTCGCGAAGGTGGCTACACCCGCATTACCAAAATCGGTCCACGCAAAGGTGACAATGCACCAATGGCAGTGATCGAAATGGTTGAGGCTGGCACACCAGTTAAAAAGGTTGCTAAAAAAGCTGCAGCGAAAGCTGAGTAATAACGCACCGAAATAAAGATTATGACTAAACCCACTCTTGATCCAAAGAGTGGGTTTTCTCGTTTAAGAGTTGATTTAACATACGACGGAACAAACTTTTCTGGTTGGGCAAAGCAACCAAATTTGCGAACAGTCCAAGATGAGATCGAAAAAGCACTTTCAACTATTACCCAAACACAGGTTGCCACAGTTGTGGCTGGGCGAACTGATGCTGGTGTGCATGCCAAACAACAAGTAATCCATGCAGATTTACCAGAAAATACCAATATTGAAAATCTAGCATTTCGCTTAAATCAGTTATTAGATGAAGATATTCGAATAATACATACCGTTTGGGCTGAGCCAAATTTTCACGCCCGATTCACACCAATTTCGCGCACCTATCAATACAAAATAAATGATGGTGGCAAGGTAACCGCACCCCTTGATCGGTATGACAGCGCCGAGTGGTTTCGGCCATTAGATATTGAGCTTATGAATGCTGGTTCAAAACTCTTATTAGGTGAGCATGATTTCTTTGCTTTTTGTAAGTTTAGAGAGGGCGGAAGTACGGTTAAAAACCTTATGAAATTTGATTGGCATCGTGATGAAAATGGTGTGGTGATCGGTGAGATTAAATCTGATTCATTCCGATATAACATGGTTAGAAATTTAGTTGGAGCAGCAGTCTGTGTTGGCGAGGGTAGATTTAAACCAGAGTGGATGCTTAAAACTTTGCAAGATAAGGTGAGAATTTCAGATAGTTATGTTTTTCCAGCCAAAGGTTTGACGTTAATAAATATTGAATATCCACCAGCTGATCAATATTTGAGCAATTATGAGAAATACCTGCAATCTGAAGATCTGGCCGCCGAAGAGGTGGATTTCTAAGCGGGGGATTAATCCGGTTTTGACCCAAAGCCAGCGGAAAGGTAATCTTGCCCCTCTGGAAATGACCCGATTGGGACAATCCTTAAATAAGAAAGCGAGATGCTTGTGCGCACATTTACACCAAAAGCTGGTGAGATTACCCGTAGTTGGTACCTCATCGATGCTCAAGATGTAGTGCTTGGCCGTCTTGCAACCCATGCTGCACATTTACTTTACGGAAAACATAAAACTACATTCGCTCCACATATGGATATGGGAGATTTCGTAGTAGTTATTAATGCTGAGAAGGTTGTTTTAACTGGATCAAAAGGCACACAAAAGTTTGCATACCAACACTCTGGTTATCCAGGCGGCATGACTGCAACTGTTTACTCAGATATGTTTGAAAAGTTTCCAACTCGAGCAGTTGAGAAAGCAATCAAGGGAATGTTGCCAAAGAACTCTGTTGGCCGAGCAGCTTTAACTAAGTTAAAAGTTTATGCAGGTAGCGAGCATCCACATGCTGCGCAAAATCCAAAGGCATTTGAGTTCAATCAAGTTTCTCAGATTGTAAAGAAGTAATAGGAGCGCAATGACTAACGAAATTTTAGAAGCAGGCGACGAGGAAACCCCAACCTCATACAGCTCTAGTACGCCAGCAGCTGCAACTAATCGCAAAGCAATCACTGCTCCTGGTGGTGGCGTTGGTCGTCGTAAAGAAGCAGTGGCAAGAGTTCGCTTAGTTCCTGGAACTGGTCGCTGGGTTGTTAATGGCAAGCCACTTGATGTTTATTTTCCAAACAAAGTTCACCAACAATCAGTTTCTGATCCATTCCGCACTGTAGGTGCCGAAGGAACATATGATGTTTTTGCTCGTATTAATGGTGGCGGAGTTTCTGGCCAAGCTGGTGCACTTCGTTTAGGTGTGGCACGTGCGCTTAATGAGATTGATTCTGATGCAAACCGGCCAACACTTAAAAAGGCTGGCTTCCTAACACGGGATGCACGAGTTATTGAACGTAAGAAGTACGGCCTTAAGAAGGCACGTAAGCGTTCTCAATACAGCAAGCGTTAATTTTAAACTTCGCTTAAATCTAATATGGCCCTCTTCGGCACCGACGGTGTACGAGGTGTTGCTAACGTTGATCTAACTGCCGAACTCGCTGTTGATTTAGCAATTGCTGCAGCTCATGTTCTAGGTGAGATCGGAACATTTGCAGGTCACCGCCCAAAAGCAATTGTTGGTCAAGACTCCCGCGCATCTGGTGATTTTTTAGAGGCGGCAGTTGTTGCCGGGCTCACCAGTGCAGGTGTTGATGTTTATCGAGTTGGTGTATTACCAACCCCTGCTGTTGCATTTTTAGTAAAGGAAAGTGGCGCAGACCTTGGCGTAATGATTAGCGCATCTCATAATCCAATGCCTGATAATGGAATTAAGTTTTTTGCTAAAGGCGGAGATAAATTAGCCGATCAGGTTGAGGCACAAATTGAAAAACGATTAGGTGAGCCTTGGGATAGACCAACCGGCTTAAATGTTGGCCGGATTATCTTTGATGAAGCTGCGGCTGAAAGATATATAACTCACTTGCTTTCAACTATAGATACTAAATTAACTGGGCTTAAAGTGATTGTTGATTGCGCCAATGGCGCCTCATCAACTGTGGCACCAACTGTTTATCAAAGAGCTGGTGCAACTGTTACGGCGATTTCGGCAACACCAACTGGTTGGAATATAAATGAAAATTGTGGCTCTACCCACCTAGAGAACTTAATTAGTGAGGTTAAAAAAGCTGGCGCAGATATTGGCATTGCCCATGATGGTGATGCTGATCGATGCTTGCTGGTGGCAAGTAATGGTGAAGTAATTGATGGGGATTACATACTAAATATATTAGCTACCTCTTATCTAGCAGAGGGTAAGTTAAATAAAAAGGCAGTAGTTGGCACAGT
>JAPLBB010000049.1 GCA_026392945.1 Actinomycetota bacterium | reverse complement strand
CACTGGCAAGCTCCCAGTTGTGTTATTTACCGCTGGTGGAATTGCAACACCTGCAGATGCAGCAATGATGATGCAATTAGGTGCAGATGGTGTATTCGTAGGATCTGGAATTTTCAAATCTGGCGATCCAGCAAAGCGTGCGGCTGCCTGTGTTAAGGCTGTTACGTACTTTACTGACGCAAAGGTTGTTGCTGAAGTATCTCGAGGCCTAGGAGAAGCAATGGTTGGTATAAATGTTGCTGATATTCCTGTGCCACATCGTCTTGCGGAGCGGGGCTGGTAGTTGTGAAAATTGGAGTACTCGCACTCCAAGGTGATGTACGTGAACACATCCAATCTCTAAGTGATTGCGGTGTTGATGCGATCGCAGTAAAAACAAAGAGTGAGATTGAAAGTATTTCAGCCCTAGTAATTCCCGGGGGAGAGTCAACAACAATTGCAAAACTTGCCAGATCATTCGACCTGTTTGATTTGATAAAAGAGCGTATTAACGGTGGTATGCCAACATATGGATCTTGTGCTGGAATGATCTTGCTATCTAATCAAGTTGAGGATGCAATTGCTGGACAGGAGAGCTTTGGTGGAATTGATATGGTCGTGCGACGTAATGCTTTTGGCCGCCAGGTTGATTCATTTGAAACCGATCTTAAATTTAAAGGAATAACTGAACCGGCGATTCGGGCAGTATTTATCCGAGCTCCATGGGTTGAGTCTGTTGGTGAAAATGTTGAAGTTTTATCTGAAATAGCTGATACCAATGGAGATAAGCATCCAGTTGCGGTCCGGCAAGGACATTTGCTCGCCACCTCATTTCATCCTGAACTAACTGGGGATAATCGAGTTCATAAGTACTTTATTGAAAATATTTGTCGCGAGTTTGCAAACAATTAAAAGTATGGGAGAGATATGAGCGGCCATTCCAAGTGGGCAACTACTAAACACAAAAAAGCAATAATTGATTCTCGGCGTGCTAAAAATTTTGCCAAATTGATTAAAGCAATTGAAGTATCAGCACGAGCTGGCGGCGCAGATGTTTCTGGTAACCCGACCTTGTTTGATGCAATTGCAAAAGCAAAGAAAAGTTCTGTTCCAGCTGACAATATTGATCGCGCGGTAAAGCGCGGGGCTGGTCTTGAAACTGGTGGTAAAGAGTGGGAAACCATTATGTATGAAGGTTATGCTGCTGGCGGGGTTGCGCTAATGATTGAATGTTTATCTGATAATCGAAATCGGGCGGCTTCTGAGGTAAGAGTTGCTGTAACTCGTAATGGCGGCAACATGGCAGATCCTGGCTCTGTTTCATATTTGTTTAATCGAAAAGGGGTTGTGCTGGTATCAAAGAACAGTGGAAAAGTAACTGAAGATTCATTACTTGAGGTTGTGTTAGATGCAGGAGCTGATGAAGTTAATGATTTGGGAGATTCATTTGAGATTGTTACTCAACCTTCTGACTTAGTCGCAGTGCGTACTTCACTTCAAACTGCTGGTATTGATTACGACTCTGCAGATACTTCATTTTTACCAACTATGTCTATTCCAATCGATGCTGAAACAGCGAAGAAGGTATTTGATTTAATCGAGGTAATTGAAGAGCTAGATGATGTGCAGAATGTCTATGGAAACTTTGATGTTTCAGATGAGGTAATGGCGAGCCTTAGTTAATACTTATTTCAGGCTGATTAGGCTTTACCTATGCGCGTTTTAGGAATTGATCCCGGTTTAACTCGGTGCGGTATCGGAATTGTTGATTCTACTGGTCCACAAAAGTTAGAGATGGTGGGGGTTGGCGTAATCCAAACTGATATAGAAGCACCGCTTGAATTTAGATTACTTGAATTAGAAAAAGAGATCTCAGTTTGGATAAATAAATATAAGCCAGATGTAATTGCAGTTGAACGAGTTTTTTCGCAACTAAATGTGCGAACAGCAATGGCAACTGGTCAAGCTGCAGGTGTTGCCTTATTGCTTGCTGCAAAAGCTGGAATTCCAGTTGTAATACATACCCCCAGTGAGGTTAAAGCAGCAGTGACTGGGTCGGGCCGGGCAGATAAGAAGCAGGTTGCACAGATGGTAAAAAGGTTGCTTAAGTTAAAAGAAATTCCAAAACCAGTAGATAGTACTGATGCCTTGGCGCTAGCAATCTGCCATCATTGGCGAGGTGTGGGAAATGCCAAGTTGGCAACCGCAAAGAAAAGGGCGACTAAGAAGCGATGATCAGTTCTATTTCCGGAACAGTTAAATCAACATCAATAAGTTCAATTGTCGTTGAGGTTGGTGGGGTGGGAATCCTGGTGCAGCTGCCAGTTCGAATTGCAGCGCAAATGCAAGTAGGCAAATTAGTAAATCTTCATACCTATCTGATTGTTAGAGAAGATGCACTTACGCTCTATGGCTTTGTAGATCTAGTAGATCGTGATTTCTTTGAATTACTCTTATCAGTAACTGGAATTGGTCCAAAGGTTGCGCAATCTATATTGGCGGCAAGTGAAGCCTCAGTAATCGCTAATGCAATAGTTTCATCTAATTTAAAGAGTTTAGAATCTGTTCCCGGTCTTGGTAAAAAGGGTGCGCAGCGGCTAGTGCTTGAGTTAAAGGATAAGGCGGCAAATTTTGCTGGTGGTAATGTGAGTGCCAAACTTTCAATTACTAACCAGGTAGAAAATGCGTTGCAAGGCCTTGGTTACTCTGCAAAAGAATCTAGCGCAATGATTTCGCAAATTGCTGGATCTGAAAAGATTGAGAATCTAAGTGCTGCTGAAATATTGAAGTTAGCACTGAAAACAGGTGGTAAAAAATAATGACCGATCGCATAATTGACCAAGGCGCAGATGATGCAGAGCGAGTTGCAGAGCTAGCCCTTAGGCCCAAAACTTTAGGTGAGTTTGTTGGGCAATTCAGAGTGAGGGATCAGTTAAATCTCCTCTTATCAGCTGCGAAAGAACGTAAATCAGTTTCAGATCATATTCTTTTCTCAGGCCCGCCCGGTCTTGGCAAAACTACATTGGCAATGATCGTTGCATCTGAGATGGACGCACCAATTCGTATTACCTCAGGACCTGCCATTCAACATGCAGGAGATTTAGCGTCAATCCTTTCATCACTAGTTGAAGGAGAGATACTTTTTCTTGATGAGATTCATCGCATGTCTCGCCCGGCGGAGGAGATGCTTTATCTTGCGATGGAAGATTTCCGGGTTGATGTTATTGTGGGCAAAGGTGCCGGTGCAACCTCAATTCCGCTAGATCTTCCGCATTTCACATTGGTTGGCGCTACAACTAGAGCAGGTTTGTTGCCAAGCCCACTTCGGGATCGATTTGGTTTTACTGCGCAATTAGATTTTTATGAAGCTGATGAGTTAGCCCAAATAATTAAGCGCAGTTCAGATTTGCTAGAAATACAAATAGATAAAGCTGCTGTGGCTGAGATCGCTTCAAGATCACGCGGAACACCACGGGTTGCAAATCGTTTATTGCGTCGAGTCAGAGATTATGCACAAGTAAATAAAGAAAAAGTTGTTCAGATCGATCATGCAATGGCTGCACTAAAAATATACGAGGTAGATGAGATTGGATTAGACCGCCTTGATAAATCAGTTTTGACCGCCTTGGTCAAAAACTTTAATGGTGGTCCAGTTGGAGTATCTACACTTGCTATGGCTGTGGGTGAAGAGATTGAAACCATTGAATCACTAGCAGAACCATTTTTAGTTAGAATGGGATTTTTAGCACGCACTCCTCGTGGCCGAGTTGCCACTGCAGCTGGCTGGGCACATCTTGGAATTAAACCTCCGCTTTCTGTACAGATTGGCACAGATGCCTCGCTCTTTGATCAAGATCCAGATATCGCGCAATAAATCACTAATTAGCGCATAAATTCGAGGCGAGTTTGGTTGGATTTCTCAATAAACACACCTCAGCCTAGAATTAGCTCTCATGTCTGCCAATAAAATTGCTAATACCCAATCACGTGCCGTTCGCACGATTTCAATTTTGCTTCTTACAATTCTGGCTTTCACCGGTATTGCATTTGCAGTTGGCGCAACATCATTTAAGTTAGGTCTAGATCTTCAAGGCGGAACCAGCGTTACCTTGCAGCCTCGAATCGAAGCAGGCCAAGTTGGAAAAGTAACCACTGAAGCTATTGATCAGGCAGTTGGAATTATTCGCCAGCGCGTTAACTCATTAGGCGTTGCGGAGTCAGAGGTTTCTGCACAAGGCAGCGGTGTTAATCGTCAGATTATTATTTCTGTTCCTGGTGAAACTGGAAGAAGAATTGTGGATTTAGTTGGTCAAACTGCTGAACTTAGGTTCAGACCAGTTTTGGCAGTAGGAGCGGCAAATGCCACAACTACAAGTAGTGATGCAACAAATGTGACTCTACCGGCTGGAGTTACGCCAGAATTGAATTCTCAGTTTGCCGCTCTAGATTGCACACTTGCCCAAAACCGACAAGGTGGCGGTGGCGTAAGTGAGTCAGTAGCGATTATTAGTTGCGACCGCGAGGGAACAGCTAAATATATTTTGGCACCAGCAGAGGTTTTAGGTCGCCAGGTAACAAAAGCCTCATCTGTAATCAGCACTCAAAATGCCTCTGGTTGGTATGTAACTTTAGATTTTAATGGCGAAGGAACTAGCAAGTTTGGTGCAATGACAACTCGACTTACTTCACTGCCATCTCCGCAAAATCAAGCAGCAATTGTTCTAGATGGTTTGGTTTACTCAGCTCCTAGAATTAATGAACCGATTAACACTGGAACTGCGCAAATTACTGGAAGTTTTAGTCAAGTTGAAGCGCAAGATTTAGCAAATGTTCTCAAGTACGGCGCATTACCTCTTGCTTTTGATCGTGGTGAAGTTCAACAGATTTCACCAACTCTGGGTGCCGATCAACTTCGGGGTGGCTTAATTGCTGGAGCACTTGGACTTTTATTAGTAATCCTGTACTCAATTCTTTACTATCGTGGCTTAGGAATTGTTTCTGTCGGTTCCTTATTGGTTGCAAGCGCAATTACGCTTCTTTCTATCTTATTATTAGGTAAAGCAATTGGATTTACATTGACTCTAGCAGGTATTGCGGGAGTAATTGTGGCTATTGGTATTACTGCAGACTCATTTATTGTTTACTTTGAGCGTATTCGAGATGAAGTTCGAGAAGGTCGGTCACTTAAATCTGCAGTTGAAACTGGATGGAAGCGTGCCCGTCGCACAGTAATTGTTGCCGATGCGGTTTCTATGATTGCTGCCGTAGTACTTTACTTCTTTGCAGTAGGCGGCGTAAGAGGATTTGCATTTACACTTGGACTCACCACTGTAATTGATTTAATTGTTGTTTTCTTCTTTACAAAGCCTTTAATGACAGTTCTGGCAAAACTGTCCTTCTATAGCGAAGGCCGCCCATTATCTGGCTTCTCAGCGAAATCACTAGGAATAGTTGCGACAAGTAATTTGCCAATTGAGGGGAATAAATAATGGCTAAGCTCTCTGGAATAGGTGGTCGCTTATACCGTGGCGAAACCTCATTTAATTTTATTGGTAAGCGAAAGATTTGGTATTCATTCTCCGGCTTATTAATTCTTGCCTCCGCAGCCACACTTTTCACACAAGGCTTACATCTAGGTATTGAATTTAAAGGTGGGTCATCATTTACTGTAACTTCTTCAAACGCTTCAGTAACTTCTGCCGAGTCTGCTGTAACCGAGGCTGGAATTACATCTCAAATAATTGTCCAAAAGATTGGTAACGACAAGGTTAGAGTCCAAACAAATGCATTAACTTCGGTTCAACAAACTGCAGTTGAGGACAAACTTGCTACAAAATTTGGGGTGAATGTTGACTCTATTGATTCCCAAATAATTGGTCCATCTTGGGGTGCTGAAATTACTCGTAAAGCCCTGTATGGATTATTTGGATTCTTAATTGTTGTGATGCTTTACCTGGCAATGGCATTTGAATCAAAAATGGCAATTGCAGCCATCATTGCGGTAATTCACGACGTATTTATTACCGTTGGAATTTATGCGCTAGTTGGTTTTGAGGTAACCCCAGCTACTGTAATCGGGTTCTTAACTATCTTAGGTTATTCACTTTATGACACAGTGGTTGTGTTTGATAAAGTTCGCGAAAATACTCGCGGAATTGCATCAAGCGGCAAGAGCACCTATTCACAGGCAGCAAATCTGGCAGTCAACCAAACCTTAGTTCGTTCATTTAATACTTCCTTTATCGCACTTCTTCCTGTTGGATCAATTCTTTTCGTTGGCGCTGGTTTACTTGGTGCAGGAACACTAAAAGATTTATCACTAGCTTTGTTTATCGGACTTGCTACCGGAACCTACTCATCAATATTTATCGCAACACCAATTCTTGCCGCTTTACGTGAGCGAGAGCCAGCTATGCAGGCCCTTGCAAAGCGGGTAGGAAATCGGGGAGATAAAGTAGTTGACACTTCAGTTTTAGATAACCAGGTTAATCGTGGCCCACGAAACCAGCCAAAGCGTTATCGACGTCGCTAATATTCTAAAATAACTAGACAGCCATAGGCTATGACAAACATTGAATTGTTGAAGCCGCTAGTTGATGGTTTAACTCAATCTCATCCGGGTTTCTCAAATAAAGATCTTGAGCGTGCATTTATCGCCGCCGAAAAAGCACACGCTGGCCAACTTCGTAAATCTGGTGAAGCTTATATAACTCACCCGGTTGCAGTAGCTCAGATATTGATTGATCTTGGCATGGATCTACCTACTGTAATGGCGGCCTTATTACATGACACTGTAGAAGACACGGCATATTCAATAGAGCAAATAAAGAGTGAGTTTGGGGATGAGGTAACCTCTTTAGTAGATGGCGTAACAAAACTTGATAAATTAACTTATGGACCAACTGCAGAGGCAGAAACACTTCGCAAAATGGTTGTTGCAATGTCTCGAGATATCAGAGTCTTAGTAATTAAATTAGCAGATCGACTTCACAACGCTCGAACTTGGGATTTTATTGCCCCAGAAACTGCTCAACGTAAAGCAAAAGAGACAATTGATATCTATGCCCCACTTGCACATCGACTGGGTATGAATGCAATTAAGTGGGAGTTAGAAGATCTTTCTTTCAAGATATTAGAGCCAAAAAAGTTTGAGGAAATTGAAAGATTAGTAGGGGAGAGATCTCCTGCTCGAGATCAGCTAACTTCAGAGGTAGTAACTGCGATAGATGCAGATTTGAAAATTGAAGGCATAAGCGCACAGGTTATTGGTAGACAAAAGCATTTCTATAGTGTTTATCAAAAAATGGTAGTTAGAGGCCGTGAATTTAACGATATATATGATTTAGTTGGAATTAGAATTTTAGTTGATTCAGTTCGTGATTGTTATGGTGTTTTAGGATCAATTCACGCACGCTGGAGTCCAGTGCCTGGTCGATTTAAAGATTACATTGCGATGCCAAAATTTAACCTTTATCAATCACTTCACACCACGGTAATTGGGCCCAATGGTAAAGCGGTTGAAATTCAAATCCGTACCTTTGATATGCATGCAAGAGCTGAGTATGGAATTGCTGCGCATTGGAAATATAAATCAAAAAATACTGAATCTGGCAAAAGCCCTGAAGTGCTTTGGCTGCGTCAATTGCATGAATGGCAGCAAGAGAGTGAAGATGTTGGGGATTTCCTAGAAACTCTTCGTTATGACTTAAGAACTCCAGAAGTATTTGTTTTTACTCCAAAAGGAAGTGTAATCGCCTTGCCTTCTGGTTCAACACCAGTTGACTTTGCTTATGCAGTTCATACCGAGGTTGGTAATAAATGTGTTGGAGCTAAGGTAAATGGAAAATTAGTTCCGCTTGAATCGCACCTAACAAATGGTGATGTAGTTGATGTTGTAATTAACAAAGGACTTAATGCGGCTCCAAGTCATGATTGGTTGAATTTCGTAACCTCATCTAGGGCTAGGTCAAAAATTAAAGCTTGGTTTTCAAAAGAGCGTAAAGAGGAGGCAATCGAAGCCGGTAAAGAGTCAATTGCTCGGCAAATGAGAAAAGCTGGATTACCGCTGCAAAAAATATTGGGTGGTCATGCTTTATTAGAACTAGCCCATGATCTTAGGTATGAAGATATTGAAACTATGTATGAAGCGGTTGGTAATGGCCATGTCTCAGCCCATTCAGTTATTGAAAAGTTAACGGCCCTAATTAGCACCGTAGATGCTCATCCAGAGAATGATTTATCTCCGCTTTTAAATACAGTTAAACGTGAACGTAAAAGTGCTACGGGTATTGATGTTGAAGGTGCTGGCGATGTACTAGTAAAACTTGCTAGATGTTGCGCTCCTGTTCCAGGAGACAAAATAACTGGCTTTATAACTAGAGGCAGTGGTGTCTCAGTTCACCGGGCAGATTGTATAAATATCGGGGACCTTAAAATTCATCAAGGCGACCGGATGGTCGGGGTAAAGTGGAATTTGTCAGCGAAGAGTACTTTTTTGGTGAACATACAGGTACAAGCCCTTGATCGAGCACGCCTTTTGTCAGATGTAACAAAATCACTATCTGATCAACATGTAAATATCTTGAGTGCTTCAGTCGTTACCAATAAAGATCAAACTGCAATCTGCAAATTCTCATTTGAAATGGCAGATGCTTCTCACTTAGATGCGGTGTTAGCGGCGGTTAGGGCTATTGAGGGTGTTTATGATGTTGATCGTATATTTAATAATTAATTCGTAAATTCAGTTAAGCCCTTTTGAGCCTGCTCTAACCAACCTCTACGAGCCGCTGCTGCTTCTCTTGCCACCATCGCCTTTGCAGTTTGACCAGCAGCCTCTGCTTTAGCGGCTTGCTTTTCGTAATTTTCAATTGCTTCAGCCAAGCCTTGCACAACTTTGTTAGCTTGTGCTTTAGCGCTCGGATCGCTCTTGCGCTGGAAATTACGCTCTAAGTCATTTATTTCGTCTTCTACTTTTTTGATTCGAGCGTCAAATGTGGAACGCTTTTTACGATCTGTCATACCTATTTTCTGCCATTTACCCATTAAGTCATAAAACTTATTTTTGGCAGACTTAAAATCAGAAATTGGCAGCAATGCTTCAAACTCAACAATCATTGCTTCTCGTTTAACTAGGTTTTCGACCATAGAGTTTTTACGCTTATCCATGTCAGCATTTTTTGACTTGAAAAAAGTATCTTGAGCAGCTTTGAATCTGTTCCAAAGAGCAGTGTCGGCAGATTTCTTGCCACGGCCAGAAGCCTTCCATTGGTCCATCAATTCCTTATATCTTTTTGCAGTGTTTAGCCACTCTCTCGAGTTAGCCAGACTTTCAGCTTCTTTAACGATTACTTCTTTAGTAGAAGCAACCTTTTTCTGCTCTGAATCAAGATTTGAGAAGTGAACTCGGCGGCGTTTATCAAACTTATTACGAGATGAGGAGAATCTCTTCCAGAGCGCTGCATCAATTTTTTTGTCTAGTCTTGGTGCCTTCTTCCAATCATCTAATAATTCTTTCAATCTGGCAGTTGTTACCTTCCAGGCAACAGAGTCGATCAAGCTTTCGGCTTCGGCAACAATTTTTTCTTTGATTGCCTCTGCTTCAACCTTACGAGCTTCACGTTCTGCATTTTGTGCGGCCTTGCGTGCTTGGTAGGCACCTTCATGCTCAGAAATTAATGCTGGAATTTTTTCTAGGGACGTAGCTAAATTTGCTAAATCACCAACACCATTTAACTCAGTTATCTGAGTTCTAAGTTTATTAACTGCTACATGTGCATCACTTGGCACCATTGCACCTGATCTGATGCGTGCGGCAAGGAGTGCAACTTCAGAAGCTGCCATTTCAAATTTTTTAACAAAATAAGCAAGTGCTTCTTCTGGACTCTTTCCAGGATATGACCCAACGGCGCGATCTCCAGTTGGTGTAATTACGTAAACAGTTCCATCTTCGCCGACTCGGCCAAATTTTGCTGGATCACCAATAAGTGCTGCTGCAGCCCCAGTATTCGAAAGGTTAGGCGTATTTGTATTCTCCATGATGATTACCTTTCGTTGCGCGATTTCTGTAATACAGATCTCGTTATATGGGGGGCGTAGTAATCATTTTCGCTTTTGCGTCTTTGATTACTGGGTTTGGTGCTGGCTAAAAGATAGCCTAATCACCTGAATTTAGTGAAATCTGAACGAGAAAAAAGGATGATTGGTGGGGGTGAAAATGCTTGTTGATCGGGTTATTGCTCCCTACTTTGAAACAAATTGTTGGGTTTTGGCAACTGGTGTTGGCCAAGAGTGCGTAATTGTTGATCCGGGTATAGCTAAGCCAAATTTAGTAAAAGACATAATTGAAAAAGTCTCTGAACATAATTTAAAACCGGTAGGAATTTTAATTACTCATGGGCACCTTGATCATATTTTTTCGGTTTTGCCTCTTACCAAGCAAACTCCGATGCGAACATTCATAACTGGTGACGATAGATTTTTACTTACAGACCCAACTGGCGCCATCGACAAGGGTGGAGTTAGCGAGCAATTAATCTCTGCATTTGGTGGCGATAACTTTAAGGAACCAGATGATGTTGTTGAGGTGAAGGATTTTTCTCATTTTGAGATTGCTGGTTTGGAAATCGGTGCAATTTTTGCGCCAGGCCACACCAAAGGCTCTGTGATCTATACCGTTGATAATCAACAACTTATTTCAGGGGATGTGTTGTTCGCCGGCAGTATCGGAAGAACCGATCTTCCGACTGGATCGGCAAGTCAGATGCGCAAAACCTTGCGAGAGCGAATTTTGACACTTCCTGATGACCTAAATGTCCTGCCTGGGCATGGTGGGCAAACTACAATCGCCATAGAGCGCGTAAGAAACCCTTACCTGCAAGATGATTTTCTTAATCAGAATGGGCGGTGAATCTTGAGTAAGTTTCAAGCGCCTAAGGGAGTAAGTGAGTACTTCCCGCCAAACTCTGAACAATTTGAATTTATTAGAGATCAGCTAATTAATTCTGCAAAGTTGGCCGGGTACTCGTTAATTGAGTTACCGGTATTTGAAGATACTGAAGTTTTTACCCGCGGAGTTGGTGAATCAACTGATGTTGTATGTAAAGAGATGTACACCTTTGAGGACAGAGGCGGAAGATCATTAACTCTTCGGCCAGAGGGAACCGCTGGTGTAATGCGAGCAGTGATTGAACACAACCTTGACCGCGGCCAATTACCAGTAAAACTTTTCTATTCTGGAGCTTTCTTTCGCGCCGAACGCCCACAAGCTGGTCGCTATCGCCAGTTCTACCAAGTTGGAATTGAAGCAATTGGCTATAACGATCCGGAGATTGATGTTGAAGTAATTGCAGTGGCAGATAGTGCCTTCAAAGCTTTAGGACTTAAGCAATACAAATTAAATATAACTTCACTTGGTGACTCCAAGAGCCGGGACTCACACCGCACTGAGTTAGTTAAATACATATCTAGCTTAAAACTTGATGAAGAAACAACTGCTCGGGCAAAATTGAATCCACTTAGATTATTTGATGATAAAAGAGAAGAAATTAAGCAAGCGATGTCTAAAGCACCTTTATTGCTTGATTATTTAAATAATGAGAGCAAGGCGCATTTTGAAGAAGTGAAAAAATTACTAACCGAACTTGGAATTGCGTACACAATTAATCCTAGAATGGTTCGAGGGCTTGATTATTACACCGGCACAACCTTTGAATTTGATCATGCTTTACTAGGAGCACAATCTGGTATTGGCGGTGGCGGCCGATATGACGGTTTGATGAATTCGCTTGGTGGATCTGATGTTAGTGGAATTGGATTTGGCCTTGGAGTTGATCGGATACTTATGGCTGCCCTGGCTGAGGATTGCTTGCCGAACGATATAAATCAACTCAAATTGTTTATTGCACCAATTACCGAAAAAGGTAAAACGGCGGCTTTTAATCTTTTGTCTGAGTTGAGAGGCAATGGAATTACTTGTGACATGGCCTACGGTGATCGCGGCCTTAAAGGCGGAATGAAAGCAGCTGATAAAAGTGGCGCACTGTACGGCTTGGTTATTGGTGATGATGAGATTTCATCTGGTAAGTGTGAGTTGAAATTGATGAGTAGCGGAGAAGTCTTCTCTAGTACTCTTACTGCTTCAGATTTAATTAAACGAATAGGAAGTTCAAATTAATGCTTCGCACTCATGATGCTGGCGCTTTAAATGCTAAAAGCGTTGGAAATAAAGTTGTTCTAGCGGGATGGGTGGCACGTCGGCGAGACCATGGTGGCGTAGCTTTTATTGATTTGCGCGATTCAACCGGTGCAGTTCAAGTTGTAATAAATGATGAGAAAATTGCTGGTGAATTACGAGCAGAATGGTGCGTCTTAATTACTGGCACGATAAAGATTCGACCAGCCGGTAATGAGAATAAAGATATTGCAACCGGTGAAATTGAAGTTGTATGTGAATCTCTCGAAGTGTTAAGTGAAGCAGCAGCCCTTCCTTTTCCAGTTGATAGCGGTGATATTGGAAATATTTCAGAAGAGGTACGACTTAAGTATCGTTACTTAGATTTGCGTAGAGAAGGTCCAGCAAAAAATCTACGATTACGGTCTAAAGTAACAACTACGATCAGAGATGTAATGGCTAGTGCTGATTTTCTTGAAATAGAAACCCCATATCTAACTCGTTCAACACCAGAAGGTGCCAGGGATTTTCTAGTTCCAGTCAGGCTACAACCTGGATCTTGGTATGCGTTGCCACAATCTCCGCAATTGTTTAAGCAATTATTGATGGTTGCTGGAATGGAGCGGTATTACCAGATAGCACGTTGCTTTAGAGATGAAGATTTCAGAGCAGATCGTCAACCAGAGTTTACCCAGTTAGATATTGAGATCTCATTTGCTGATCAAGCTGATGTGATTGCAATTGCTGAAAAGGTTTTAGCGTCAGTTTTTGAGAAAGTTGTTAACTATAAAATTCCAACCCCGATTCCACATATGACATATCGGGACGCAATGAAGACTTATGGTTCTGATAAGCCAGATTTAAGATTTGAGAATATGTTAGTAGATGTAACTGAATTCTTTAAGGAGACATCATTCAGAGTTTTTCAAGCTGAATATGTTGGGGCAGTGGTTATGCCATCTGGCGCAGATTCACCACGTCGTGAATTAGATGCTTGGCAAGATTGGGCTAAGGCAAGGGGAGCTAAAGGGCTTGCATATATTTTAGTTGGTGCAGATGGAACGTTATCCGGACCAGTAGCTAAAAATCTTTCGGAAAAAGAAAGCTCTGCTATTGCATCAACGGTTGGAGCAAAAAATGGCGATGCTATTTTCTTTGCTGCTGGCTCACCAGCTGCATCACAGAATCTTCTCGGCGCAGTTCGACTTGAAATTGGCGTGCGATGTAAATTGATTGATGAAAAGTTATGGAAATTTGTATGGATTGTAGATGCACCAATGTTCGAACCGGTCGATGCTGATAATGCTGCTGCTGGTTGGACCGCAGTTCATCATCCTTTCACGGGACCAAAACCGGAGTTTGCCGACAACTTTGATAAGGATCCGGCAGAAGCACTTGCTTATGCATATGACATTGTTTTAAACGGAAATGAAATTGGTGGTGGATCAATTCGTATCCATCAACGAGAGGTTCAACAAAGAGTTTTCAAAACTATTGGACTTTCGCAAGCGGAGGCAGAGAGTAAATTTGGATTTTTGCTCGAAGCATTTAATTATGGGCCACCACCACATGGCGGAATTGCTCTTGGTTTAGATCGATTATGCGCATTGCTTGCTGGGGCACAATCAATTCGAGAAGTCATCGCATTTCCAAAGACTGCAAGTGGCGGTGATCCACTAACTGGCGCACCAACACCGATTACACCAGCACAACGCAAAGAGACTGGGGTCGATACTCCAGCCGCTGCCAAGTAGTTCCCACCTTTTCAGGTATTCTTCCCAACATGGGCCCAGGTGGAATTGCAACAATAATTGCTGCGTCATCCCTAGCCGTGATCGCGATAGCGATTTCCTATACCGTAGTCCGAACTTCACGTTTAATAGATGAAGTTACAAAAACTATTCGGATGATTAACGGCCCACTGCAAAGCATTAGTAATGCTGGTAAATCTATTGAAGGTCTTACTAAAAAAGTTACAAGTGCGACTGAATCATTTCTAGATGAAAACCCGTTAGCCATGAAGGCAGCCGCCGCCCTTGTTACTGCGGCAAAGCTAAAGAAAAAGGGTAAGAAAAAAAGCAAAGCGAAGGCGTAGTGATGAACTCCGCTGATATTCGTTCCCGCTGGCTAAATTTCTTTGAAAAAGGTAATTCTTTAAAGCTTGAGCACACTGTTGTTCCTTCCGCTTCACTTATTGCCGATGATCCAAATCTTTTATTAGTGAACGCTGGCATGGTTCCATTTAAACCATTTTTTCTTGGTGAAGTTAAGCCACCATATAAACGCGCAACTTCAGTTCAAAAGTGTGTTCGAACATTAGATATCGATGAAGTTGGTAAGACCACCCGGCACGCTTCTTTCTTTCAAATGTGCGGTAATTTTTCTTTTGGAGATTATTTTAAAGAAGGTGCGATTTCACTCGCATGGGAACTACTAACTAAGTCAACATCCGAAGGTGGATATGGTTTTAGTGAAGACAAACTTTGGGTAACAGTTTATGAAGATGATGATGAAGCAGCGCAAATTTGGGAGAAACAAGTTGGTGTTCCAAAGAATCGTATTCAGAGACGTGGGATGGCTGATAATTTCTGGTCAATGGGAGTTCCTGGTCCGTGCGGTCCATGTTCGGAAATTTATTTTGATAGAGGAAGTGCTTATGGCAAAGAGGGTGGGCCGATCGCTGATGAGGACCGTTATTTAGAAATTTGGAATTTAGTTTTCATGCAAAACATTCGTGGTGAGGGTGGAGATAAAAACTCATTCCCAATTGTGGGCGAATTGCCAGCAAAAAATATCGATACTGGTCTTGGGTTAGAAAGAACCGCCGCGCTACTGCAGGGCGTTGAGAATATTTACGAAATCGATACAACAAAAATAATTCTCGATAAGGCATCCGTACTAACAAAAGTTAAGTACGGAAAGGATGAAAAATCTGATGTCTCACTTCGAGTTGTTGCAGATCATGCCCGAACCGCAATGATGCTAATTGGTGACGGCGTTATCCCAGGAAATGAAGGCAGGGGATATGTTTTAAGAAGAATGATGCGACGCACAATTCGCAATATGCGTTTACTTGGTTCACAGGACGTTGTAATGGGTGAGTTAATGAAGAGATCAATTAAAGCTATGGGACCGCAGTATCCAGAGCTGGTAAGTGGATCTGATCGCATTCTTGCAATTGCAGAGGCAGAAGAAGATAGTTTTATTCAAACTTTAAAAAGTGGAACAACTATTTTCGATCTAGCGGCAGGTGAATTAAAGAGTTCAAACAGCAAATCATTATCGGCCGATACTACATTTAAACTACATGATACTTACGGCTTTCCATTTGATTTAACCCTTGAAATGGCCCGTGAGCAGGGACTTGATGTTGATGAAACTGGATTTAGAAAGTTAATGAACGAACAAAGAGATCGAGCTAAAGCAGATGCTAAAGCTAAAAAGAGTGGCCATACTGACTTAACTGAGTATCGGGGAATAGTTGATAAATCCGGGACATCAAAATTCATTGGCTATGACAATATTTCTGCTGAGTCGAAATTAACTGGCTTACTAGTAGATGGAAAAAGTGTTTCAGAGGCTAATCCTGGTACCGAGATTGAAATAACTCTCGATCGCACACCTTTTTATGCTGAAGGCGGCGGTCAATTAGCAGATGGTGGAACAATAAAACTGGCCAGCGGTGCGGTAATTCAAATTGATGATGTTCAGACACCTTTGCCTGGGTTAATTGTTCACCGCGGAACAGTGTTAAGCGGAGTAGTAAAAAATGGGTCAGCTGCAATTGCCGATATAGATTTAGAACGCAGATTAGCTATTTCAAGAGCGCATACAGCCACACACATGGTTCATAAAGCGTTTCGAGAAGCTTTGGGTGAAACTGCAACTCAGGCGGGCTCTGAGAACGCGCCCGGCCGATTTAGATTTGATTTTCCATCTACATCTGCAGTGCCTGTGTCAGTTTTTAATGATGTAGAAAGCAGAGTCAACGAGTTGTTAATTGCCGATTTGCAAGTTCATGCAGAGGTAATGTCGCAAGATGCTGCTCGCGCAATGGGTGCAATGGCATTATTTGGCGAAAAATATGGCGATCAAGTTCGGGTAGTAAGTGTTGGTGAATGGGCAAAAGAGCTTTGTGGCGGAACCCACGTATCAAGATCGGGTCAACTTGGATTGGTTAAATTGCTTTCAGAATCTTCAATTGGCGCTGGCGTTAGACGTGTGGAAGCCCTTGTTGGCTACGATGCTTATAAATTCTTAGCACGTGAGCATGTATTGCTTAATTCTTTGACTGAAATCATTAAAGGCGTGCGGCCAGATGAATTGCCTCAACGAGTATCAGAATTGGTAGAAAAAATGAAAGGTATGGAGAAAGAGCTTTCCGCTGTGCGTAGCGCAAAGGCAATGGCCTCTACAGGGGATTTAGTTAAAAAAGCGAAATCGATGGGAAGTATTAATTTAATCAGCGAACATTTAGCGGATGATATTTCAGTAGATGATATGCGTTCTATTGCTATTGATTTAAAAGGAAAGATTAAGTCCGGGGTAATCGTGCTAGCTACTATTAGTAGTTCAAAGCCATTACTTGTTGCCGCTGTTTCTCCAGAGGCAAATAAATTGGGTATTAAGGCTGGTGAATTAATAAAAACTGGTTCTGCAGTTCTTGGCGGTGGTGGCGGTGGAAAGGATGATTTTGCACAAGGCGGAGGAGTAGATGCTAAATCTATTGATAAAGCATTATCTGAAATTATCAACTTGATAAAAGGGAAGATCAATTAGAAATAGAGTGAAAAATGACTAAACCAATCGAAATTGGAACTAGGATTGGTTTTGACTTTGGCGAGAAGCGAATTGGTGTTGCGACTTCAGATTCTGAGTCAATTTTAGTATCGCCACATGCAACTGTTTTGAATGATGACAATTTGGCTGAAAAACTTACTGAGATATTCAGTGATATCAAACCTATCTACGCAGTAGTTGGAAATCCAAGACACTTATCTGGAGAAAACAGTCCAAAATCTATGCAAGCAATTGATTTTGCAAAATTAATCCAAAGTATTTTTTCAGGGCCAATTTATCTTGTTGATGAGCGCCTTTCTACTGCAAATGCATATTCGCAAATGAGGGAAGCTGGAAAAAACTCTAAGGAGAGTAAAGCGGTAATCGACCAAATCGCAGCTGTGAATATTTTAGAAAGTGCAATTTTGAATGAGAAATCGGGAACATCTATTGGTGAAATCTTTTGAAAAAATATATTGCTCTAGTGCTGAGTTTATTTGTTTTTACCTTTGGTGCTAATTCGATTCATAATACTTTTCTATTAAACGATTATATAGATACAAGCTCGAGTCAGAAAATTGATATATTGATTGAGTCTGGAGACACTGGCACAAAAATCGCCGAAAAACTTTATAAATCTGGAGTTATCAAGGCAAGTAAAGTTTTCTATAAACTAGCAATTAACCAAAAACGATCTAATTCGATATCACCAGGCATTCACGAAATCGATCTTAAAATTTCTGCAAAAGCTGCTTTAGACCAACTACTTGACCCAAAGCGAAATCGTGGTGTTTTTGGTTTCATTGAAGGACTAAGGAAAAATGAGATTTTTGACATGCTTAAAAAATCAAATTTAGTTTCTGGGAATTTATCAGCATCCGTAAAGCCAGATGAGATATATAAAACATCTAATTTAGAGGGTTTCTTATTTCCAGCTCAGTATTCTTTTGCTCCTGGTACTTCAACTGATACGGCTGTAAATCAAATGATCCAAAGATTTAATCTTGCAGCAAAAACTAGCAAAATAGATCAGGGTTTTAATGGATTCTCACCATTTGAGCTGGTGACAATTGCTTCGATTATTCAAGCAGAGGGGGATCCGCAAGATTTCACAAAAATTGCCAGAGTTATATATAACCGCTTAAAAATTAAGATGCCGCTACAGATGAACACTACTGTTGAATATGCAGCAAACCTTCGGGGGAAAATACGCCTGCCTTACAAGCAGTTAGAGGTAAACTCCAGGTACAACACTTACAAGTATCAAGGACTTCCGATAGGCCCAATTGGCAATCCGGGACAGGAAGCACTTAATGCATCAGTTAACCCAGAATCTGGTGATTGGATATATTTCATAACAGTTAAGCCGCAAGATACTAGATTCACTAATTCATATAGTCAGTTTAATATTTGGGCAAATGAGTTTAGAAACAATGAAAAGGCAGGCTTGTTTAAATGATAAAGATGGCGGTGGCTGGTAGCCCTATTAGTCATTCTCTTTCGCCGCTTCTTCATTCAACGGCCTACAAATTGTTAGGAATTGAAGCGGATTTTTTGTCTGAAGAAATCACAGAAGATAAATTTGGCGAATTCTACTTCAAGGCAAAGAATTCTGGATATCGCGGTCTTGCATTAACAATGCCGCTTAAAGAAATTTCAATTGGGTTTGTAGACCGGGTTGATCCAATTGCAAAGCAAATTGCGTCTGTTAACACAATTATTTTTGAGTCAACTGGAAGTATTGGTTTATCGACTGATTTGCTAGCATTCAAGAATTTACTCAGACCATACTTCGGTAAGAAGATTTCTATACTTGGCGCTGGCGGAACTGCAAGAGCCGCAATTGGAGCACTTAAGGGGACTGGCACCGAAGTTACTGTGTTAACAAGATCAATTAATAGGCACGACCAGCTACATGCCGCAGCAGTCGACTTAGATCTTAGTTTTCTAGATTGGCACCGGTTTGAGGAGATTCAGGATCGTGATTTGATTATTTCAACAACCCCAGCTGGCGCAACTGATGGGCTATCAATAATCTCTACCAAGGCGGACTTTTTTGAGGTTATTTACCATCCATGGCCAACTGAGTTAGCAAAGCGGTATCAAAACCTAGGTCGGACTGTAATAGGTGGATTATCACTCTTAGTTGAACAAGCACTCTTTCAAATAAATTACTTTGCGCAGAAAGAATTTGATTTTGACCAGATGCGCCAAGAACTATTAAAAGTTGGGCACGCAGCTATCAAGAAGTAATCCACACCCAAGATATTTCTGATAATTTCTTACTAACCTTTTCTGGTGGTCGTTGAATTCCTATCTCTAGTTTTGCTTCTCCGAATCGCTTTATATGATATTAAAACCCACTTAATAAGTAATCTTGATATTTTCTTGATTTTCATATTGTTCACACCAAAGATCATCAATAAGTGGGAGTTTGGCTTAGTAAATTTCGTTGTTTACTTACTAATCAATGTTTTGGCAAAGGGAAAGATCGGAGCTGGCGATATAAAGCTTTCAGCCATCTTGGGTTTAATGCTTGATTCTTACCTCCAGTTATTTAACGCACTTTCTTATACTTGGATTATCGGTGGTATCTATGCTCTTCTAATGGGATCAAGAACCGTTGCCTTTGCACCATTTATGATTTGCGGTACATATATAGCCAAGATTCTCTGATTACAAGGTTAAATTAGGAGCAAGATAAGTAGTTGATCTGCGATAATACTGCTCTAATTGATTGGAGAGTGCTGTGTTACGTTGGTTAACCGCGGGCGAATCTCATGGCCCTGCACTTTCGGCAATTGTTGAAGGAATTCCCGCTCATGTTGAAATCACAAGTAAAGATATTGATTTTGATTTATCTCGCCGCCGATTAGGTTTTGGGCGTGGTGCTAGACAAAATTTTGAGGCCGATAAAATTACGATCACCGGCGGAATTAGACTTGGGCTTTCTCAAGGTGGACCAATTGCAATTCAAATTGCGAATTCAGAGTGGCCAAAATGGGAAAAGGTGATGAGTGCTGATCCCGTTCCAGATGAGGAAATAAAGGATCTAGCAAGAAATGCGCCATTAACTAGACCTCGCCCTGGTCATGCTGATCTTGTAGGTATGCAAAAATTTAATTTTTCAGATGCTAGACCAATTTTAGAGCGCGCCAGTGCGAGAGAGACTGCAGCCCGAGTTGCATTAGGAGCCGTAGCTCGTGCTTTCCTTAAACAAAGTATTGGAATTGAGATTTTAAGTCATGTAATTTCAATTGGCCAAGTATCAGTTGATGAAGATTATGAATTGCCAACAATTAAAGATAAATCAAGAATTGATGAAGACCCAGTACGTTGCGCAGATAAGAAAGTTAGTGAGGCAATAATTAAAGATATTGAAGCTGCGCACCGTGATGGAGACACTCTTGGCGGTGTTGTAGAAGTTTTGGCATATAACTTGCCTCCTGGATTGGGTTCACATACCCATTGGGATAAGCGTTTAGACGCACGACTTGCTGGCGCAATGATGGGAATCCAGGCAATTAAAGGAGTTGAGATTGGCGATGGATTTACTACTGCAAAGCGTCGCGGCTCAGTTGCTCATGATGAGATTGAAAAGAATAAGGCTGGAAAGATTGTAAGGCGAACAGATCGTGCTGGCGGTACTGAAGGTGGCATGAGTAATGGCGAGATATTGCGAGTTAAAGTTGCAATGAAACCGATTTCAACGGTTCCTAAAGCATTGGACACAATTGATGTTGCAACCGGTGAGGCTGCAAAAGCAATAAACCAACGCTCAGATGTTTGCGCAGTCCCAGCAGCTGGAATTGTCGCAGAGGCAATGGCTGCCTTAGTACTTGCTGATGCTGTGCTTGAAAAATTTGGTGGCGATAGTGTTCAAGAGACTAAACGCAATTTTGAGAACTACATTAAAACCCTAGAAATCAAGTAATGCTAAATAAGGTTGTATTAATTGGTCCACCGGGGGCTGGCAAATCTAGTATTGGCCGCGCTTTGGCAAAGGAATTATCGATGCCATTTACTGACACTGATTCTGAAATTGAAAAAATTACACAAAAGAAGATCTCTGAAATATTTGTTGATGAGGGAGAGTCTGCTTTTCGAAAAATTGAGGTTGAGGTAGTTGAAAAAATTCTTGCGGAAATCTCTGGGGTGATTGCACTAGGTGGGGGAGCTCCGATAAATTTGCAAATTAAAAATATTCTTGAAAAGGTAGATTTTCCAGTTATTTTTATAGATGTTTCAATATCACAAGCTGCAACTCGAATTGGTTTTAATAAAGATAGACCACTACTTTTGATTAATCCCCGTCAACAATGGATGAATCTAATGAGTGAGCGTCGTCCAATTTATGAGCATTTGGCAACGGATATTGTTTCATCCGATAGCCATAAACCAGCGGAGGTAGCTAAAATAATTAGCGAAAAGCTAGCGAGCAAGATATGAGATCTATAAATGTGAAATCTGATCGCAACTACCAAGTTGTTGTGGGAGTCAATGGGCTTGAGTCAATTAAAGAGATATGTAAGGACCACAATAAGGTCCTGTTAGTTGCTCCTTCATCGCTTATCAGATTATTTAAGTTGAAGGAGGGCAAGAATTTAACTCTTTTTCCAACTCCAGATGGTGAGAATCAAAAAACGGTAGCAACCTTAGATCGTATTTGGAAAAAATGCGCGGCTATTGGATTAAGCCGGCAGGATGCAATAGTTGGCTTCGGAGGCGGAGCCACAACAGATTTGGCTGGGTTTGCAGCAGCGACTTGGTTGCGCGGTATCACCTGGTATGCAATACCTACATCACTTGCTGGAATGGTAGATGCAAGTGTTGGCGGAAAGACTGGAATTAATTCATCAGCTGGTAAAAACTTAATTGGTTCATTTTTTTCGCCAGCAAAAGTTTTGATAGATCCAACCTTTCTTAAGAAACTGTCAAAGCGTGATTTATCAGCGGGAATGGCCGAAGTCATTAAATGCGGTTTCATATCTGACTATAGAATTCTAAACCTTGTCCAAGATGATGAATTGGATTATTCGCAGTTAATTTACCGTGCTACTAAGGTTAAATCAAAGGTTGTTTCTAAGGATTTTAAGGAAAGTAAATTACGAGAAGTCCTTAATTATGGACATACGTTAGGTCATGCTATTGAAAAAGATAGTAAATATAGATTACGCCATGGCGAAGCAGTAGGCATTGGAATGGTTTTTGCAGCGGAGTTAAGCCATGAATTGGCTGGACTATCAGAGGATGCAGTTCAGTTACATCGCGAATTATTACAGAACTACAATTTGCCAGTTAGCTATCCGCGTGGTCGTTGGAAAAATTTGAGCACATTGCTTCTTATGGATAAAAAAGTAAAGCAATCAAAGGTTCGATTCATTGGTATAAGTAAAATCGGAAAACCAGTATGGCTAGAAGATGTTTCATCCAGCCTATTGGCTAAGGTTTATGAGAGAATAGCCAAATGAAAATCCTTGTCCTTAACGGTCCAAATCTTTCTAGATTAGATCTACGCGAGCAAAAACACTATGGGGATTTTGATTACCCACAACTTAAGAAAGCCATCGAAGATAGTGCTCAGACTTTGGGAATCGAAGTAGAGATTAAGCAGAGTGATAGTGAAAGTGAACTAATCTCTTGGCTTCATGATGCAGCAGATAAGAAGCAGCCAGTAATTCTTAACCCCGCAGCCTTCACGCATTACTCATATGCGATTCGTGATGCAGTTACCATGCTTACCGCCCCGGTTATTGAGGTACATCTTTCAAATCCATTATCGCGAGAAGAATTCCGTCACACCTCAGTAATTAGCGGGGTAGTGAAGGGTTCAATCGCTGGATTTGGCGTTGAAAGCTATAACTTGGCTTTAATCGCAATGCAAAAACTAGTTGTCTGACAAGGTAGGCTAGCCCAATAATTTTCTGATAATAATGTCGGATTCAAATTGATAGGAAAATAATGGCAACAACAAATGATCTGAAAAACGGTATGACCTTGAACCTAGATGGTCAGCTTTGGAATGTAATTGAATTTCAACATGTTAAGCCTGGCAAAGGTGGAGCATTTGTACGAACAAAGATGAGATCAGTACTTTCTGGAAAAGTTGTAGAAAAGACTTTTAACGCTGGGGTAAAGGTTGAAGTTGCTCAAGTGGATAAAAGAAATATGCAGTATTTATATCGCGACGGTGAAGATTTTATGTTTATGGATTCAACAAATTTTGATCAAATTTCAATCAGCAAACAAACGGTTGGGGATGCTGTTGACTACTTACTTGAGAATGCCGATGCTGTAGTTGCAATTCATGAAGGCAATCCATTATTTATCGAACTTGCGGCGTCTGTTGAGTTAAAGATTACTTACACTGAACCTGGATTACAGGGAGATCGCTCCTCAGGTGGCACAAAACCTGCAACTGTTGAAACTGGCATAACAATTCAAGTTCCATTATTTATTAAACAGGATGAGAAAGTATTGGTTGATACTCGAACTGGCGCATATCTGGGCCGAGCAAACTAAACGTGTCTGCCCGTAGTAAGGCTAGAAAAAGAGCTTTAGATTTTTTATATGAAGCAGATATAAAGAACGTTTTAGCAGCAGATCTTTTTCAAACCCGTGGCGCCACTGAGTTATCTCAAGAACCATATGTATTAACAATTATTACTGGGGTTACTGATCATTTAAGCAAAATTGATGAGCTAATCATTACCTATGCCCAAGGTTGGGATATGGATCGAATGCCGCCAGTGGATCGAAATATATTGCGGATTGCAATATATGAAATTCTTTGGGAAGCAGATATAGATTTGCAGGTGGCATGTGATGAAGCCGTTGAACTTGCTAAATCTCTGTCAACCGATGAATCCTCAGGTTATATAAATGGCGTGCTGGGTAGAATTATAAAACTTAAGGATTCGATCGCGATTTAAGAGATTAGTAGATCCGCCTCTGTCAGATAATCCAAGGCGGTCGATTCATTTAAGCCCAAAAGCAGTGATAAGAACTGCAAATCATTTGCCCTAATTGTTAGAAGCTTGCCATTCCAATCCTTACGACGATCGCTAATTGACTTAGTAAATTTGCGTAAGCTTTCAGAGTTGATACTTTGGTCATCTGCTAGTTTTGCCAGATTAATTGAGATGCTTCGGGCGTTCATCTCTGGTGAAATCTCCGGAAATAGTTCGCTAATTGGAACTTGATAAAACTCCATTAGGGAAATTGCCTTGCGAAGTGAGATTGATCGGTCTGATCTCTCGTAAGAACCGATAACTACTGCTTTCCACTTTCCATTTGAGTTTCGCTCGACATCTTGCAAGCTCCACCCTTTTGATTTTCTAATGATTCGTAATCTGTCAGCTGGGATATGTGTATTCATAGCCGCAGGTTAGCCACACGCAGAAATTGATGATTTTCGATATCCACAGATACTCTGCTAATATACGGCGATTCCTTTAACGATCCGTCCAGAGAGGCGGCGAAGGAGAAGTAAATGGGTATTTTGTTATCTGGCGCCGATATCGATCGGGCTATCAAACGCATTTCACATGAAATTATCGAACACAATCAAGGAATCAATAATTTAGTTTTAATGGGTATTCCAACCCGCGGCGCCTATCTGGCTGACCGAATTTGTGGATTCATCACCGAGATCGAAGGACCGGTAGCAACCGGTGTTTTAGATATTACTCTGCATAGAGATGATCTAAGACTTCGGCCCCCTAAACCGCTCCTAACAACAAAGTTGCCGCCTGGTGGAATCGAAGGCAAAGATTTAGTTTTAGTAGATGATGTCTTGTTCTCTGGCAGAACTATTCGTGCAGCTCTTGATGCAATTGGCGAATTGGGCCGGCCAAAAACAGTTCAGCTTGCAGTACTTGTTGACCGTGGTCATCGCGAGTTACCAATCAGAGCAGATTACGTTGGCAAAAATATTCCCACCTCAATTAGTGAGAGCGTAAAGGTTCATCTTTCAGAGTATGACAATGAGGATCTTGTGGAGTTGATCAAATGATCTCCGGACACCTACTTTCCACCGCAGATTTAACAAAGCAAGAGGCGTTAAATCTTCTATCAACTGCCAAGGAGTTAGCTGCAATTACCGATGGGCCAAATAAAAAACTACCGACGCTACGAGGCAAAACTGTGGTTAATCTGTTTTTCGAAGATTCCACAAGAACTCGGATAAGTTTTGAAACCGCGGCAAAAAGATTATCTGCTGATGTAATTAACTTTTCAGCAAAAGGTTCATCAGTTAGCAAGGGAGAAAGCTTAAAAGACACCGCCCAAACTTTGCAGGCAATGGGAGCAGATGCCGTAGTAATCAGGCATGGCAGCTCCGGAGCTGCAAAACGTTTAGCTGATACTCAGTGGATCCAAGCAGCAATTATCAATGCCGGTGATGGCACTCACGAACATCCAACTCAAGCTTTACTAGATGCTTTTACAATAAAGCAACACTTAAGAAGTGATCAAGAAGATTTAACTGGAGTTAAAGTCTTAATAGTTGGCGACATACTTCACTCAAGAGTTGCTCGAAGCAATGTAATACTGTTAACAAAATTAGGCGCTCAGATAACTTTGGTCGCACCACCTACCCTGCTACCAGTTGGTGTTAATGAATGGCCAGTAAAAATTTCATATGATCTGGACAGTGAAATTGAAAATTGCGATGTCGTTATGATGCTACGGATTCAGCTCGAGCGAATGGCAGATTCATTCTTTCCAACTGAACGTGAGTACTCACGACGCTATGGCCTTAATTCGGCTCGATTGTCGAAGCTTTCTAAAAACGCAATTGTTATGCATCCGGGCCCAATGAACAGAGGGCTTGAAATTTCAGCAGAGAGTGCGGATGATCTTAAATCAGTAATAATTGATCAGGTTAAGAATGGTGTGGCAGTACGGATGGCTGTTTTGTATGAATTACTCGGCGGCGCACAGATTGGTGAAACTAAATGATCAAGATTAATAATGCGAAGTTAACGGATAATTCTTTGGTTGATCTTGAGATCAATAATGGTGTGATATCAAAATTAAGTAAATCATCTGGCAAGCAAACAGATGGAATTGACGCTACCGGAAAGCTTTTGTTACCTGGTTTAGTTGATCTGCACACCCATTTACGTGAACCTGGCCGGGAAGATTCAGAGACAGTCCTTACTGGATCCCAGGCAGCAGTTGCTGGTGGCTACACCGCAATCTCATCAATGGCTAATACAAATCCAGTTGCCGATACCGCTGGTGTGGTTGAACAAATTTATCGACTTGGTAAGGAAGCTGGTCTCTGTGATGTTAATCCAATTGGTGCGGTAACTAAAGGTTTAAATGGTGAACAATTAGCTGAGCTTGGGGCAATGGCAGATTCAATTGCTGGAGTGAGAATATTTAGCGATGATGGTAAATGTGTATCTGATCCATTAATCATGCGAAGAGCCCTTGAGTATGTTAAAACATTTAATGGAATTATTGCCCAGCATGCGCAAGAGCCAAGATTAACTATTAATGCCCAAATGAATGAAGGAAGTGTCTCAGCTCGAATTGGTTTGCCAGGTTGGCCAGCAATTGCTGAAGAGGCAATTATTGCAAGGGATATTTTGTTAGCAGAGCATGTGCAATCAAGATTGCACATTTGCCACCTAACCACAGCTGGCGGAGTTGAGTTAGTTCGATGGGCAAAACAGCGCGGCATTCAAGTTACGGCTGAAGTTACACCGCACCATTTATTACTAACTGATGACTTAGTTGAGAACTATGATCCAATTTACAAGGTAAACCCGCCACTTCGTACTCAAAAAGATGTGATGGCTCTCAGGGAAGGCCTGGCTGAGGGGATCATTGATATTGTTGCAACTGATCATGCACCACACCCAGCAGAGGATAAAGATTGTGAATGGCAGGCAGCAGCATTTGGAATGGTCGGACTTGAAACTGCTTTCTCAGTGGTGGTTAAGACCATGATCGAAAGTAAATTAATGAGCTGGACGGATTTAGTAGATCGTATGTCTATTAAGCCAGCACAAATTGCAGGTTACAAGCAACAAGGTCAGGTGTTTGCCGAAAATTCACCGGCTAACTTAATTCTCGTTGATACTGCTGGGTCATGGCAGGTTGAGCGGAATAATCTAAAATCAAAGAGTAAGAACACTCCGTTTGAAGGTATGAATTTACCGGCGGTTATTTCGGATGTTATCTATAACGGTAAATTGGTTTTATCCAACCGTGCGATTGTTAATGGTAATCATGGATAATCGATCAACTGCATACCTAGTGCTAGATGATGGCCGGATTTTTGAAGGTCACTCCTGGGCAGCAAGTGGTGAAACATTTGGTGAAGCTGTGTTTTCAACTGGTATGACTGGGTATCAAGAAACGTTAACTGACCCTTCCTACCACAAGCAAATAGTTGTAATGACAGCCCCGCATATAGGTAACACCGGTATGAATAAGAGTGATGAAGAATCAAAGAAGATTTGGGTTTCAGGCTTTGTTGTTAGAAATCCATCGCCTATTTCTAGTAATTGGCGAAGTGAAAAAAGTCTTGAACAGGAATTAATTGACTCGCAGGTTGTTGGTATTCAGGGGGTTGACACCAGAGCACTTACTAGGCATTTGCGTGATCGTGGAGCGATGAGAGTTGGAATTTTCAGTGATACTAAATTAACGCGAGAAGAGATGGTTGTTCGGGTTCGTAAAACTTCGCCAATGAGTGGGGCATTTTTAGCAGCGGATGTATCTACTAAAGAACCTTATGTTGTTTATCCACCAAAAGGGATAGCAACGAGATTTAAGGTAGCTTCAATTGATTTAGGAATTAAGGGCGCAACACCAAAGGCCATGGCAAATCTTGGTATAGAAGTACATGTCCTACCTCTTACAACAACCTTTGAACAGATAAAGGCGCTCTCACCAGATGGGGTCTTTTTATCAAATGGGCCGGGAGACCCTGCTGCAATGGTGGATATTGTTGAGCTGGTTAGAAAAGTTTTGGTTGAGGAGATTCCATTTTTTGGAATCTGTTTTGGCCATCAAATACTTGGACGGGCATTAGGTTTTGAAACTTACAAACTTCCTTTTGGTCATCGCGGTATTAATCAACCAGTAATTGATTTAACTACTGGAAAAGTTGAGATCACAGCTCATAATCATGGTTTCGCAGTAGCTGCGCCAAAGGAAAATGAGTTCCACACTGTTTACGGAAGCGGCCGGGTAACTCATATATCGCTGAACGATTCAGTAATTGAAGGATTAGAAATGATCTCAGTTCCAGCTTTTTCAGTGCAGTATCACCCAGAATCTGCTGCCGGCCCACACGATGCTGCTTATTTGTTTGAAAGATTTGTTCAGTTAATGCAATCTCCAAAATTAGGTTTAAAGGAAGAAAATGCCTAGAGATAACTCCATAACAAGTGTTCTAGTAATTGGCAGTGGCCCGATTGTTATTGGTCAAGCATGCGAGTTTGATTACTCTGGAACACAAGCTTGCCGGGTGCTACGTAGTGAAGGAATTAGAGTTATTTTAATCAATTCCAACCCAGCAACAATTATGACTGATCCAGAGTTTGCAGATGCTACGTATATAGAGCCAATCACACCTGAAGTAATTGAAAAAATATTGGAAAAAGAAAATCCAAGTGCAGTTTTAGCCACACTTGGTGGGCAAACTGCTCTAAACGCAGCAATGGCCTTATTTGAGCGTGGGTCATTTGAAAAATATGGAACCAAATTAATTGGTGCTGATGTTGAAGCTATTAAGCGCGGTGAAGATAGAGAAGTATTTAAAAAAATTGTAGAAACTATTGGGGGAGAGTCGGCTAAATCAAAAATTTGTCATTCCATGGATGATTGCTTAGCTGCTGCTACAGAACTTAAATATCCAGTAGTTGTTCGCCCCTCATTCACCATGGGAGGACTTGGATCTGGAATTGCATATAACGAATCAGATCTTCATCAAATTGCTGGTGCTGGGCTAAGGCACAGTCCAACTACTGAAGTTCTCCTAGAAGAGTCAATAATTGGTTGGAAAGAGTATGAGCTCGAGGTTATGCGCGATCACAAAGACAATGTTGTAATCGTTTGCAGCATTGAGAATATTGATCCAATGGGAGTGCACACCGGAGACTCAGTAACAGTGGCACCTGCCATGACACTTACCGATGTTGAGTATCAAAAGTTACGAGACCTTTCGATTTTAATTATTCGAGAGGTTGGAGTAGCAACCGGTGGGTGCAACATCCAATTTGCGGTTAATCCAACCGATGGCCGAATAATTGTTATCGAGATGAATCCAAGAGTGTCAAGATCATCAGCCCTCGCCTCAAAAGCTACTGGATTTCCAATTGCAAAAATTGCTACAAAATTGGCAATCGGTTACACATTAGATGAGATTGAAAACGACATTACAAAATCAACCCCAGCCTCATTTGAGCCTTCATTAGATTATGTTGTTGTTAAGGTTCCAAGATTTGCTTTCGAAAAATTTGCTGAGGCAGACCCAAGGCTCACCACCACGATGAAGAGTGTTGGGGAAGCGATGGCAATTGGTCGTAGTTTTCCAGAAGCTTTACAAAAGGCCCTTCGCTCTTTGGAAAAAAACGGTGCAAGTTTTAGTTGGAAGGATGGGAATCTTTCTGATTTAATGAAAAAGATGGTTACTCCAGCCGAATTTAGATTGCAACAGGTTCAATTAGCAATGCATTTAGGAGCAACCGTCAAAGAGGTATTTGAGGCAACCAAAATTGACCCATGGTTTTTAGAGCAAATCAATTTGATTAACCTTCAGGCAAATCAAATTGCTAACTCCGGTGAGCTAACCAAAGATCTGCTTAAATCCTCAAAAATGATGGGTTTTTCAGATTTGCAGATAGCTAATTTAAGAAAAGTGCCAGAGGCTCAAATAAAACAATCTAGAATTGGCTTTAGTCTGCATCCGGTTTATAAAACTGTCGATACCTGTGCGGGTGAATTTGCGGCACTTACTCCTTATTATTACTCGGCCTACGATGAGGAGAGCGAAGTTCTTCCCCGCACTAAAGAAGCAGTGATTATTTTGGGAAGTGGGCCTAACCGAATTGGGCAAGGAATTGAATTCGATTACTCATGTGTGCACGCATCATTTGCACTACGCAAAGCTGGATATGAAACAATTATGGTCAATTGTAATCCTGAAACAGTTTCGACAGATTATGACACTTCGGATCGACTTTATTTCGAGCCACTAACGCTTGAAGATGTATTGGAGATTATTGCTGCCGAATCAGCAGCTGGGCCGGTTAAGGGCGTCATCGCTCAATTAGGAGGACAAACTCCACTGGGCTTGGCGAGAGGATTAATGGAGGCCGGAGTAAAAATTCTTGGAACATCGCCTGACGCAATTGATTTAGCTGAGGAACGTGGAGCATTTGGTGAAATATTGAAGAAGAACAATCTCCTGGCGCCTAAATATGGAATGGCGAACTCATATGAGGAAGCGGCTCAGATCGCCAACGGTATTGGATATCCAGTGTTAGTAAGACCCTCATATGTATTAGGAGGCAGAGGCATGGAGATTGTTTATGATGAAGAGTCGCTAAGAGGATTTATTGAGGCCGCAACTGCAGTCACGCCAAATCACCCAGTATTAATTGACAAGTTTTTAGATGATGCAATTGAGATTGATGTGGATGCTTTGTATGACGGTACAGAACTTTATTTGGCTGGAGTTATGGAACATATTGAAGAGGCAGGAGTTCATTCTGGCGATTCAGCTTGTGTTCTGCCAAGCATCTCTCTTAACAAAGAGTTATTAAATGAAATCAGAGAAGCTACTGAGAAGATTGCCAAAGATGTTGGTGTGCGAGGCCTGATCAATATTCAATTTGCAATCAGCGGAAGTCCACAAAAGCTTTATGTTCTAGAGGCCAACCCTCGTGCGTCGAGAACAGTTCCATTTGTAGCAAAGGCAACTGGGGTTCAGTTGGCAAAAGCAGCTGCATTGATATCAACCGGTGTTCCGATTGCAGATTTAAGAACCAGCAATATTTTGCCTAAGTCAGGTGACGGTCATGCAAATGGAGTCTCAGTTAAAGAAGCAGTATTGCCATTTAATCGGTTTAGAAGAGTTGATGGAACTGGCATAGACACAGTGCTTGGACCTGAGATGAAATCAACTGGTGAAGTAATGGGTATTGCAAGCAACTTTGGATTGGCTTTTGCCAAGAGTCAAACTGCAGCATTCGGTCCGCTACCAAAGTCTGGTGCAGTATTTATCTCGCTGTCAGAGCGGGATAAAGAACCTGGCTGGCGTGCAGCACGAGATTTGCACAATTTAGGTTTTAAGATTTATAGCACCTCCGGAACAAATGCATTTCTTTCTGAGAAAGGCGTACCATCAGAACTAGTGAGAAAAAATTCAGATAATGATTCAAACCAACTGTCGGCAAATGATGTTATTACCAAGGGGTTAGTCCAATTAGTAATAAATACACCATTAGGTCGAGGCTCAAGACATGATGGTTTTCTGATCAGAACAGCCGCAGTATCTAGGTCTGTCTCATGCATCACTACTATCCCAGGCTTTAAAGCAGCTGTTGCTGGAATATCTGCTTTGCAAAAAGATGATTTCGGCATCAAATCACTGCAAGAGTGGATGAAATAATGATTCCACTGAAGATTAATAAGAACGCAACTCAAATTAATGCAGAGGTGATTAGTAATAAAAAAGTAGGCCCCTATCACCATATGGTTTTCGCAGTTGCAGATATGGCAGCCCATTCACGACCTGGTAATTTTGTTGCGATTTCAGTTGGTGGAAGCCAGTCAGCTTTAATTTTACGAAGAGCTTTTGCGATTTATCGTGCAATTGATAAAGGTCCAATGGGAGGCAGCATTGAGTTAGTAGTTGCACCACATGGCGAAGGTAGTAAATGGTTGTGTGCCAGAAATATTGGAGAGTTTGTAGATTTAATTGGTCCACTAGGAACTGCATTCGGAATTCCTACGACAAATGCAAACACAATGTTGATCGGCGGCGGTTATGGATCTGCGCCACTTTTCGCTCTTGCTGAACTGCTTAAAAATCGTGGATGTCGAGTCGACATGGTGCTTGGTGCTAGTACAGCTAATAAGATTTACGCACCCCTTGAAGGCAAGCGAAGTGTTTCCTCATTAACTTTGACAACTGATGATGGTACTGCTGGCATTCATGGACAGATTAGCGAAGCTATTCCAAGGTTAATTCGTGAGTTTGGAACTGAGGTAATTTACTCCTGCGGTCCCATGGGCATGCTTTCGGCAATTGCAAAGATTGCTGATGAATTTGATCTTGCTCATCAATGCGCAGTTGAAGAGGCAATGGCTTGTGGAATTGGGGTTTGCATGACTTGTGTTGTGCCAATCAAGCATGAGGATGGCATAAAGATGGTCCGTACCTGTATTGATGGACCCGTAATGGATGGCTCAGAAATTATTTGGGATCGTAAAACTGTTTTGGATGCGTTATAGGTATGAGCGCATTAGATTTCTCCACAAAAATTGGCAGTAAAAGATTCTCCAACCCAATTTTTACCGCAAGTGGCTGCGCAAGCTCGGGACAAGAACTTTCACAGTTTTTCCCACTAAGTTCGCTTGGCGCGGTGGTAACTAAATCAATTATGACTAAGCCTCGTACTGGCAGAGCAACACCTAGAATGGCGGAGACGCCAAGTGGCATGCTTAATTCAATTGGCTTGCAAGGACCAGGAATTGATACATTTTTAGAGAAAGATATTCCTTGGTTGATTGAACAACAAGCAAAAATTATTATTTCGATTGCTGGCGAAACGGTTGATGAGTATGGCGTACTAGCCCGAAGGTTGCGAGCACTTTCTGGTATTAGTGCCGTTGAAGTAAATATTTCTTGCCCAAATGTGGAAAATCGTGGTCAAGTTTTTGCTTGTCATCCAGATACTGCTGTTGCAGTTATTGAATCGGTAAGACGAAATATTGGTGGAGAGCTCCCAATAATTGCGAAGTTGTCGCCGGACGTGACTGACATAGTTGAGATTGCCGGTGCGGTTATAAATGCTGGTGTTGATGGTTTGGCATTAATTAATACTCTTTTGGGAATGGTAATCGACACAAACTCAATGAGGCCAAAACTAGCTGGTAAAACTGGGGGATTATCCGGACCGGCAATCAGGCCAGTTGCAGTTAGAGCGATTTATCAAGTTCATCAAGCATTTCCGAACACACCTATTGTTGGCATGGGTGGTGTTGCAAGTGGACAAGATGCCTTTGAATTAATTCTTGCAGGAGCAAGTGCTGTATCTGTTGGAACTGCTACCTTCGGTAACCCAAATGCAGCAATGCAAATAAAAGAAGAGCTATCGCAACTTCTGACTAAAAATGGGTTGAATGATTTTCGAGATGCAATCGGTTTTGCTCATCGAGGGATTTAATGAAGCTTCCAATAATTCTTGCACTCGATACAAAGGAAGTTGCTCAAGCGGCTAGCTGGATTAAGGCTGCTAAGGAATCAATAAGTCATTTTAAAATCGGATTGGAATTCTACTTACGCCATGGTGCAAAAGGGATTGAAAGGCTAAGAGATGAGAGTGATTTTGAATTATTTCTTGATCTCAAGTTATATGACATTCCAAATACCGTAAAGGGAGCAGTCGAATCTGTCGCATCTTTATCACCAAAATTTTTGACTGTCCACGCTGCTGGTGGCAATAAAATGATTAAGGCAGCGGTAGACGCACTTCCGAATGGTTCAATAACTGCAGTTACAGTTTTAACATCTTTCTCCGAACTTGATTTTGCTGCCATGGGCCAAAAAAATAGTATTGAAGAAACAACAAAAAGTTGGGCACAGATGGCACTTTCATCTGGGGCATCATCTTTAGTTTGCTCTCCGTTTGAAGTAAGCGCACTACGTTCTTTATCTACTACCGCTACCTTAATAACGCCCGGAGTAAGAGTTGAAGGCGATGCCGCTGGTGATCAGGCACGAATAATGTCACCTAGCCAAGCAATATCTGCCGGAGCAGATTTGGTTGTGATTGGCAGACCAATTACCTCGCTATGGGATGGCTCTGATTTAAAAATGCGAAAAAAAATTGAACAAATCGCCAGTACTCTTGGCTGATATGTTGCCTCCTAGATTAAGTCGTCGTTCTCGGAGAAAAGCTGGGCTAAAAGCCGTAATCGCCAGGCAGGAACGAGCAAGAGTCAAGGAACAGGTTGCACTAGGTGAGATTTATTTCTTTGACCTTTTTAAAGATGAGCGCAAAGCTATAGCCCGCATGAAATTAATTGATTTACTGCAATCAGTGCCGGGTATCGGCCAATCCAGAGCTGATGTGATTATGGAAAGAACCGGCATCTCACCATCGCGTAGAATTGGTGGTGTTGGGCATCGACAACTAGACCTACTAAGGCAGGAGTTTCTACTGATGAAAAACTCTCGCATAAGTGGAAAGCTACTTGTTGTCTCCGGACCTAGCGGTGTAGGTAAAAGTACAATTACCAATAAATTAAGAAGCGATGATCGGTTTTGGATTTCAATTTCTGCTACAACAAGAAAAATGCGCACTGGTGAGGTTGATGGAATTGACTATCACTTTGTTAGCGATGAAAAATTTGAAGAAATGATAAAAAAGAATGAATTTTTAGAATGGGCTAGTTTTGCTGGAGCAAAGTATGGAACACCACAACAAGCAGTTGAAGATGCATTATTAGATGGCAAGAATGTAATTCTAGAGATTGAATTAAATGGTGCACGTCAGGTTAGAACAAACAAAAAGAGTGCAATTTTGGTCTTTATCGAACCGCCTTCCTGGGAGGAATTGACTTCAAGGTTGGTAAATAGAGGCACTGAATCTGAGCATTCCACCCAAGCCCGCCTAGATCGGGCGAAAGAAGAGCTGCAAGCGGCCTCAGAGTTTGATCATGTAGTGATTAACCATCAAGTAGAGCAATCAGTGGCTGAACTGGTATCTTTAGCCCTTCGCTAAATCATCACAATTTAAAGGGGCATTCCTATGACCAATCAAGCACTAGACGGTATTACTAACCCACCTATTGATGCATTGCTTGAAAAAGCTGGATCAAAATACAGCTTGGTACTTTACGCAGCAAAGCGTGCTCGTCAAATTAATGCCTACTACTCACAACTTGGCGAGGGTTTACTTGAATATGTTGGTCCACTTGTTGAGACCTATGTTCACGAGAAGCCATTATCAATTGCACTTCGTGAAATTAATGAAGGCTTATTAACAATTGAAAACTTGGAACCAAAGCCAGCTGATTCAGCCAGCTAATTAACTGCCCATGTTTCCCCGTGGTCGCAAGCTCCTACTTGGTGTAGCCGGAGGTATTTCGGCTTATAAATCATGCGATCTTCTGCGTCGACTGCAGGATGAAGGTTTTATTGTTGATGTTGTTCCAACTGCTGCAAGCCTAAACTTTGTAGGTAAAGCAACTTGGGAAGCTTTATCTGGCCGCAATGTAGTTACAGATCTTTGGTCAGATGTTACAAATGTTCCACATATTTCACTTGCCAAAGAGAGCGACTTAATTGTTATAGCTCCCGCTACTGCTGATCTGTTGGCAAAATTGGCAGCTGGTAGAGCTGACGATCTGTTAACAAATATTGTTTTAGCATCTACTTCACCAAAGATATTAGTGCCGGCTATGCACCCAGAGATGTGGAGTAATGCTGCAACAGTTGAAAATGTTAAGGTTTTGAAAGAGCGTGGTTTCTTTGTGGTTGAGCCGGCTGAGGGTCGTATGACCGGGTCAGATTTTGGAGTTGGAAGATATCCAGATACCGTTAAAATCATTGAAGCGGTCAATAAAAGTATTCAACAAAGCGCTGACTTAACTGGTAAACGAATACTGATTACTGCTGGCGGAACCAGAGAGCCGATAGATCCAATTAGATTTATTGGAAATAGATCATCTGGTAAGCAGGGTTTTGCTTTGGCAATGGCGGCAGCAAGCCGGGGAGCCCAAGTTCATTTAGTAACTGCAAATACTGATCTACCAATTATCGAAGGAATTACCACTACTGCAGTTGAAACAGCTGAGCAGATGGCAGCGGTTTTGGCAGTTGAATTTCCGCATTGCGACGCATTAATTATGAGTGCGGCTGTAGCAGATGCCAAAGTTTTGAATTATTCAGATATAAAGATTAAGAAAGAATCACTTGGTACGGTTGAGCTAGACAAAAATCCTGATATTTTGAAATCGCTATCTCAAAGTAAAAAAGCTGGCCAAGTTATTGTTGGTTTTGCTGCCGAAACTAGTAGCAATGAATCAGCACTTGAAAAGAGTGGATTTGATAAATTATCCAGCAAATCACTAGATATTATTTATGTGAATAATGTTTCTGGCGGTGCAATCTTTGGAAGCGACAAAACTGAGGGTTTAATCATTGATAACCAGAAGAATGTGATCAAAGTACCAGAAATATCCAAGGACACACTTTCAGATATATTGCTGGATCAATTAGTAAGTAAGTTAGGTTAAGGTCATGAAAAATCGGCTTTTTACCTCTGAGTCAGTGACTGAAGGTCATCCAGATAAGATCGCAGATCAGATATCAGATGCAATTTTAGATTCATTGCTGTCGCAAGATACAAAGAGCCGAGTCGCAGTTGAAACTTTAATTACTACCGGTCAGGTTCACGTTGCTGGTGAAGTAACAACTAATGGTTACGCAGATGTAATGAATAT
>JAPLBB010000060.1 GCA_026392945.1 Actinomycetota bacterium | reverse complement strand
GGTGCAGTTTTACCTGGCAATTTTGCAATCTCTGCCAGAGAAACTTATGGCAAAGTTAGTGATGGCATGATTTGTTCTGCAAAAGAACTTGGTATCAGCGATGATCATGCGGGAATAATCGTTTTACCGGAAGGCAAAATTGGCTCCGATGCCTTACTCCTATTAGATGTTTCTGATGTTATTTTTGATATTGCTATTAACCCTGACCGAGGTTACGCAATGTCTGTTCGAGGTTTAGCTAGGGAGTTAGCTGGCTCACTTAAAAGTAAATATATTGACCCAGTCGATTCAAAGATCGCCAAGAAACTTAATACAATTAGAAGTAGCAAGGCAGTATCTGTAAAAATTGAGGACAAGACGGGTGCTGATCAAATATTTATAAGAACTCTTGCCAAAGTAAATGTTAAGAAGCCAACTCCTATTTGGATGCAGCGCCGAATAGAAAAATGTGGAATGCGCTCTATCTCTCTGGCTGTTGATATCACTAATTATGTAATGCTTGAATTGGGTCAACCTTTGCATGCTTTTGATGCTGATCTGGTTGATGGCAGCCTTAGAGTGATTAGAGCAGGTAAGTTTTCGAAATTAACAACTCTAGATAAAATAGAACGGAAATTAAGCCCAGAGAATTTACTTATTGCGGATTCAAAATCAGCTTTAGCGTTGGCTGGAACTATGGGCGGCCTTGCATCTGAAGTGACAAGCTTGACAACGCGAATTGCGTTAGAGGCTGCACATTTTGATCCTATGAGTATTGCTAAGAACTCAAGATTCCATAAATTATCTAGCGAAGCTTCCAGAAGAATTGAACGCAATACCGATCCAGCATTGTCAGAAATTGCTTCGGCAAGAGCTGCAACTCTACTAATGCAACTGGCCGGGGCTGAATATGTTGGAACTGCTCAAGCAGGTGTGGCGATTAAAAAGCGAAAAGCAAAGATTTCAATTGCCCAGATATCAAGGTTCATCGGATACAACTACACGGTAAAGCAAGTTAAAGATGCCCTGACGTTGATTGGTTGCAAGGTAACGGGAAGTTCTGCCATATTAACTGTCGAGATACCTACTTGGCGACCAGATTTAATAACTGCAGCAGATTTTTCAGAAGAGATTGCTCGATTAAATGGATATGAGTTAATTCCATCCCGTTTACCTGTTGGTAAAAGTGGTGGCGGCCTTACTCAGATGCAGTATCGAAAACGCCAGATTGCAACCATGCTGGCAGATCAGGGATTTTCTGAGGTAGTTAATACTCCATTTGTTAGCCAAGAGATGGTAGATCTACTTGGCTTTACTGGAGATCGAGCAAAGTCATTTCGGATTGCCAACCCAATGTCAGAGGATTTTCCATTACTTCGTACTCATTTAATTCCCGGACTATTAACAACATTAAATCGTAATATCGGCCGAGGTGGTAAGGATCTAGCGATATTTGAAATCGGAACAATATTCAGGAATACCACCCCATTAGGTAAAGCATCTTTACCGGATACAAATAAACGGCCAAGTGCAAAGGCAATCTCTGATATTTATGCTGGCGTACCAAAACAGATGCTCTTTGTTGGCGCAGTTGCTGCTGGCGAGAAAATACTGAGCAACTGGCAGGGAAGTGGGCAACCATTTATCTGGAGCGATGCAATTGCAAAAGCAGTTGAGATAGTAGAGGCAACTGGAAATGAATTTGAGATAGTAAGTAGCGATCTTGCTCCATGGCATCCTGGCCGTTGCGCTGAAATTAAAGTTGGTGGAAAGCCAGTAGCTCATGCAGGAGAGTTACACCCAAGAGTTATTGCTGCTTTAAACTTGCCTGAACGCACCTGCGCCTTCGCTGCCATATTAAGTGAACTACCGCTCGCTAAAGTCAGTGCTGCACCTAAGATTTGGAACCTTCCGGCTACCGTACAAGATGTTGCACTCGTTGTTTCAAATTCAGTTAGTGCGATTGCGGTTGAAAATGCATTAAAGGCCGGAGCCGGTGATTTATTAGAATCAATTACGCTCTTTGATCGGTATGAGCAAATAGGTGATGGAAAAGTTTCCCTAGCTTTCACCCTTTCATTCCGAGCATCCGATCGAACACTTACCTCCGATGAGGTTGCTAAATATCGTGATCAAGCGGTTGCTTCAGCGGCCAAGTCCTGCGGGGCAGTCTTGCGTAGTTAATGTATAAATATGCGTCAATTTGCATAAATATACGAAGAGGCTCTACACTTAACTCATGAAAATCGCAGTAGTAGGGGCCAGTGGTTACGCAGGCGGGGAGCTTCTACGTTTGCTTGCAGGACATCCTAAATTTGAAATTTCTTACATTGCAGCTGGTTCAAATGCTGGTGAGTTGATTACAAATTTGCATCCGCAGTTAACCAATTTTGCAGGGCGAAAATTTGAGACGACTAACGTAGCGATGATAAATACATGTGAGATCGCCTTCATCGCACTCCCACATGGTGAATCTGCCAAATTGATCTCTCAAGTAGATAAGAGTGTAAAGATCGTTGATTTAGGGGCAGATTTTAGATTGCAAAACCCAGAGTCATGGACGAAATATTACGGGGGAGAACACGCTGGAAGCTGGGTGTATGGATTACCTGAACTAGTAGATCATAAAGAGATTTCAAAGAGTACTCAGGTTTCAAACCCTGGATGTTATGCCACAGCAATAGCACTGTCAGTTGCCCCAGTTCTATCAGTTATTGATAGCGAAGATATTGTTGTTGTAGCAGCCTCTGGTACTACTGGCGCAGGTAGAAGCGCAAAAGTTAATCTGATAGGTAGTGAAGTAATGAATAATTTGACCTCATATAAGTTTGGTGGAGTTCACCAACACACACCGGAAATAGAAGAGGTTCTGTCTAAAGTTGGCAAGAAAGATGTGAAGATCTCCTTTACGCCAATCTTAGCTCCTATGCCAAGAGGTATTTTGGCAACCGTTACTGCACAGTTAATTGATAAATCTTCATCTGAATCAGTACGAGAGTTGTTTAGCAATTATTACAAAACTAGTAAGTTCGTAATGCTGCTCCCAGCTGGTTCAATGCCGATGACTAGTGCAGTCCTCGGTAGTAATAATGTCCAAATTCAAGTAGCAGTTGATGAGCATGTTGGTCGGGTAGTTATCTCAACTGCCATAGATAACTTAGGTAAAGGTGCAGCTGGGCAAGCTATTCAAAACGCAAACCTGATGTGTGATTTTGCTGAAGATTTAGGATTACAGAATTTAGGTGTCAGATGATCGTAATCAAATATGGTGGAAATGCATTACCAAGTGATGATTCAGCTGATCCGGTATTAGAGGCGATTGCCGATGCTTTCTTAGATGGGGAGCAGATTGTTTTAGTTCACGGTGGTGGCCCACAGATTGATAAGGCACTGAACGAAAAGGGCCTTGGCAAAGAGAAGGTTGCTGGATACCGAATCACTACAGCTGAGGTATTTGAGGTAGTTCAATCAGTTCTAAGCGGAACGGTTCTGCGTTCAATTGTTAACTATTTAATCGGTAGTGAGGTTAATGCGGTCGGGCTAAGTGCCAGTGATGGTGGATTAATTAGGGCGAAGAAATTTAAGCCAGCGATTGATGGTAAAAGTGTTGATATTGGATTTGTAGGACAGGTAGCGCAAACAAATCCGATGATCTTAGAGAGCCTTATTACCGAAGGCTATCTACCAGTTATCTCACCAGTAGCAGCTGATGAAGATGGAATCGGTTATAACGTAAATGCTGATTTAGTCGCCGCAGCAATTGCTGGCGCGCTAAAAGCAGACACAGCAATCTTCCTTACCGATGTGGATGGCATCTATCGCAGCTGGCCAGATAAATCTTCATTGATTGATGAAATTTCAGTTGATGATCTTAAGAAGATCTCATCCTCCTTTACTGATGGCATGATCCCAAAGGTAACTGCCGCCATTAGTGCAATTGATTTAGGCGCTACCTCAGTAAGAATTGCAAACGGAACAGATCTTGCCTCGGTTTTGGATGCTTTAGATAATCGAGGCGGAACATTGGTGAGTGCATAATGGCAAAAGTAAATACGCAATCTGCAACTGCTCGTAGATCACTTGTGATCAAACTAGTAGATGATGAATTAATTCATTCTCAAAGTGATTTAGTTCGGGAGTTAAATCGAAACGGTTATTCAGTAACACAGGCTACTGCTAGCCGTGATCTTGAAGAGCTAGGTGCAGTTCGTGGTAAAGATAATTCTGGCGTTTTCCGCTATCAATTTATATCAACCCCGGTCAGCAACAGCAGCAAAGGGTTATCTGACTTAATTCTTGGAATTGAATCAAGTGGAAATCTCTCCGTAATTAAGACTCCAGCTGGTGCTGCTCAACTATTAGCAGGAAATCTTGATCGGGCGATGAAATCTGGAAAGCTCCATTCTGCAATCGGAACTATTGCCGGTGATGACACGGTATTAGTAGTTTCAAAATCTGCTACCGGTGGGGCATCGTTAGCTAAAGAGATCAATAAATTATTAGGAGGAGCAAAATGACACTTTGGGGCGGAAGATTTGACTCAGCACCAGCAGATGCAATGGCTGCCCTTTCTAGAAGCGTTCATTTTGATTGGCGTCTTGCTCCCTATGAGATTGAGGTCAACCGGATTCATCTTAAAAACCTAGTTGATCAAGGTGTGGTCAGCAAAGAAAATGGCAAGAAAATCGAGAGTGCCCTACTTGATCTCGCAAAAGATATTGGCAGTGGCAGTTTTAAATACACTGATGCAGATGAGGATGTTCATAGCGCTATTGAGCGTGGACTTACTGAGCGTTGTGGTGAGTTAGGCGGTGCTATCAGAGCAGGCCGTTCTAGAAATGATTTAGTAGTAACGGATTTCAAACTCTATTTGATTGATCACCTACTTGAGATCGCTTCTCAAATCTCAGCAATGGTTAAAGTTATCAATACTCAAGCTGCAAATAACCTAGATGTTATAGCTCCTGGCTTTACCCATACTCAGCATGCGCAACCAATTACCTTTGCACAAGAATTAAGTAAACACTCTCACGCATTATTGCGGGACATCGATCGAATCTTTGATTGGCTGAAACGAAATAGTTTTTCACCATTTGGCGCTGGCGCTCTAGCTGGCTCATCAATTCAACCTAACCCAGAAAAGGTTGCTAAGGATCTTGGTTTTTCAGGGGCTATGGCAAACAGTATTGATGCGGTTGGGGATCGGGATTTTGTAGCTGAAGCATTATTTGATCTTGCGATGCTGGGCGTTCACCTTTCTAAAATCGGTGAAGAGTTTGTCTTATGGAGTTCAACTGAGTTTGGCTGGGTAAAGATCGCAGATGCTTACTCAACTGGCTCTTCAATCATGCCCCAGAAAAAGAATGCAGATATTGCAGAGCTTGCCCGGGGCAAATCTGGCAGATTTATCGGAAATTTAACATCTCTGTTAGTTGTCTTAAAGGGGCTGCCCTTTGCGTATAACCGTGATCTGCAAGAGGATAAAGAGCCAGTCTTTGATTCAATTGATCAACTTCTTATTTTACTGCCAGCTATTACCGGCATGATTGAAACAGCACAGTTTAATTCTGCAGCCATTAGCAAGGGCGCAGCAGATGGATTTTCATTGGCTACTGAGATCGCAGATTTTCTTGCAAAAAAACAGATTCCATTTGCAACGGCGCACGAGGTAGCAGGAGAGTGCGTTAAGTTTTGTGAGAAAAATGGGATCGAACTTGATCAATTGAGCGATGCTCAACTAATTGCAATTCATCCAGCCCTTACTGGTGAAGTAAAAGTATTTCTAAATGTTCAAGGGGCGGTCGCTAGTAGAACCTCTTCAATGGGCACATCGCAAAAATCAGTAACCGCAGCCCTATCGCAATTAAAAAAGGAAATATCTGCCGTAGATGAGGTTATTGCCAACCAACGCAAGCGTTTATCGGGCATGATCTGACCATGAGTAATGCTTTATTAGAAGATCTTGAGTGGCGCGGGTTAATTGCCCAATCCACCGATCGCAAAGAATTAGAGCAAGCATTATCTAAGCCAATCTCCCTTTACTTAGGAGTGGATCCAACTGCGCCCAGCATGCACCTAGGAAACCTGGTGGTCTTTTTGGTTCTGCGCAGATTCCAATTGGCCGGGCATCGACCAATTCCTTTGGTAGGTGGAGCCACCGGTTTAGTGGGAGATCCCAGCGGCAAAAATGATGAACGAACTTTAAATGAAGAGAAGTTAGTTGCTGAATGGGTATCGAAGATGAAAAAGCAGGTCGAGAAAATTATTGATTTTGATGATAAAAAAACTGGGGCAGTTATGGTCAATAATCTTGATTGGACCAAGCCGGTATCAGTCTTAGATTTTCTCCGGGATATCGGAAAGCATTTTAGTGTTAACCAGATGCTGGCTAAGGATTCAGTTGCGAACCGATTAGCAACCGCTGGTATTTCCTACACTGAGTTTTCCTACCAAGTATTACAAGCCCTCGATTACTTAGAGTTGTATCGAAGAAATGATTGCAAGCTGCAAATTGGCGGCTCTGATCAGTGGGGAAATATTGTTGCCGGCCTTGATTTGATCCGTAAGGTTGAAGGTGGCACAGCCCATGCTTTGACTATTCCACTGCTTGCTAAATCAGATGGTACAAAGTTTGGTAAGACTGCCAGTGGTGCAATCTGGCTAGATGCCACAATGACAAGTGCTTATGAGTTTTTCCAATTTTGGTTAAATAGTGATGATGCCGATATGCCTAAGTTACTTAAGGTTTTTTCAATGAAGGATCGAAAAGAGATTGAGCGATTGATTGAAACTGTAAATACAAACCCTGGTGCACGTGAAGCCCATCGAGAATTAGGCAGAGAGATGACCTCATTAATTCACGGTGCAGATATGGCTAAGAAAGTAGAAGAGGCGGCAAAGGCATTGTTCGGCCAAGGGGAGATTTCAGAGTTAGATCTAGCCACCCTGGATTCGGCGCTTTCGCAGCTGCCGAAAACTCAGGTAAAAAAGGGTGATCCATTTCCGACCTGGGTCGATCTGCTGGCAGCAACTGGCGTGGTGGATTCAAAGTCTGCTGCAAGGCGGATTGTGAAGGAGGGTGGAGCGTATTTGAACAATAAAAAGGTGGAAAGTGAGGATTTCACCCCTTCAAAATCTGACCTTTTGCATGGAAAATACCTGCTTTTACGTAAGGGAAAACGAGACCTTGCTGCCGTTGAGGTAGCTGGCTAAAACTGCCTTTTTTTGAGGCATTTCCTGATTTGACCCCCCTCCCACGCGGAGGCTATATTTCACCTCCCCATACGAGACGGACTTCAGAAGAAGGCCGGGTATGGAAAACCCCGATTTTTAAGGTTTGTAGGCGTGCCTAGAAACTGAAAAAAATGGGTTGCCCTGCGAGTGAAAGTGATTTCACAACCAGTGCGCAGTCGTACCTTGAGAACTCAACAACGTGCAATAAAGTCAATGCCAAAGATTTCTTTAAGAAATCGAAGGCATTAATTGACGTTGTTAATTTTAATTTATTAAAGTTAATAAATTCATTCTTGTTTTATAAATACCTTTGAAACTTAATTATGATTTATTTATTTTAATTAATAAATAAATTTGCTTTAAGTACAAAACAAAAAACAATTGATAAAGACTATAAACATAAGCGAACTCTGATTAATATATTTATTATTTAGATAGCCATGTTTGTCTTTTTGTCAGATCAAATTTTCTATGGAGAGTTTGATCCTGGCTCAGGACGAACGCTGGCGGCGTGCTTAACACATGCAAGTCGAGCGATGAAGTTTCTTCGGAAATGGATTAGCGGCGAACG
>JAPLBB010000039.1 GCA_026392945.1 Actinomycetota bacterium | reverse complement strand
GTTTAAATCTCTAAGTAATGTGTACTCACGGTTTGCAAACTCAGGCACGGTCTCTTTCACCGCAAAGATCTCACTATTGCTTTTACTTGGATTAGATCTAATTAACCTAACTACGTGGCGAGAGATACCGCGCATGCTGGTGAGCACCTCATCCTCTGGCCAGCCCTCCAGCGGTTTATCCCAGGGAAGGCTTGCTAAGGTGGCGATCTCCTCGCCTAATCCTTTGATTCGCAGTCCACTCACACACCTATTCTCTCTTATTTAACTACCTAGCCACTAATCAATCGTGTTATGTAAGTGAAAAGAAGGTTAAAATCCTGCTTATGGCTAGATTTACTAAACCAAGAATTGGTGTGAAGTTACCACCTATGCTTCGTCGCAAAGCTACCTCAAAATCAGTGGAAGATTTTGGTGAGGCTGGTAAGCCAGTAGACACCACACACCCCTTCTACTTTGGCTTTATGGTCACAGTCGGCGCACTGCTCGCCCTAACAACTCTGCGCGCTTTAGCCTCAGCATCTGCCGTATTTATTTTAATTATTGTTTCAATCTTCTTAGCTGCGGGTTTAAACCCGGCGGTCTTATTTTTCCAAAACCGAGGCCTTAAGCGAGGTGCCGCCGTAGGTGCGGTCATGGCATCAGTTCTTTTATTTGTGGCAGTCTTTATTGCAATCGCAGTGCCACCATTACTTGATCAAGGAAATCAATTACTAGAAAATGCGCCCCAATTAATTAGAGATCTAAACAACAACGCCTTTATTAATGATTTAAACATTAAGTATGGGGTAATTGACTCTTTGCAAACAAAGGTTGATTCAATTATTAAAGATGGTCAGTTTGCGATTACCGCCTTTGGCGGAGTAATTGGTGTTGGTAAAGCGGTGGTCTCAGGCCTGGTTTCTACCATCACAATTCTTACCTTAACTCTTTACTTCCTTGCCTCCCTACCTCAGGTAGTTGAGATTGGCCTAAAGTTTGTGCCAGCATCTAGAAGAAGCAGAGTTTCAAAGTTAGTTAATGCAATTATTTCCCGGGTTGGCTCATTTGTTGGCGGACAAGCAATCATTGCCGCTCTTGCTGCCATATTCATTTTGATTATGGGCTTAATAATCGGTATGCCATACGCAGGTCCCTTGGCGGTAATTGTTTTAGTTTGCGGCTTTATTCCATTAGTTGGCCACTTTATTGGTATGACTATTGTTACCTTGGTATCACTGACCGCATCTGTATCCATAGCTGTGATCGCACTTACCAGTTACCTAATCTATGTTCAGATTGAAAATTATGTAATTACGCCAAGAATTATGAAAAGATCACTTTCAATCCCAGGACTGGTCACAATTATTGCTGCCCTACTTGGCACATCTCTATTAGGTTTAGTTGGCGGCTTACTGGCTGTGCCAATTGCTGCTGCGATATTACTTATTCTTGATGAAGTAGTTTTTCCAAGAGCAGATCAATCTTAAATCTCAGTAGGTAGTGGCAATCTGCTTGGCGCAATAATCTTCACAATCTCACTTAACACTAGATAAACCATTGGCTCACCCACCCAAAGGTGCTTAGCCCCAGCCACATCAATCTGCTTTAGATTTGGTAGCTTTGAAAACCTTAGTTTTGCTTGATCAGGTTTTAAGTAATCATCATGCTCTGGAATAAGTGCAGTAATGGCGCGGCCATCTTCTTTCCAAAACTCTAGATCCTCATCATTAGTTGCAATCATTGGTGGGCTGAGCAGAATTAACTCTTTGATTCGCTTGTCGCATGCGTATTTAAGAGCAAGCTCTGTGCCAAATGACCAGCCAATTACATATAACTCTTTAACATTTAATTGATCAAAGCAGTAATCAATAGCTGCTAATACATCGAGCTTTTCACTTACTCCTTGATCAAACTCACCATCACTCGTTCCTGCTTCACTGGTTGTGCCGCGAGTGTTAAATCTAATTATTTGAATGCCGGCAAGCGCTGGCAATCTATTTGCAGCTTTTTTATAGATATGTGAATCCATCATTCCGCCCCCAGATGGATTGGGGTGAAGCATAAGAAGTGAGCCAGTTATCTCACCCGCAGGAGTTGCCACCTCACCAATTAGATTTAGCCCATCACTGGTTTTAATTGTGATTGGTGTGCGCAAGGCTGCCAACACAGTTGAGGGTCTAATTAACTCTGTCATGAAGAAAGAGTTTACTCTTACCCCATGAGCACATCCGCCACCTTTGATAAGTGTGATCCTGCAACTGGTGAGGTAATTGGCCAATATAAGAATTTTTCGCAAGATGAGGTATTTGCATGTGTTGATGCTGCCCAATTGACCAGTGTTCGTTGGCAAGAGTTTGGATTTACTGCTCGCAAAAAAACATTACTTAAATGGGCTTCCTATATAACAAAAAATCAAAAAGAGATTGCGCAATTAGTAGCAAGTGAGTGCGGCAAACCACTTGGGGATGCTTCCTTGGAAGTTTCAATTGCAATTGATCACATTGCTTGGGCTGCCAAACATGCAGAGCAGATTATGCGAAAGCAAGATCGCCCAGCAGGATTGTTAATGTTTAATATGAAGGCCCAAGTGCAGAGATCTCCTCTTGGCGTAGTTGGCGTAATTGGTCCGTGGAATTATCCAATCTTTACCCCAATGGGATCAATTGCTTATGCATTAGCTGCTGGAAATACGGTTGTCTTTAAACCATCTGAGTACACACCAGGTGTTGGTAAGTGGCTAGCTGATTCATTTGCCCAAGTAGCACCCTTTGAAAATATCTTAACTACTGTTACTGGATTGCCAGATACTGGAAAAGCTTTAACAGAATCGGCAGTAAATAAGATCTCATTTACTGGATCAACTAGAACAGCTAAAAAGGTTGCAGCAAGCTGTGCGCAGCGAATGATTCCAGTAGTTCTTGAATGTGGTGGTAAGGATCCAGTAATTGTTGATACAGACGCTGACCTTAGGTTAGCCGCTGAATATGCACTCTGGTCTGCGATGGCAAATGCTGGTCAATCATGTATTGGCGCAGAACGAGTTTATGTTGTTGAAAGTGTTGCTGATCAATTCATTGAGATTATTACCAAGATGGCTCAGAAGATTGAGGTTGGCAGAGATTACGGCCCAGCCACTATGCCATCACAACTTAAGGTAATTCAATCTCACCTAGATGATGCCAAAGCAAAGGGTGCTAAGTTTTTAGTAGGAGGTGCTGATTCAGTAAAGGGTGCCTTTGTTGAGCCAGTAATTATGGTTGATGTGCCAGAGGATTCAACTGCGATGACCCAAGAAACCTTTGGTCCAACCCTGGCAATAAATAAAGTTCTTAACACCGATGAAGCAATCAGATTATCTAACGCCAGCTCATACGGTCTTGCTGCTGCAGTATTTTCCAAACTCAATGGTGAGCGAATCGCATCAAAGCTTGCCTGCGGTATGGTCTCAATTAACTCAGTATTTTTATTTGCCGCTGTTCCTTCAGTGCCATTTGGAGGATATAAAGACTCTGGTTACGGGAGGATTCATGGGGCTGAAGGGCTTCTTGAATACACCTACGCACGCACAGTAGTTAAAACTAGATTTAAGATTCCGTTGAAATTTACATCCTTTGGGAGAACAAAGTTATCTGAGAGGGTATTGACTACTTTAATCAAACGCCTACATAGCCGGGGTAAGTGAGCTTTCGGTAATTTCTATAGAAATATTTACCTCTCGTTCACCTGTCAAAATCGATCCTATTATCACTGGGTGAGAAAATTTACTCACTCCCCTAAACAGCTCTTAATTGACTGAAGAAGGGAGGATGCCATGGCACTAATTATCGAATTTCCTTGCTGCAATTTTTGCCGTTCAATTGAGCTAGGAATATTTATCACTGAAAAAAACAACCCAATGGTTATGTGTGATGAGTGCGGATACGCCTGCACCGCCACTATCGATCACTTTGATCAGCCATTAACAAAAGTATCGGTTTCGTAACTAATACTTAAATTATTTATTCACCTAGTAAGTAGCCCGACCACCTGAGATATCAAAGGTAAATCCGGTGGTAAATGAGCATGCCTTAGATCCCATAAAGGCAATTATCTCCGCCACCTCACTTGGCTCACCCAAACGCCCTGCTGGAATCTTTGAGATCATGTAATCCAAAGTTTCCTTTGCCGTATTCACATTAATTGGGGTGGCAATTACTGCAGGGGCAAGTGCGTTAATAGTTATTCCATCTGTTGCTGCCTCTTTAGCAACACCTTTCACAAAACCAATAAGTCCAGCCTTAGATGTGTTGTAGGGAGCCATCTTTGGATTTCCCTCTTTGCCAGCAATGGATGCAACTTGAACGATGCGGCCATACTTTTGTTTTTTCATAATCGGCAATACAGCTTGGGTTAGCCAGATCGCACCAAATAGATTTACCGCAATTACCTTTTGAAAATCATCCCAGGCGATCTCTTCCGCAAATTTACCGGTTGGTCCTGGATATCCTGCGCAATTTATTAATGCATCAATTCGCTTGTGTTTGTTGCCAAGTGATGAAATTAAATCCATTACCGCACTTTGATTTGAGATATCTAAAATTGCAGACTCTGCAACACCGCCAGCAGTTTTAATCTCACTTACTGTTTGATCTAGACCTGCTTGATTTAAATCAACACAGATAACAACGCCGCCGCGAGATGCGATTAATTGGGCAGCTGATTTGCCAATCCCACTGGCCGCTCCGGTAACAATTACTACCTGAGATGCGTAGGAGATCTGCTCAAAGCCGCTGTTGTTACTCATTATTATCCGATTATACTTGCCCTACTCTTATTATCTAAAAAGTGATTTGAATGGAGCATCATGGCATCCTGGCCGAGCACAAGAGATCCAAAGGGTCCAATGAAGCGCTCAATTGGAATATTAAATAAGCAAAAAATTCAATCCCAAGATGCCGATGGCATCCCAGAATCAAATAAGCGATTCTCAGATGGCGCCCGTTACAAAATCGAGATCCCATCCGTTGAAGGACCAGCAGCTTTTAAAACTGTCGTAGATGAGGCTAAAAAACATAAATTAATTATTCATCGCATCTCTCAAGGCTCTGGAATTATGATGCAAACTGATGATGAGATTAAACAGATGGTTGCCATCGGCAAAAAAGAGAAGATTGAGGTTTGTTTATTTGTTGGACCTCGTGCTTCTTGGGATATTGGCAAGCAAGTAAGTGCAACTGCTGGTGTGATTGCATCTCCTACTCTTCGTGGCGGTGATCAACTTAGATTTGCATTAGAGGATGTTATACATGGAGTTAATTTAGGACTTCGAAGTGTTTTAGTTGGCGATCTTGGCTTGTTAAAAGTATTAGGGGAGGCAAAGCGCAAAGGAGATCTACCAAAGGAGTTAATCCTTAAGACCTCAGTTGCCTTAGTTTGTAATAACCCAGCAACGGCAGCGCTTCTTGAAGATCTTGGGGCTTCAACTTTAAATCTGGCAACAGATCTATCGCTGCAACAAATTGCTGCAATTAGATCTCAGGTTGATATCCCAGTTGATATCTATGTTGAAGGACCAGATGATTTTGGGGGCGCAGTTCGTCATTATGAAACACCTGATTTGGTAAGAGTTGCAGCTCCTATTTATTTGAAGTTCACACTCCGTAACTCTCCTGGCCTATATCCATCAGGTGCGCATATCCAAGGCTTAGTTGAATCAACTGCCAGAGAACGAGTTCGCAGGGCGGCAATATCTAAGGCGATCTTAGATCGATATGGGTTTAAGAAGTAATGGCTAAGTTATTAATCTTTGGTGGCACCGGCGCATTAGGTACTGCTATTGCTGAGAAGTTTGCAGCCGAAGGTTATGAAGTAACTTTTGGTGTTCGAAAGATTACTAATCCTGCTAATCAATTCTTGCTTCCAATTACCGATGGGCCAGTTCCGGAACTACTTAAGGGCCAATTATTTGATGCCGTGGTCTTTGCGCAGGGGGCAAATATAAATGACTCCGTAATTACCTCATCACTAGATGATTTAAATAAGTTATTTGAGGCAAATGTTTCATTTATAAGTGAGAGTACTAAAGCATTAATCTCTCATAATCTAATTAAACATAAGGGCAAGATTGTTATTTTAAGCTCACTCTGGGAGCAGTTCACCAGACAGGACAAGATGGCTTACTCAGTTACAAAAGCTGCAGTTGGCGGCCTAGTTAGATCGATGGCGGTTGATCTTGGAAATTCAAAAGGTATTTTGGTAAATGGCTTACTACCTGGCGTAGTGGAAACTCCGATGTCTAGAGGATTATTAAAGCCAGAGCAGATTATAAATATTGAGGCTCAAACACCAGGACATAAGTTAACGGTGCCAACTGATGTGGCAAATGCAACCTATTTATTAGGCTGTGAAGATAACACCGCAATCTCAGGCCAATCTTTATTTGTTGATTACGGTTTTTCTATCGCTCGAGTGCTTTAGGAGCACCTTTTGTGAGTGTTGAGTTACTCGATGCAACAACGGTGGTTGAGTACTTAATTAGTAAAAATGTTATCTCACCTGAGGAAAATGCTGAGGTTGAGGTATTAACTGGCGGGGTTTCAAATGTGGTCTTAGCTGTGACAACTTCTAGCAAAAAATTAGTTTTAAAGCAGGCACTTGCCGAACTTAAGGTGAGTGAAAAATGGGAGGCAGATCAACGCCGAGCAATTGTTGAAGCAGATGCAATTGAGTTGTTTAACAAACTAAGTCCAGATCAGGTGCCAAAGTTAGTTTTCTTAGACCCACACCGCTTCATCTTGGTATTAGAGCGAGTTCCAGTTGGTTCAACTGTTTGGAAATCAGATCTATTGGCAGGGGTGATTAATCCTGATATTGGTGGCGCCCTTGGCAAAACACTTGCAAGCTGGCATAACTTTGGTGAGATTACGCCGTCAGCAAAGATTAAATTTATGGAGGACTCACTCTTTGAACAACTTCGAATTGATCCCTTCTATCGGTTTGTGGCGGCTAAGAATCCCCAGATTGAGGTTGCGATTAGAAAGTTAATTAATGAGTTAGAGGGAGATAAGACCACGATTGTCCATGGTGATTTCTCCCCTAAAAACATAATGGTGGCGATGAATGATGATGTTTATATCTTAGATTTTGAAGTCACCCATGTTGGAAATCCAGTCTTTGATCTAGCTTTCTTAATTGCGCATTTGGTTTGCAAATTCTTTAGAGCAGAGGACCGGCTGCAGGCAAAGCTATTGGCAAATACTGCAAATACCTTTGTGAAAGAGTATGAAAAGTTAAGGGCTATCTCACCCTCTGTTGCTAAACATGCCGCTTTAATCGCATTAGCCAGAGTAGAAGGTAAATCACCAGTAAATTACTTAAGTGCAGATCAACAAAAGAAGTTACAAAGCTTTACCAAAGCAATCTTGGCTGATAAATCTGATTTTGCAGTTGCCGGGTTATTTGAGATGAGTGCTAAGTGAAGATAAATAAGGTAATTGGTTACCAAGTATTAGATTCAAGAGGCCGGCCCACAGTTGCAGCCTCCATCTCACTAACTGATGGCACAACTCATACTGCCAGAGTTCCATCTGGGGCATCTACCGGTAAGCATGAAGCAAAAGAATTACGTGATAGTGGCAGTAAGTATGCAGAGAAGTTTTATTCAGGTCTTTCAGTGCAGCAAGCAGTTTTAAATATTAATGAAAAGATTGCGCCAAGATTAGTTGAAGAGCAGATTGATTTAAATCTAGTAGATGCGCAGTTAATTGAGTTAGATCCAAGCGTTGATCATTCAGTATTAGGTGCTAATGCCACTCTTGCGGTTTCACTCGCTGCCGCCTACGCCGATGCCCACTCCCAAAATAAATCACTTGCTAGATACTTTAATCCTGAAGGTCTACTTTTAATTCCAATGCCGATGGTTAATATTTTATCTGGCGGCGCTCATGCAAACCGGGCGATGGATATTCAAGATCTACTAATAATTCCAACTGGAGCTAAATCATTTACTGAAGCACTCTCCTGGATTGTGGCAGTACGGGAGATGGCAGCAAAGCTTGGTAAAGAGGCGGGCTTTGTTACTAACTTAATTGCTGATGAGGGCGGATTATCAATTGCATTTGATTCGATTGAAAAAGCATGTGAGTTTGTAGTTAATGCAATCGAAAAGGTTGGATTAAAGGTTGGCAGCGATGTTAATTTAGCCCTTGATGTTGCCTCAACTCAATTTTTTGATGGCAAAAATTACAACCTAAGTACGCAAGGTAAGAGCTACACATCTGCTGAGTTTGTTAAATACGTCAACACTTTAGTTTCAAACCAGCCAATTATTTCAATTGAGGATCCCTTCGCCGAAGATGATTGGTCTGCTTGGCAGCACTTTATGCAGGAGTGCCCAAAGAAGCTTCAGGTATTAGGAGATGATTTACTAACAACTAATTTAGATCGATTAAATAAGGCGATTGCTGATAAGAGTGCGAACGCAATCTTGATTAAAGCTAATCAAAATGGCTTGGTTACCTCAACTTATAATGTATTAAAACAAGCCCGGGCTAATAACTTTAATACGGTTGTTTCTGCTCGTTCTGGTGAGAATGAGGACTCTTGGCTCTCTGATTTAGCAACTGGCTTTTCAGCTGGGCAAATCAAAGTTGGCTCAACCCATGGCAGTGAGCGAAATGCTAAGTGGAATAGATTGTTAGAGTTTGAAGCAACTGAAAATACCCGCTTTTTAAATCCCATTAATTAATGGGAGTGACGTGGCACGTAATCGCCACTGCTACCAACTAGGAAATCAAGATCTGCACCAAGGTGTGCTTGTTGCACATGCTCGATATACATCTTGCTCCAACCGCGATCTGCCTTAGGTTTAGGTGCAACCCAAGCCGCTTTACGCTTTGCCATCTCTTCATCTGAAACAAGTAAATTTAATTTACGGTTTGGCACATCTAATTCAATCTCATCGCCATCTTGCACAAATGCAAGTGGGCCACCAGCAGTTGATTCAGGCGACACATGTAATACAACTGTTCCATATGCAGTGCCACTCATTCTGGCATCTGAGATTCGAACCATGTCGGTAATTCCTAGATCTAACATCTTCTTTGGCATTGGCATATTGCCAACCTCAGGAAATCCTGGATAACCCTTTGGCCCTGAGTTTTGCAGAACTAAAATTGTGTCTGGTGTTACTGGCAGATTTGGATCATCTGCAACCTTTAGATACTCCTCAATCTCTTTAAATACTAAAGCTTTTCCTTTATGTGTTAATAATTTTGGTGAGGCTGCAGATACTTTAATAATCGCACCATCTGGAGCAAGTGAACCACGAACAACCACAATGCCAGCTCCTGCTGCTTGGAATGGATTATTCGCTGGGGTAATAACCTCTTTGTTCCAATTCTCAGCACCTTCGATATTTTCTTTAACAGTTTTTCCGGTAACAGTGATGTGATCGGTGTGAATTAAATTAGCGATCTCCTTCATTACCGTTGGCACGCCACCAGCATCAAAGAACTCCTCCATTAGGAATTTACCGCTTGGCATCATATTTGCAATAACCGGTACATCTTTACCCAACCGATCAAAATCATCTAATGAAAGTGGCACACCAACGCGGCCAGCAATTGCAAGTAGGTGAACTACGGCATTTGTGGAGCCACCGATTGCGGCAAGAATTTTGATCGCATTTTCAAATGCTTTCAGGTTTAATACTTGAGAAAGCTTTAGATCCTCTTCGACCATCTTCACAATTCTGCGGCCAGATAGGTGAGCTAATGTGAATTTGCGGGAATCAACCGCTGGAATTGCTGCAGCTCCTGGTAGTTGCACACCAAGTGCTTCAGTAACACATGCCATTGTTGATGCAGTTCCCATGGTCATACATGATCCTTGGCTACGTGCTGAACATGATTCCATCGCCATAAACTCTTCAAAAGAAATCTTTCCGCTTCGCACTTGCTCACTATATTTCCAAACTAATGTGCCAGAGCCAACTGCTTCACCGTGGTAGCGACCATTAAGCATTGGTCCGCCGGTAATCATTAAAGTTGGTAGATCAACACTTGCTGCACCCATTAATAATCCAGGTGGAGTTTTATCGCAATTACCTAAAAGAACTACGCCATCTAATGGGTGAGAGCGAATTAACTCCTCAACCTCCATCGCAAGCATGTTGCGATATAACATTGTGGTTGGTCGCTGTAGTGATTCACTTAGTGACATCGCTGGAAACTCAAGTGGAAAACCACCAGCTTCCCAAACTCCGCGCTTAACCGCCTCTGCAACATCATCTAATGATCCATTACATGGATTTAACTCTGACCAGGTATTTGCAATTCCAATTACCGGACGACCATCAAAAACATCTGGGGCGTAACCTTGGTTGCGAAGACGTTCGCGGTGGATATAGCCACCCTTATCTTTTAATCCAAACCAGTATTGGCTGCGGCGATCAAACTTCTCTTCGCTCACGCTCGCCCTTTCCTACTCTCAAATATTGAGAAAATCCCTATGTTAAGGTTTTCGTATTCTAGTTCATTAGCACCAAAACTTCACCTCAACAGAAATGTGAGAATTATGAGAATCGCACGCTTAGGTCAGATCTATAAAGAAAAGCCAGCAGTTGTTGTCTCAGATACTGAAGCGGTCTTTGTTGATGATCTAATAAGTGATTTTAATCGGGTTGAGTTAGAAAATGGCGCCTTTGAAAAATTAGCCAAAGCTGATTTAAGTAATCGTCCTAAAGTAAAGATTGCGGATTACCGAATTGGCTCACCAGTTGCACGTCCAACAAAGGTAATTTGTGTTGGTTTAAATTATGCAAAGCACGCAAAAGAGACTGGCATGGCAGCACCTGCTGAACCAGTAATTTTTATGAAGGCACCAGATACAGTAATTGGGCCAAATGATGAGATTGTGGTGCCACCCAACTCATTAAAGACTGATTATGAAGTTGAGCTTTGTGTTGTAATTGGTAAGAACGCTTTATATTTGAAATCACCGGAAGAGGCTGCTGATCACATTCTTGGTTACACAATCTCCCAAGATGTTTCTGAGCGTCACTGGCAGGTTGAACGAAGTGGCCAATGGGTAAAAGGAAAATCCTTCCCATCATTTAACCCAATGGGTCCTTGGATTGTTACCGCAGATGAGCTTGCAAAAAATAAATTAGATCCAAATAACCTTTCCCTTACCTGCACAATTGATGGTGAGGTAAGACAAAACTCTAGAACTGATGATTTAATTTTCGGAATTAATCACTGTATTTGGTATATCTCCCAATTCATGGAGTTAAAAGCTGGAGATGTAATTAATACTGGAACACCTGAGGGTGTTGGTATGGGCTTTAAGCCAGAGAAATTCTTAAAAGGCGGCGAAAATATTGTGACCACAATTGAGGGAATTGGCACAATCAAAAATAAGGTTGTTAATTACAAGTGATTAATTAATTGCTTTATTGCTGCGCTCTCCATTAATTAATCGCTCAATGCCATATGGGTTAGCGTTTTGTAACTCTGCTGGCAGCTGATTATCTGGAAAGTTTTGATAAACCACAGGTCGAACAAAGCGATACAGCGCATCTAAACCAACTGAGGTTGTGTGGGTAGATGATGCTGGCCACTGCCCACCATGATTTTGAGCTGCCGTTACCGATACTGCAGTTGGAAAACCATTCCAAATTACCCGGCCTGCTAACTGACTTAACTTAGCTACTAAATCTTTAACATTCTCACCAGCTGCAGCATGAAGAGCGGCGGTTAGTTGGCCTTCCATTGCATTCGCCACAGTTAAGAATTGATCAAAAGGTGCTCTAATAATTACTGATGTTGGGCCAAAGTGTTCTTCAAGCAGGTCATGGTGATTTTTAACATCAGACCAGTTAACAACAAATATTGTTGGCGTAACACCAAAACCATCTGGATTATTTGTACCAGAGATAACCTTTAAGCCTTTTGATTTTGTCAGAGATGAAATTGCATCAGTAAATCTGCTAGCTATTCCCTTATTTAATAATGGTCCAACTTTTTGTGCTGCAACATGAGCCTCAACTTGGGAAATAAATTTGTCACCATTTGCATCATCGGGAACAATAATAATTCCAGGCTTTGTACAGAACTGGCCAGAGCCAAGGAGTGCTGAATCCATCGCTGCCTTTGCTAGCTCATCTGCTTTTTCTGCCAAGGCACCTGGCGTAAAGAAAACTGGATTTAAAGATCCCATCTCTGCATAAACTGGAATTGGTACATCTCTTTCTTGAGATAACTTAATTAATAATTTTCCAACCATGCCAGAACCGGTAAAACCAATCGCGGTTATCTCTGGCGCTTTAGCAAGCCAATGGGTGATCTCAGGATTTACACCCTGCACAATTGCAAATAACTCTTTTGGAAAACCTTGTGAGGTTAAGCCCTTAATGACTGCTTCATAAACTAATTGACTTGTATTTGGATGTGATGGGTGGGCCTTAACAATTACTGGACATCCAGCAGCAAGTGCTGATGCGGTATCTCCACCTGCAACTGAGAATGCCAATGGGAAGTTAGAGGCAGCAAATACTGCAACTACACCTAGTGGTTGTTGTGATTTGCGAAGATCAGGACGTGCTACAGGAAGAAAGTTTGGATCTGCTAAATCAATTATTGGTAGCAAATGTCCGCCACTTTTAACTAAGTTAGCAAATGCTCTAATTTGAATAACAGTTCGCATTACTTCACCAGCTAGACGAGCCATTGGAAGTGCGGTCTCCTGGTTTGCTGTCTCAGCTAATTTTTCTTTTTGTTCTTCAATGGCGTCTGCAATTGCATTTAACAATGCAGCACGCTGTGTTGGATTAGTTGATGAAAGTTTTGCCTTTATGGAATCAGCAGCTTTTATTGCAGCACTGGTTTGAACTAAATCCCACTCAGCAATTGGATTGCCAACGGGTTGGGCAGTTGCCGGATTCTGGGCGGTGAAAGTTTTGCTCATTTTCTAACTATAACTAAAGAAGTGAAAATTAAATATTCTGCCAACAAAAATCTCAATATCTAGGAGCGTTTCTAGTGCGCTCAATCTTTGGCTTTCGCATATTTCGCTTACTCCAGCAGATGTTATGCCAGTGACGCCGGCCCTCTTGATCATGCTCCTGCCATGCCACGGTGTGTGGGGTGGCCATTGGTATTACTTGGTCACATCCGGGACATCGATAAGGTTTATTTGAAGTTGAACCACTTATTTTTCTAACAACAAATATTCCATCGTCATCTTCTTCAATTACTTCACTCGATGTGGTCAGATCCGACTCATCATCAATTATCGAGGGCTTGCTCTTGCCCTTTTTCTTACCTTTACGCTTATTCACAGGAGTATTCTCCCAATCAATTTAAGTATTTATTACCAATTACGGCAAGATGTCGCTATGAGCCTTGCCCCTGCAATCGAAGTTCGTGGCCTTGTTAAAAAATATGGCGAAAAGGTAGCAGTTTCTGGAATTGATCTAACTGTTGAGCGCGGTGAAATATTTGCACTCCTTGGCCCAAATGGTGCTGGTAAAACTACTACGGTTGAAATTTTAGAAGGATATCGAAGCGCAAACTCAGGGGATGTAAAAGTTTTAGGTTTTGATCCAGCTACAAAAGGTGCCGCTGGTCAGCGATGGCGAAATCAAATTGGAATTGTTTTGCAATCAACCTCTGATGCCGCAGATCTTTCAGTAATAGAGACCATCTCACACTTTGCAAATTATTATGAAAAAGCTCGGGATGTTGATCAGGTAATTGATGAGGTTGGACTTCGAGAAAAAATTAATGCTAAAGCCAGAGAGTTATCTGGTGGGCAAAGACGCAGGCTTGATGTTGCACTTGGCATTATTGGATCCCCAGAACTTTTGTTTTTAGATGAACCAACCACCGGCTTTGATCCAGAGGCTCGTAGATCATTTTGGGATTTAATCAGAACTTTAAAAGCAGAGGGCACAACTATTCTGCTAACAACTCACTACTTAGATGAAGCACAAGCACTTGCCGATCGCGTGGGAGTAATTAATGATGGAAAGATTATTGAGATCGCCACCCCAGATACTTTAGGTGGCCGTAATAACGCACCAGCTCGAATCACTTGGCTTGAAAACGGTCGAGTCCAAGAAGTACTTAGTCAAAACCCAACTGAAGAGGTAATAAAACTAAGTCAAAAATTTAATGGTCAAATCCCAGAGCTACAAGTACTACGGCCAAACTTAGAAGAGATTTACCTTCGGATGATTGGTGAACTTAAATGAATTCACTAATACAAGTTATTCGAATTGGATTACTGCGCACAAAGCTTGAGTTGAAGCAATTCTTACGCCAGCGAGAATCAGTTGTCTTTACTCTATTCTTCCCAGTTATTTTGTTATTTATATTTGGCTCAGTATTTAAAGACACTATTGCCCCAGGAGTTACTTTCAGTCAGTACTTTGTGGCAGGAATGATCGCATCTGGTTTAGTTAATACTGGTTTTCAACAACTTGCCATCACAATCCCAATGGAACGTGATGATGGAACATTAAAACGCTTGCGCGGAACTCCTATGTCGGTAACTTCATACTTTATTGGTAAGGCACTTTTGGTAACAATTTTGATGATTATCCAAACTGCTTTACTGCTTTTATTTGGAACCTTGATGTTTGGATTAAATTTACCAACCTCACCTACCCTTTGGTGGAACTTCACCTGGTTAGTAATTCTCGGTAGTGCATGTTCTACTGTCTTAGGTATTGCATTCTCAGTTGTGCCAAAAAGTGGTCGAGGTGCTTCAGCTGTTGTCTCTCCAATCGTAATTATCTTGCAATTTTTTAGCGGTGTATTTTTTGTCTTTACATCGCTACCTACTTGGATGCAACAATTTGCAGCAGTATTTCCACTCAAGTGGCTAACCCAAGGAATGAGATCAGTATTTCTACCTGAGGATTTTGCGACTCAAGAGGTGGCCGGCACCTGGGAGATTGGAAAGACTGCAATAATTCTTGTTATCTGGTTAGTTGCTGGATTAATCATCTCAATTAGAACATTTAAGTGGAGCAGAGAATGAAGTTTAAGTTAGTAATTTCAATATTCCTCTCAACATTACTAATTTCAAGTAGCTCATATGCAGCAACTCCAAAACCAACCGCCACCGCAAAACCTTCTCCAACACCTGCCGCTTCAAAATCAGGTTCAACTGTGCAAACATCACCTTCGACAACAACTAGTAAAAAACCAACAAAGAAGCCAGTTAAGAAAAAGAGAGTTAAGAAAACTGCAACTCCAATCCCTTCACCATCACCAGTTTGGCCACCAATTGGTTTTACCGCAAGTAGTGGTATTTATGCGAAAATACCAAGTGGTAAAGAGTTATTAGGCCTGATTTCGGCAAAGATTAAACTTGCAACAGATGTTAAGAAGTGTGAAACAAATGCATGTGGTGCGGTAATTGTTGCCGCTGATTTCATTTGTAAATGGTGGGAGATTAAATCCACAGTCTCCGGTATTGATCCATCTGACCCGAATAAGAAAGTGCTACTAGGCAGACTTCGTACAACATATGGCGAGCTTGAACCTAAAACATATGCGAATATTCTATTAATTAGTGATGAGCCACTATTTATGGCAACAACTACTGATCCAAGCACTGGACTACCAGCAGCGGCAGTTGCTAAAAATGGAATCGTGGTCGGCGGCATTCAAGCAATCTGCCATAAATCAGCAACTAATGAAACAATTCCAACTAATGTCTACACACCTGCTAAATAGAGATAGGGATTAAATTGCTAGGCGGAGTCAATAACAATCTATATTTAATCTCACTCTCGGGCTTCTTGGTTGTTGGGTTACTTGCGTTGCTATTGCGGTGGGCTTATTCAAGCAAAAATTCATTAATTGAAAGAGATAAGAAGATCGGCAGTGAAGATGAATATGGTTTACTAAAGGTTGTTACCTCGCCAAAAAATCATATTGAAGGTGAAATGCTTAGACAAAAATTATTATCGGTAGGAATTAAAGCTACGTTATCACAGACAAAAACTGGACCTAAGATTTTAGTTTTTGAAGAAGACTTAAAGATTGCAAGAGCCACGCTAAATTCTTAGCGGTTTGCTCCTGGCACCCAAAGTTGATCACCGATCTCTTTATTTGCATATCGCGCTAAAACGAAAAGTAAATCTGATAGGCGATTTAAATACTTTGCAGTAATTGGATTTACTCCGCCACCAAATGAGTGGATTGCATGCCAGGTTGCTCGCTCTGCTCTGCGAGTTACAGTTCTTGCCACGTGCATCAATGAAGCTCCAGCCGTACCAGATGGCAATACAAATGAGCGAAGTGGTTGCAAATTTTCATTGTATTTATCAATTTGTGTTTCAAGATAATCAATTTGGGATTCTAAAACCCGCAATGGTTCATGAGTTGGATTATCGACAACTGGTGTACAAAGATCTGCGCCAACATCAAATAAGTCATTTTGAACTCTAATTAGCAACTTTATAATTTCTTCATCTTTGATATCACCCATTGCAAGAACTACGCCGATTGATGAGTTTGCTTCATCAACTGTTGCATATGCCTCAATCCGTGGATCATTTTTAGAGGTTCTGCTCATATCCCCAAGTGAGGTAGTGCCATCATCACCGGTTTTTGTGTAGATACGGGTTAGGTTGACCATGACTTCACCCTACCTCAAGCAATTACAATGGGCTAATTATGGATCGCTTTCGAGTAGCAGGTGGGGCCAGATTAGCTGGCACGGTTAGCGTTGCCGGTGCCAAAAACTCCGCACTTAAATTGATGGCATCCACATTACTTGCACCCGGTAAAACAACTATTACAAATTTGCCAGCAATTGCCGATGTTGATTACATGGCTGAGTTATTAACAAGATTAGGTTGCACAGTTGAGATTAATAAAGAACAAGGTGAAGTAAGTATTGATGTACCGGAGAAACTTGAGCACCGGGCAGATTATGACTTGGTAAGAAAGATGCGAGCATCAATAAATGTATTAGGTCCGCTGATTACTAGAGTTGGTGAAGCAGATGTGGCACTTCCTGGTGGAGATGCAATTGGTTCTCGTGGTCTTGATTACCATATAAATGGTTTAATTGACATGGGAGCGGTTATAACTTTAGAACACGGATTTATTATTGCTAAGGCTCCTAATGGCTTAAAGGGTGCGGCGATAACTTTAGAGTTTCCATCTGTTGGCGCTACTGAAAATATTATGACCGCTGCAACATTAGCAAGCGGAATTACCACCATCGATAATGCCGCCAGAGAGCCTGACGTGGTAGATCTTGGAGAGTTTCTAGTCAGTATGGGAGCAAAGATCACAGGTCTTGGCACTCACACAATTAAAGTTGAAGGTGTTAAACAATTAAAGCCAACTAAACATGCCACCTTAGCTGATCGAATTGTGACTGGCACTTGGGCATTTGCAGCTGCGATAACTCAAGGAGATATCACAATTGAAAATGGCCGAGCAGAGCATCTTGAGGTCCCACTTGATAAATTAGTTGAAGCAGGCGCAGTTATCACTACAACTGAAAATGGATTTAGAGTGAAGATGGATAAAAGACCAATTGCAGTAGATGTAGCAACTCTTCCCTATCCAGGCTTTCCAACTGATTTACAGCCATTAGTTATAGCCTTAAATGCAATTGCAGATGGCACCTCTTTGGTAACTGAGAATGTTTTTGAAGCAAGATTTATGTTTGTAAATGAATTAGTTCGCCTGGGAGCAAAGATCCAAGTAGATGGCCACCATGCTTCAATTACTGGCATAAAGCAGTTATCTGCCGCTCCAGTTGCTGCAACTGATATTAGAGCTGGTGCTGGCTTAGTACTGGCTGCATTAGTAAGTGATGGCGTAACAATTATTGAAGATGCATTTCATATTGACCGCGGTTACCCAGATTTTCCAGCACAACTTCAAGCACTTGGGGCAGATATAACTAGAGTTTAGCTAACACTCTCACCGAGAATAGATACTCGATCTTTTGAAACTGAAATAAATCCACCATTAATAACAAAATCATTTACGCTGCCATCGGCAGATTTAATTGAAACTGTGCCATCGGCAAGTACCCCAAGCAACGGTGCATGTCCTGGCAGTACGCCAAGATCACCTTCAAGAGTTCGGGCAGAGACCATCTTTGCTTCTCCACTCCAAACCCGTTGCTCAGGGGTAACTACCTCAACTTTTAACATGAGTTATGACTTAGCCAACTCTGCTGCTCTTCTTTCAACATCATCTAAGCCACCGCACATAAAGAATGCTTGCTCTGGGACATGGTCATACTTTCCATCAGCGAGCGCTTCAAATGCAGCAATAGTTTCAGTTAGCGGCACAAATGAACCTTCTAAGCCGGTGAATACCTTTGCTACGAATGTGTTTTGAGACAAGAAACGTTGAATACGACGAGCTCTTCCTACCAGGATGCGATCCTCTTCAGAGAGTTCATCAATACCTAAGATCGCAATAATGTCTTGCAGATCTTTGTAACGCTGCAGAATTTGTTTGATTCGGTTTGCAACTCGGAAATGGTGCTCGCCAATATAACGAGGATCCAAAATACGTGAGGTTGAATCAAGTGGATCTACCGCAGGATAGATACCAAGCTCAGAGATTGGACGAGACAACACTGTGGTTGCATCTAAGTGAGCAAATGTTGTGTGTGGTGCTGGGTCGGTGATGTCATCTGCTGGAACATAAATAGCCTGCATCGAGGTAATTGAGTGACCACGAGTTGAGGTAATACGTTCTTGCAACTGACCCATCTCATCAGCAAGTGTTGGTTGGTATCCCACCGCAGATGGCATACGGCCAAGCAGTGTTGATACTTCAGAACCTGCTTGCGTAAAGCGGAAAATATTATCGATGAACAAAAGCACATCCTGCTTCTGCACATCTCTGAAGTACTCAGCCATTGTTAATGCTGAAAGTGCAACACGTAGACGTGTGCCAGGTGGCTCATCCATTTGTCCGAAGACCAATGCGGTCTTATTAATAACACCGGTTTCAGTCATTTCTAGGAACAAGTCATTACCTTCACGAGTACGCTCACCAACACCGGCGAATACAGAAACTCCGCCAAAGTTTTCAGCTACTCGATAAATCATTTCTTGAATCAAAACTGTTTTACCTACACCTGCGCCACCAAATAATCCGATCTTTCCACCCTTTACATAAGGTGTTAGTAGATCGATAACTTTAATTCCAGTTTCAAACATCTCAGTCTTTGATTCAAGTTGATCAAATGCTGGAGCGGTTCGGTGGATTGGCCATCTCTCTTTAATATCTAATGAGGAGGTTGGAACATCTAATGATTCACCCAAGGTATTAAATACATGTCCTTTTGTTACATCTCCGACTGGAACTGAGATCGCACTTCCAGTATCGGTAACAGTTGAACCACGAACCATGCCGTCAGTTGGTTGCATAGAGATCGCGCGCACTAAGTTGTCACCAATGTGTTGGGCGACCTCAAGTGTTAACTTCTTGGTCTCTCCCCCCACCGTGACATCAATATTTAATGCATTAAAGATGGCTGGCATTGCATCGGCTGGAAATTCAATATCCACTACCGGTCCAATTACACGGGCAACTCTTCCAGTTGCTGATTTAACTGACATTATTCGCTCCCTGCGCTAGCTGAGGCGAGCGCATCTGCGCCGCCTACGATTTCACTGATCTCTTGGGTAATTTCGGCTTGACGAGCCGCATTCGCAAGTCGAGTTAACGACTTAATTAATTCATCAGCATTGTCAGTTGCCGATTTCATAGCACGACGCCGCGCTGCATGCTCACTGGCTGCAGATTGCAACATCGCGTTAAATACTCGAGCCTGAATATAGCGAGGTAGTAAT